>URCP01000035.1 GCA_900546315.1 uncultured Eubacteriales bacterium
ATATCTTGTCGGGCGGGGTTTTTTTTTATTACGTTTTTTTTTTTTTTTTTCTTTTTTTTCGGCGGGGGGGGGGGCCCCCCCCCCCTATTTTTCCCCCCCCCCCCCCCCCCCCCCCCTGCAAGCTTTGGATTTATTTTTTCATATCATAGAGGCTGCATGAGTCTTTCCCGTAGTTTTCGTCCTCGATGATTGAGTTGTCGGCGAGGACGTCGGGTTTGTGTCTGATGCTGTCCTTATCGGTGAGTTGGCGTATGACGCGGCAGGGGTTTCCTGCGGCGAAGGTGTGGGGCGGGATGTCGCGTACTACAACGCTTCCGGCGCCGATTACGCAGCCGTCGCCTATGGTGACGCCGGAGCAGACGGTGACGCGGGCGCCGAGCCAGCAGTCGTTGCCGATTTTAACGGGTTTGGCGTAGCAGAGGCGTTTGACTTCGCCGTTTTCGTTTTTCATGAAGCGGCGTTCGTTCGGGAGCATGGGGTGGAGTGGGGTGACTATTGTGACTTTGGGTCCGAAGGCGCAGTCGTCGCCTATGGTTACGAGGGCGTCGTCCTGGACGGTGAGGTCGTAGTTGGCGAAGAAGCGTTTGCCGATTTTGGTGTGGACGCCGTAGTGGAAGTAGATGGGTCCCTGCATGAATGAACCTTCGCCGAGTTCGCCTACGATTTCGGAGAGGAGTCTGGCGCGTTTTTCGGTTTCGTCTTCATAGGTGAGGCTGTATTCGTGGCAGAGTTTGTGGGAGCGGAGTTTGATTGCTTTGAGATCGGGATCGCCGGCGCAGAAGAGCTGGCCCGCGAATATTTTTTCTTCTTCGGTCATTTGGGTTTACCTCTTTTTTATTTTTTAAATTTGATTTGGTCGAATACGCCGCTGGCGGTTGAGTTATCGTCGTGGTCGACATCGTCGAAGACGATTTCTCTTGTGAGACCTTCGGCGGTTTCCGCCGGAACGCCGTTCACGGTTATTCCTTTCAGATCGAGACGGCGGACGCGGCTTGAGAGATACGGGTCGAATATTTCGGCGTCGCCTTTGAGTACGGATTTAGGGCCGCAGCAGACGAGGTAGGAGTACGGGAATTTATCTTTATATAGATTTATCCGGATGTTCTCGAGCCTCATATAACCGATGTCCGCCCCGAGCTCGAACGCCGCGAAGCAGCCGCGCACCGGGTCGGAATTTTTGTAGACATCGAAGCCGTCGATCGGTTCGGACAGATCAATTGTGATGTCCTCGAAGAACAGGTTGTCCGCGCTGCCGACGTCTCCGCGCTCCGGCTTGCCGCCGATACGATACGGCGGGGTCTGGTAGTAGAGTTTGAAGGTGCGTATTCCGCGTATATCGCGCAGAATGGCGTTTTTCAGCGCGCAGTCTACGCCCACGCCGTCGTCGTACCAGTATCTTCCGGGTTCAATCCGTATAGCTTTGTACGGGCTGTCGGCGGAGAGTTCGAGATTTTCGCAGAGGACGGTGACGATTGGTCCGAAGTTGACGGAGGAGTTCTGCCAGTCGTAGGCGTTGAGCGCGACGAGGTCGTCACCGACCTGCCCGGAGATGTTCCGGCAGAGAAGGTTTTCGGTGTTCCCGTTGATGTGCAGTCCGTCCGCGTAGCAGTGCTCGAAGCGGATGTTCTCGAAAAACGCGCCGATAACGTTTCCGGTCTGGACCGCGAAGCCAGCGGTGTGAGCGATTGTTACGTCGGTCATTATGATATTTTCGGCGTTCCCGAGATAGAACAGAGTCGAAATACCGTGCATACTGCGTTCTTGGTCGTTCTTTCCGGATGTGCCGTAGCCGCCGCGGCGGGTGCGGGATTCCTCGAATTTTCCGCCGTGTATCGATATGTTGTGTACGGGCGGGTTCAGATTCCGGTCGATCGGCGCATGGGTTCCATCCGCGGCGCTCGCCGTGATGAACATGAGAACATCACAGTCGGGCGTGAGCTTCAGCGTCGAGCCCGAAGCCTCGATACGCCGGTCGGACGGCAGGACGACAGTGCCGTCTATGTAGTACGGTTCATCACGCGGGGGTATCACGATTATCTCATGCTCCGAGACGGCGCGTCTCAGGGCTTCGGTCCATATTTCAATACCGTTCACGGTTCTGACGAGTGAAGCGTAATCGAGAAGACTGGTTCTGTCCGTGAGAGTGCCCGCGAGGTTCAGGGCGGTTTCTCTTGCCGCTGCGAGCTTGTTTTCTATCTGCTGTCTGATTCCGGAGTGTTCCATGATAAAATTCCTTTATGTCGGGATTTTTTGCAGTTCGCGTATCTCGGCGGCAATTTCCTTTGCCTCGCCGAGCTTGCCTGTGAACGCGAGCTCAAGGGTGCGGCGCATGAGCTCGTTGTGCGACTCGCAGGAGAGAAGGTTCTTCAGATGGACGATCTCGTCCGGCGCGCGCTGAGCGGAAAAGTATTCGTCCTTCGCGACGAGGCTCTTTATATATGAGAGCCCGGAGATCGTACACCAGCCGTCATAGAGCCGCTGAAGCTCGTCTGTGTCGGGAATTAGCAGCGAGAGCTTTTCGATGTACGCGAGCGTTTTTTCGAGCTCATCTCCGGCGAGAGGGTGGATTTTAGACCCGTCCGTATCGAATCTGTACGGTATCGGGCGGACAGTCAGCCTGTCACCTATCGAAAGCTCAGCGATATACCCGTGGTACCACGGTTCTTCCTCGATGCTGCTCCACTTGAAGAGGAAGTTTCCCATGCTGTAGACAATAGGACAGCCTTGAAAGTATTCGTAGCCCTGAATACAGTGTGTGTGTCCGGCGATGACGGCGTCCGCGCCGAGTCTGACGAGGTTCCTGTACCGTGCCCTGCACCCGGGCGACGGAACGGGATTGTTTTCACAGCCGCCGTGGAAGACGACGATGACCTTGTCGGATACGAGTTTTTCCTCGGCGATCTTCGAGCCGATTCTTTCCGGGGCGTAACCGGCGGTGCCGGCGGAGCTCTTACCGGCGGTGCCGAATTCGTTCTCGCAGACGGCGATGATCGACACGCTTGTGCCGTTCGAGGTGAATCTGTATGCCGAGTACGCTTCGTCGATATCAGATCCCGCGCCGATATATGGTATCGAGTGTCCGGTGAGCAGCTCTGTGGTGTATGAGAGCGCGTCTTCTCCGTAGTCGCCGGTGTGATTGTTCGCCATCACCGCGAGGCCGCATCCGGCTTCTTCGAGAAAATCCACCCATGACGGGTCGGATATAAGAGCCGGTCCGCTCTTGGTTATCGGCGCGCCGACACCGTCCGGCGCGAGCGGTGTTTCGAGATTTATAATGACCTTGTCCGCGCTGTCGAGCACAGTTTCAAGTTCGGACAGTATGGAGGCGGCGTGACCCGGACCTCTGTTTTTTTGGTGCCGGAAGCACACGTCTCCGCAGAAAAGCAACTTTGTCTCACGCATTGTTTCCTCCGCTTTGTGCCGCGCGCAGTCGTCGCGCGGTGTTGTTGGTCGTTTGACATATTGATTATAGCAAAAAAAATCCCCGGTGTCAAGAGGGACCGCGAAATTGCCGGAAGTTCCGGTTGAAAAAAGAACCGCCGTGATGCTCCCACTGGCGTACACGGCGGTTATGCGGTATTGGTTACTGATTATTCGGCGTCGGAGGTATCGGTTGTGTCATCGGACTTTTTCGCGTCCTCGGATGCTTCCTCGACTTCCTCTTCAGCGTCTTCTGCCTCGGCGTCGCAGCCTTTGGTCTCGTCCTCGTCGGAGTCGTCGAGCTCGAGCTCGTTCAGAACATCCTCGTCGATGTCCCACGAGTCGTCGGATTCGTGGTCGTCGCAGCAGCAGTCGCAGGGCAGCTTCACGTGCTTACGCTTGAAGAGCTTCAGCAGAAGCAGGATGATTCCGGCGGCGGCGACGATGGAGCCGGTGATGATGAGGGCGAGCTTAAGGGCGCCGCATCCCTCTTCGCAGTATTTCTTGCACTTTTTCATTTGTATCTCTCCTTTATGAGTTGAACATCAGACCTTCCGGGAGCGGAAGGACGCCATTTCATACACGAAACAGTATCTGTACAACATCATTATATCATACCAGGAAGAAGATTCCAACAACAAATTATGAAAGCATTGTAAAGTTATGGTTTCGGATTCAGACGAAGCGTTCCGGAACCGGTTGTTTCAGACGGATGAACCGCCGCGGAGACGCGGGAGATGGCGGTGAGAAAAGTTTTTTCGGAAACGAAAAACTTTTTTTCGAAAACCTCTTGACAAATAGTTCTCTGTGTGGTATAATATTATCTGTTAACGGAACGAACCGTTTATTGGGGATTTGTGTAATGGCAGCACAGCAGACTCTGACTCTGTATGTGGGAGTTCGAATCTCTCATCCCCAGCCAGGCAAGAAAAGTCGCGTGAGCGGCTTTTTTGTTTTTCATCGGGCGGATGGTGTCATGAGCTGCGCAATATGGTTTCCGTTTTGCTGATAGCAAATAAAGACACATTGCCGAAGTAATGTGTCTTTATTATTTGGTTGCTCAAAATAGAAATCAGACGAATACCAACGATTGGTGTTCGTCTGAAATCGCTCTTGGTGACCCGTACGGGAATCGAACCCATGTTTTCGCCTTGAGAGGGCGACGTCTTAGCCGCTTGACCAACAGGCCTTTTGATTTTCAGGACCGTGTCCCGAGAACATTAATATTATACCACATTCGAATCGATTTGTCAAGGGCTTTTCTGAAATTTCTCAAATTTTTTTTGAAAAATCTTTTCCCACCCGCCGGAACAGGCATACCCGAACTTTTTTTTGAGTATCGTTATGTATCTTGATCAATACTTCCGGAGGTGGATATATGAGGCGGAGAGGTAATTCGGTCCTGCTGGCGTGCCTGCTGTTCGCGCTGTCCGGCGCGGCGCTCGCTTATAACATATGGACAGCTGACAGCGGGGACGTCGCTGTGTCGATCTCTGACCTCGTCGATCAGATGAGGGACGGAGACATAGCGGTAGGGGCTCACGCGGGAGAAAGCTCCGCTCAGACCGAAGAAACGGCAGACACGGACATGACATCGGAAAGCGAAAGCCCGGAAACAACGTCACGCGCGCTGCTCCCGCCGGTAGTCAGGCGTGAGGAAGGGTAAAAAACGCCATGCCGCGTTCAGCGTCAGCCTTCCAGCGGTGCTGGCGTTCGCCTTCTGGGCACTCGCCGAGGGAAGCGCCGCGGCGATTGTTCCGATAACGGCGGCGCTTCTTCACGAGGCAGGGCATCTGCTCGCGATGTCCTTGTGCGGCGTGCCGGTCGACAGGATAAACATATGCGTCGCGGGCGCCGAAATACGCGGGAGGCACACAGGCGCCGGGAAGACCGCGATGACCGCCGTATATCTCGCCGGACCGCTTGTGAACCTGATCTCCGGCGCGGCGTCGGCAGCAGCCGGATGGGATATCTTCGCGCTGTGCTCGTTCGCGCTCGCGGCGGTTAACCTGCTGCCGGTGAGGACTCTTGACGGTGGAAACGCGCTCTCCGTGCTGCTGTCGGATTTTTCGTGGGGGGAGCGTTTTGTCTCTGTCATGTCCGCTGTCTCTGTGTTTCTTCTCTGGCTCGTTTCGGTCTGTCTGCTGTTCCTGTCTGACGGTAATTTGTCTCTGCTGGCGTTCGTCGTCTGCGTTTTCACCGAGCTGTATCTCGCGTAAAAAAGGTCCCCCGCACTTACAAATGTGCGAAGGACCTTTTCAGATGATAATGAAAGCGTCAGATCATATTACATTGTATTCCTTGAGCAGCTTCTCGATATCCGTGTGTTCGATCTTTTCCAGTACCACCTTGAGCGCGAGCTTCTGGACGAGCGGGAGATCCATGTCTGTGATCTTCTTTCCGTCGCGGAGCTTTACCGTGGCGTTCAGCAGGTCGCGGACGTCATAGGTGCTTCCCCAGACCTCCGGCACGCCGCGGTCGATGTTCAGGAGCGTGTAGACAGCCTCCATACCGGTGCGCATCGAGTACTCAGTTGTGAATATCGTGTCGCGCGCGGTTTCGGCGAACTGACCAAGGAAAGCGAAGTTCACCGCGTTCTCCGGAACTACGTCAGGACGGTCGCCCTTTGCTCTCGGCATGAAGAACGCCGTGATATACGGCATCATGACCGGAACGGTATTCGCGTGCTTCGAGGCGAGCTCCTCGATCCTGTCCTCCGGAACTCCGATGTGGTAGAGCCACTCCATGCAGATCTCTTTACCGGTGCAGTCGCGCATAGGCTTCTTTATATAGTCGCCGGGCTTGTCGGAGAAGAGGCCGTAGACCCAGACGAGGCAGTGACCATCCGGCTGTTCGCGGAACTGCGGCTGGCGGTTTATTGTCCAGCTCATCAGCCACGAGGAATCCTTGACAGTCACGATACCGCCGGTGACGACCTTGCCGGAGAGCGGGTCACGCTTGCAGATATTCTTTATATAAGGCAGGATTTCATCATCGAAGGTCTCGACGGTGGCGCTCATCCAGTTCGACTGCTCCGGGTCATAGCAGAACTTGTCCGGGTGACCGAAGGACGGATCCTGAGCGGCGATCTTTCTCCACATATCCCAGCCGCCGCCTTCCTTGATCTCTTTGTTGAAAGGCGCGGGGGTGTCCTGACTGCCCATCGAGGAGTTCTCGACGCAGCCGCCGTTCGTGATGAACACGAGGTCGTTCTCGGTGAGGTCTATCGACGAGGGCACGCCGTCCTTTATAATGTCGATCTTCTTCGCGACCTTCTTCTCGGGGGTGATGTCGAACCCGACATTGACGACCTTTGTGCCGAAACGGAAGTCGACGCCGTGGCTCTCGAGGTATTTCACCATCGGGAGTATCATCGACTCATACTGATTGTACTTCGTGAAGCGGAGCGCTGTGAAATCCGGCAGACCGCCGATATGGTGTATGAAGCGCTTGATGTAGAGCTTCATCTCAAGCGCGCTGTGCCAGTTCTCGAAGGCGAACATCGTGCGCCAGTAGAGCCAGAAGTTGGAGTTCAGCACCTCGTCGTCGAACACATCGGTGATGCGCTTGTCGGCGAGAGCCTCATCGGGAGTGAAGAAGAGCTTCATTATCTCCATCGCGCCCTTGTCGGAGATGTCGAACTTTCCGTCTGTGTGCGCGTCCTCGCCGCGGTTGACGGTGGCACGGCAGAGGGAGTAGTTCGGGTCTTCCTTGTTTAGCCAGTAGTACTCATCGAGGACGCTGACGCCTTCGGTCTCGATCGACGGGATCGAGCGGAAGAGATCCCACATGACCTCGAAGTGGTTGTCCATCTCGCGGCCGCCTCTCATTACGTATCCGACGTTCTCGAATTTCCAGCCGTCGCAGGCGCCGCCCGCAAGCTGCTCCTTTTCGAGAATGTGGACGTTTTCGCCCTTCATCTGGCCGTCGCGGACGAGGTAGCACGCCGCGGTGAGAGCGGCGAGACCGCTGCCCACGATGTAGGCTGATTTGTTGTCAACGCCTTCCGGTTTCTTGGGGCGCGCGAATGCTTCATAGTTTCCGCTTGAATAGTACATGATTTTTCCTCCTGTGAATTCTTTTATCTTATCTTTTTAATATAATCAGTGCCGGAGTCTTCCGGTGTCCGGCGGGGTGACCTCAGGTCGTTTCCCTTGGTGTGATTATATTATATACTATCCTGAAAAGAAACTCAATATACAGTAATCCCCCGGTGTCGCAAAATTTGTCACCGGGGGATTACTGTATGTTTTTCGGACATCCCGGATATCTGTGTTCAGACAGAATCGGGGTTTTGTACAGGAAGGATATTTCTGATATCTGTCGCTTTTGTTGCGGATATCGTCACAGTACAGACTTTATCTTTTCGCAGACCGCCGCGGCGCAGAGATCGATTCCCTCGTCGGTCAGGTGGATGTTGTCATCCTTGCGTATGTATCTGTCAATATCGGATGAGACGAGCGCGTTCAGGTCGTTTATCACGACGCCCTCCGCCATGAGCTTCGGTACGATGTACGCGTTGAACTCGTCTATGACTTTATTGCTGTTGTAAGGATTCTGTTCCGTGACCGGGGTGGTTGTCGCGAATATGATCTTGTCCGTGGTCTTCCGAAGCACCTTCAGTATCCGGAGCATGAACTCGCCGTAGGTCACGAGCGGCGTGAACGGTCCGTCGCCGACAAGGTCGCAGACATCCCAGAGTCCGTTGTTCCAGTGGATCACGTCGGCGCCCGCGATCTCGTTCTTCCAGTCATACATGACGCCGCGCATCGTGTATTCGGCGAAACGGCAGTTGTCGGATGGCTGCCAGACGCTGAAATCCGTTCCGAGCATTTCCGGCACTTTGGTGCCGTAGCCTATCTGTCTTATTGAGTCTCCGAGGAGAACTATCTTTTTCATGTGCTTTCTCCTTTATCCTTTTGTCATGCGAGGGATTTTATTTTCGCGCAGATTTGCCTTGAGCAGGCGTCTATACCCGCCGCGGTAAGGTGAACGCTGTCGTCTTCGCGGATATAATCATCGAGGTTTGCCGAGACAAGCGAGTAGAGGTCGTTTATAATGATTCCTTCCGCTTCGAGTTTCGGCACGATGTATTCGTTGTATTTTCTGGCGATCTCGTTGTTGTTGAGCGGATGGTTTCTGACCGGTGTCGTCGTCGCGAAGATTATCTTTCCGGTCGTTTTTTTGAGAGCTTTCGCGATTCTCATGATGAAATCGCCGTATGCCTCAAGCGGGGTGAATACGCCGTCGTCCCCGTGAACGCTCATGTCCCAGAGACCGTTGTTCCAGTGAATGATGTCGGCGCCCGCGATGCCGTCGACCCAGTCCTCGAGTACTCCGTGGAGTGTGTACTGCGCGTATCTGCCGTTGTCGGACGGCTGCCAGACCGTGTATTCCGGTCCGAGCATCTCCGGCACTTTTGTGCCGTAGCCGATCAGTCTTATTGAGTCTCCGAGGAGGACTACTTTTTTCATATCTTGAAACTTCCTTTCTGACCGCTGTGTGAGGTCAAGCCTGTTCTTACATTATATCCTATCGGACGGCATTTTGCAAGCGGTTTTAGAAATTCACGCGGATTTGTCGGAACGCACAGAACTATTTCCTGAGCGCGCCCGGTGTTACGCCATAATAACTATGAAAAGCCTTTATGAAATGCGCCTCGCTGGAATAACCGGTTTCGAGCGACGCGTTGATTATGCTTGAGCCGGACGCGAGGAGGTCGCGGGCGCGCGCCATGCGCAGGTCGGTGAGATATTTTTTATAGGTTGAACCAGTGTGTCGTTTGAAGTCGGAACAGAATTTTGACTGTCCGATATTGAAGCGGTCCGCGAGCTCCCTGATTGTCGGCGGAGAAGCGAGATTTTCAGCCGCGAGCAGTATGACATTCTGAATATATGAAAGTGAGCCCGAGAACCGCTCACCCCTTCCGCTTTCCAGTATGTCGGATATCATATGTAAGAGCTGCGCGATTTGCAGATACATAAGCACCTTGTCATGTTTCCGGTGCTCCGTATTGTGGATAATGTCGGTGAGCGCGTGTATCTGAGCCATTTCCGCCGGATTCGGGTATACACAGGTGAGGTCGGCGTCTGTCAGAGGCGAGAAATCAATAAGGTCACGCGAAAAATACGAGAAGAATTTTTTTCCGAACCGTATTATGCTGCGCTCGTACACGCTGTCCTCGTGCGTCACGATCAGGTGCAGCGTGTACGGACGGTGAATATAGATCGCCGGACGGTCGCTGACGATTTTCTTTGAGTTGTTCGTCAACGTGTATGTGCTCGACTTGTATACTATCATGAACTCATAGTGCGGGTGCCAGTGAAGCACATGGCCGCTGTCCTTCGGCGAGCCGTTCGTTATGTTGTTATAGATTGTGGAATCCGCCGCTTCATTTCTGTTGACATAATTACTGAGTTCCATATACAATCCTCCGCAAGATTTTTATGCAAAAATATCCAGATTTCGCAAGAATATGATATAAAAGTGAAAAAACTTATAGTATAATTATATCACAGAAAAATATTCTTGTAAATATGAAAGGCGAAAAAGATGAAAAAAGTAATTCTCTTTCTTCTGACTGCCGCTTTGCTCTTATCGGCTTCCTGTGGCGAGGCTTCCGTGGACGGCAAGACGACCACGCCCGACTCATCGGGAGATGACATCAAGGAAAGCGATTCCGCGGCAACCGAGACTGAGCTCAGTGATGATCTCGGAAAATATGACTTCAGCGGCAGATCTTTCTCGATCTACACGCGCACGACTCCGCTCTTCTATCCATATCTTGACCGGCAGGAGGCGACCGGAGACACAATCGACGACGCGGTCTATAACAGGAACCGCAAGCTTGAGGAGCGATTCAACTTCAGCTTTGATGAGCAGTATTATGACTACACGGTCGAGGGAAACGACGCGCCGCGCAAGCTTCTGCTGGCTGGAGACGATACATATCAGCTTTACGTCGGGCGCTGTGTGCATATGTTCAATTACGCGTCGGAAGGGTATTTTTATAAGATAGATGACCTGACGGCGATAAACACCGAAAAGCCGTACTGGAACAGCCAGCTCTATGACAATCTCTCTATCGGAAACGCGCACTATTTCGCGGTTGGCGATTTCAATATCTCGGCGTTTGACTTCACTCATGTGCTTCTGTTCAACAAGAAGATGATCGACGATCTGAATCTCGGGGATATCTATTCGACCGTGCTCGACGGAAAGTGGACGTTTGATCGATTCGGCGAGATGTCGCGCGCGGCGGTCTCGGATGTCAACGGCGACTCTGTCATGGATGAAAATGATCAGTACGGCTATACGTCGCTCGGGAAGCAGGTGCTTCCGGGCTTCTGGATCGCCGGTGGAGCATTATCCATGAAGAAGGACGACGGTCAGCTGGTTTACACCGCTCCCACCGACCAGAAATTCATAGATGTCTGTCAGAAGGTTTTCGAGATCACATGGAACGACAATATCTGGCACCGTGTGCCGATCACGGTCGACCGCGAGGAGGAGATGCAGATGTTCTGCGACGGAAAGGCGCTCTTTACCGACAGCTCCTGCTTCCAGATATCCCTGACCCGCGACGCGGCGACCGACTTCGGTATCATTCCGTATCCGAAATATGACGAGACTCAGGATAAATATTATTCGCGCATCGAGGGCTGCGAGCTTTTCGGAGTTCCGCTGACGAACGCCGACCCGGAAATGACCTCCGTGATACTCGAGGCTATGGCGTGTGAATCGAGGAAGATCGTTATCCCGGCGTATTATGAGGTCGCACTGAAGGTCAAGTTCACGCGCGACGAGGAATCGTCAAAGATGCTCGATATAGCGTTTGAGAACAGGGTCTTTGACTACGGAGACACGATACTCTGCGAGGAGTTCCGCGACGGCGTGATGCGTCAGGCTTTCGCGAAGGATAACCGCGATATCGTGTCGACGCTGACGAAGTTTCAGAATAAGGTCGAAAAGAAGCTCGGGACGCTTAACGACGCGTTTGGAACGTTGGAGTGAGCCGGGTAACGGTGATTGTGCGGTATGCACAAAATAGAATGAGTAAAATTGTAATAACTTCCAATTGACAATTAATGTATTCGGTGGTATAATTCCTTGCATAAAAAATACGGAAAGCGTTCGGAATACCGAACGATGGACAGTTGGGAGCGCTTTTTATGAACAGGTCTGTGGAAAGGTCGATCATGATACTCGAATATCTCTCGAGATCCGGGAGACCGGTCGGGGTGAGTGAGCTTGCGCGCGCGCTCGGAATCCCGAAAAGCAGTATGCACGATTGTCTTTCCACGCTTCTCGACATGGGATGCGTTGAGACGTCCGGCGGCGGGTATGTCATCGGAAGGCGTTCACAGCTGCTCGCGGCGATGATGTTCCGGAGTGTCGGTGTCGGCGCGGCTGAGAGGGCTGTCATAACGGGATTGCATTTGGATTCGGGGCTCTCGGCGTCGATCTGGCGCAGGGATTCCGGAATGGTCCTGTGCATGGCGGTCTCGGCGGACGAGAAGATGAAGCGCTTCGCGCCGAAGGTCGGAGAGACCCGTGAGATGCACCTGACTGCGCCCGGAAAGGCGGTGCTCTCAATGTCGGATGACGAGTCGGTCGGACTCAGCGTCGGTACAGGATGCTATACTGCGCATACGGCGAACTCTATTGTCACGTGGTTCAGTCTGACCGATGAGCTTGCCGTTGTCCGGAAGCGGGGATTCGCGGTGGAGGAGTTCGAGAACAGCGCGTTCACGTGGGCGCTGGCGGCTCCTTACCGACAGCTCGACGGCGCGGAGATGGCAGTTTCGCTTGAGATGCGGGCGAGGTCGGCTGAGGCTCCGGGCGGCGACGAGGTGATGCGGCTTTCACGTATGGTTATGCGGACGGCGAAGGAACTCGGAAGGGTTCCGGAGAACGATACTGATTTCTGTGTTTACGAAAGGAAGACTATCATGGCAGTAAATACCACCGATAAGGACAAATCGCTGCTTCCCGCAAGCTATATTTACGACGAGACGATACTTCACGACCCGGACGGCGTGTACGCCGACGAGGCGAGAAAATTCCAGGGTATCCCGGGCATAGAGTCGACGCCCGGCGGCAGGTTCTTCATCACGTTCTACACCGGCATGGAGGATGAGGGCAACGGAAACTTCCTGCTTCTCTACAAGAGCGAGGATGGAAAGGATTTCGGAAAGGCGTTCATGGCGGTTATTCCGCCGGCTGAGAACACGCGGTGCTTCGACCCGTGCCTCTGGATGTCGCCGGACGGGAAGCTGAGGCTTTTCTGGGCGCAGAGCAGCACGTGGTTCGACGGAAGGGTCGGCGTCTGGTGCGCGGTCTGTGACAATCCGGACGCGGACGAGGTGAGGTTCTCGGCACCGGAGAGAATTGCGAACGGCGTCATGATGAACAAGCCGATCGCGCTGAAAAACGGCGACTGGCTGCTCCCGTGCGCTATCTGGGCGGCTTGCAACTCTGAACTGAACTTCATTCCGGATGAGAGGTTCTCAAACGTCTACCGCTCGACGGACGGCGGGAAGACTTACAAGTGCATAGGTCACTGCGACTGCCCGGATCGCCTTATCGACGAGCATATGCTCTATGAGAGGGAGGACGGAACGCTCGTGATGCTGGTGCGCACGAACTACGGCATCGGCGAGAGCGTATCGACCGACGGCGGCGTCACATGGTCGACCGGGCATGATTCGGGGCTCGGCGGACCGAACTCGCGCTTCTGCGTGAGACGGCTGAGAAGCGGCAGACTGCTTCTCGTCAACCACAAAAACTTCAAGGGCAGGAACAACCTGACCGCGATGCTCTCGGAGGACGACGGGCACACGTGGAGTGAGGGAATACTGCTCGACGAGAGAAACGACGTGTCGTATCCGGACGTGACCGAGACGGCGGACGGGTATCTGCATATTGTGTATGACTATAACAGATTCAGCGACAAGGAGATACTCGTCGCGACGCTGAATGAGGACGATATACTCGCCGGGAAGCCGGTTTCCGGAAAAGCGGAGCTGAAGCGTGTCGTCGTCAAGGCGTACGGGGTCAAGAGATCATGAGGGCGTGGAGACTGACGGCGCTCCTGCTCGCCGTTCTGTGCTCGGCGCAGCTCTTCTCCTGCGGTCAGACCGGAGGTTCCGTGGAAACCGGCAAGACGGACGGCAGTGAGACGACAACGGATACCGGGAGCGCGGAAACGGAGTATCCGGAGCTCGAGGCGGAGGATTTCGGCGGGGCTGAGATAACGTTCCTCGTTGTGGAACCGAATGAAGTCAACAATCGTCTGAGAGAGATAAACGTTACCGAGGAAAACGGCGATATCCTGAACGACTCTGTTTTCAGACGTAACGTGATCATTGAGGACAAGTATAACATAAAACTCGAGGTGGTCGAAGCGAACGTCGCGGATTCGATAAGCAAGGTAGTAAATTCCGGAGACGATTCCTATGATGTCGCGCTCGGAGGCATCGGTGATTCATATGCGTCAGCAGGCAAGGGATATCTGCTTGACCTGAACGACGTTCCATATGTCGACCTCTCGAACCCGTGGTGGAATCAGGACTCGGTTTCCGGAGGCTCAATCGCCGGCAAAAATTATCTTGCGGTCAGTGATATCAATCTTCTGTCTCTTGATAACATGGCGGTAATGATGTTCAACAAGAAGATAGTATCCGATCTTTCGCTCGAGAGCCCGTATGATCTTGTCAAAAGCGGGGAATGGACTATAGATAAATTCGCGTCGATGTCCCGCGGAATATCCGCGGATCTTGATGGAGACGGAGAGCTCGACGAGAACGACAGATATGGATTTGCTTGTAATCTCTACGGCTCCGACTGCTTCCTGTTCGGTTCGGATTACAGTATTTCTAAAAAAAACAAGGATGATATCCCGGAGATCAACACTATTTCCGAGTCATTCATCGACAGCTTCACAAAGGCCATCCAGATACTGAACGATGAGACGGTCACGCTGTTCGCGGACAAGAAACAGTACAAGTCGCAGAGACAGACGCTTCCATGGAATTCTTTCAAGGAAGGAAGAATTCTGTTTTATGTTGAGACTTCGGTCTTTATTTCCCTTTTGAGAGATATGGAGATGGATTTCGGACTGATTCCTCTGCCGAAGGCGGACGATCAGCAGGAGAAGTATGCGACATTCATTCATGGCTACTACGGTTCCGCCGTGCAGATACCCGTGACAAACACTCACCTTGAGATGACCGGAAAGATACTCGAGGATATGGCGTATCAGTCGCACCTGTATGTGAGACCAGCTTACTATGAATCCACGCTGCGCGGAAAGTACGTGAGAGATGAGGAATCACTCGATATGCTCGACTATATCTTTGAGCATCAGGTGTTCGATCCGGCGTTTTATATGACAAGCTTCAGCACTGATCTGAGGTCGCTCTGTGAGAAAAACTCGACAGACATCGCGTCAATGTTCGCGGGAAAAGTTGAAAAGTACAGGGGCGCAATAGACAAGTTCGTCGCGAGCGTTACTGAGAATTGACGCCTGAAGAAATCATGCGGAATACGCCGCCAGGTACAGAACCGGCGGCGTGTTTTTGTAAACTTTTCTCCCGATATTGACAATCCCTTCCCGATGTGTTATCATATCCTCAGAGAATAGTCTTCTAAGTATCGTAATGAAAGGATAAGGATCATGAAATTCGCAGACGGATGCTGGCTGACGCAGAAGGATTATGAGGTTCACAATATGTCGGGCGCGTATGAGGTGCTGTCGCACGACGCGCACTCGATAACCATACTCGCGACGGGGTCCCGGATATATAACCGCGGAATGACGCTCGGGGGCCCGGTGCTGAGAATCACCTATTCATCCTTTGCCGAGAACATTATCGGCGTGAAAATGGTACACTACCCGGACGACGGCGTGAAGCGACCGGAGTTTGAGCTTGAGCGCGACAAGGGCTATATCCCGGAGATAACGATCGGCGACGACACGGCGGTTCTTGTCTCCGGAAAGACGCGTGTCGAGATAAAGCTCCATTCCGACTGGCAGATCGATTATTTCTACGGGGACAGAAAGCTGACCTCCTCGCGCGGACGCACGACATCTTATATTGTGAACGACCGTCACGGCGCGGACGGCGGCTTCAATCCGCGATTTTTCGAGGCGATACCGGAGCACCCGTCGTATCTGCGCGAGCAGCTTTCGCTCGGCGTCGGGGAGTGCGTCTACGGCTTCGGCGAGAAGTTCACTCATTTCGTCAAGAACGGTCAGACGGTGGATATGTGGAACTCGGACGGCGGAACAAGCTCTTACCAGAGCTATAAGTGCGTACCTTTCTTCCTGACGAGCGGCGGATGGGGCGTATTCGTGAACTCGAGCGGGAATGTCTCTTTCGAGGCAGGCTCCGACGTCGTGTCGAAGGTCAGCTTCACTCTCCCGGGCGAGGAGATGGAGTATTTTCTCATCGGCGGCGCGGAACCGAAGGATGTGCTGCGTTCGTACACGTCGCTGACCGGGCGCGCTCCGCTTGTTCCGAGATATACGTTCGGTCTGTGGCTCTCGACATCTTTTACGACCGATTACAGCGAGGAGACCGTCAACAGCTTCATCGATGGGATGGAGAAGAGAGGGATACCGCTTCAGGTGTTCCATTTCGACTGCTTCTGGATGCGCGAGTTCAGGTGGTGCGACTTTGAGTGGGACAGGAGACAGTTCCCGGATCCGGCGGCTATGCTGAAGCGTCTGCGCGACCGCGGGCTCTCTGTCTGCGTGTGGATAAATCCGTATATCTCCGAGCTGTCAACGCTCTCCGACGAGGCGGCGCGCGAGGGTTATCTGCTGAAAAACAGGAACGGCGGGATATTCAGAACCGATTTTTGGCAGCCGGGAATGGCGATAGTCGACTTCACGAACCCGGCGGCGCGCGACTGGTTCAGGCATAAGATAACAGAGCTTCTGAAGATGGGCGTGACGAACATCAAGACCGACTTCGGCGAGAGGATACCGACGGACGTCGTGTACTATGACGGCTCTGATCCGGAGCTCATGCACAATATGTATACCTATCTTTATAACAAGACGGTGTATGAGGCGCTGACCGATTTTTACGGCAAAGATAAGGCGTGCCTGTTCGCGCGGAGCGCTACGGCGGGGTCGCAGAGATTCCCGGTGCATTGGGGCGGAGACTGTACGGCGGAGTATTCATCGATGGCGGAGACGCTGCGCGGCGGGCTGTCGCTCGGGCTTTCGGGGTTCGGGTATTTCAGTCACGATATCGGCGGCTTCGAGGCTACGGCGTCGCCGGATGTGTACAAGAGATGGGCGGCGTTCGGACTCATGAGCTCGCACAGCAGGCTGCACGGAAGCACGTCCTACAGGGTGCCGTGGCTGTTTGACGAGGAGTCGGTCGACGTGCTGAGGTTCTTTACCTGCCTTAAGGGAAAGCTGATGCCGTATATATGGAGTCAGGCGGTCGCGGCGGCGCGCGAGGGGCTGCCGGTCATGCGGGCGATGCTGCTCGAGTTCCCGGAGGATCGGGTCTGCCGGACGCTTGACACACAGTATATGTTCGGTGATTCGCTGCTGGCGGCGCCGGTGTTCGATGAGAGCGGAGAGGTTGACGTTTGGCTGCCCGAGGGCAGGTGGCATGACGTCATAACCGGTAAGGCGTATGACGGCGGACACTATGAGAGG
Source organism: uncultured Eubacteriales bacterium (assembly GCA_900546315.1). Classification (GTDB taxonomy): domain Bacteria; phylum Bacillota; class Clostridia; order Oscillospirales; family CAG-272; genus Flemingiibacterium. The sequence continues at coordinate 17,102 of URCP01000035.1, forward strand.
TTCGTCTGCACGCATATGGAGATGCCGCTCCTGGCGCGTGAGGGCAGCATCATCGCGTGGGGCAATTTTGAGCGGAATTTCGACTATGATTATCTTGACGGCACGGTGTTCTGTGTCTATAATCTGCCTGAGGGAAAGACAGCGGAGGCACGCATATACGACGGCGAAGGGCGGGAATATTTTGTCCTGACCGCGAAAAATGAGGGCGGAGTCGTGACCTGGACGTCTACTCCTACGGATAAGCGGTTTGGTGTGGAAGTTATTTTCGACTGAACAGAATAGAAAAGGCACGCTTTCAGATAAGCTGTGCCTTTCTTATGTGAGAAACGAACTTTTTGAAAGAATTTTCCGGATCTGCACGCCGCGTTTGCCGCACGTTAGTAGTGTGAGAAGTGTCTGGCGATATTAATCGCTTATGTCTGAAGTTTGAGAAGAAGAGGGGGTGCAGGGGGAGAGGAAACCCTTTTCAAAGGGTTTCCTCTCCCCCTGCAAGCTATTACTTTTTGCTGTCTAAATATCTCTTGAGCGCTGCTCTCATTTCGACTGCTTTGTCTTCGGGAGCGGTCGGGTTGCAGTGGGCCCAGACGCCGGTTTCGCTGGACGCCATGAACTGCTGTTTGTTGGCGGCGCGGAGCGGCGGGTACATTTCGATGTGGAAGTGGTAGATTTCGTCGAGGTCGGGGTAGCGGGGGTCGTCGTTGTTGACGGGGGCGTTGTGCATGCACATCATGTACGGGAAGACGGGGCGCTCGGGGAAGAGGTTGTCGTACATTCCAGAGATGTCGCGGATCATCTTTCCGAGGTTGTCCTTTTCGCGGTCGTTGAAATCGGCGATGGTGGGCTTGTGGGACTTGGCTACGATGTAGATGCCGTAGGCGTAGTCGGCGAAGAAGGGGATGTAGGCGATGAAGTCTTCGTTTTCATGGACGATTCTGAGGTTGCAGGTCTCTTCTTCTTTGTTCATGCGGCAGAAGAGGCATTCGCCGGTTTCGTCGTGGTGCTCTTTCGCGGCTTCGAGTTCGAGTTCGATCTTCTTCGGGACGACCGAGTAGCCGTAGATCTGACCGTGCGGGTGGGGCATGGTGACTCCGACTTCGTCTCCGCGGTTTTCGAAGATGAAGACGTATTTGATTTCGGGGTCCTTTTTCATTAAATTGAAGCGTTCTACCCAGAGGTCAACGAGCTTTCTGATGTGCTCGTCGGAGAGCTCCTTGAGGGTGCCGTGGTGGTCGGGGGAGTAGAGGACGACTTCGCATTTGCCGTGGGACTTTCTTACTTTATAGAAGTCGGTCGCGACGTCGTCGGGTTCCGGCGGGTTCTGGGAGAGAGCGGGGAAATCGTTGTCGTATTCGAGAACGTCGAAGTGGTCCGGGACTTTCTTGTGCGGGTCCTTGTTTGAGGGATCGGGACAGAAGGGGCACCAGTCTTTCGGCATCTGGGGACGGTTCTGACGGTTGGAAGCGACCATTACCCAGTCTTTGATCATCGGGTTCCATCTGAGTTCAGCCATGATATATCTTTACCTCTTTAGTATTTTATTTTTTCCGTCTGTTCACCCGTCGGATAAAGACGAAGCGGCGGTATATGACGGTGAATCGGGCGGCACTCAGTATATTATATCACAGAAGCGCGACTTAAACAATATAAAAATTGAAAATTTCTACGGAGCAAGTTGCACAAAATTCAGTTATCCACTTGACTTTTTATTCGCTGTGAGTTATAATAGATAAAGAATTCAAAAGAGGGAAGGCTGAATTTGCCATCCGCGGGGATAGTCAGAGATAGATAATATAAAAAACAGATTAAGTACGGAGATGTTGAAATGCCGGAAAAAAAGAACGGCGCGGTCAGGGTGCTCGGGAGGGTGCTCTGGTACGCGCTGATCGCTGTAATGGCCGCGGCGATCGCGGTCTATATATGCGGCGTCATGAGTTATGACGCGGCGATTGAGGTTTTTGTCGACGGGGAATCTGTCGGCTGTGTTTCGTCCATGTCGGCGGTCAGGGGAAGAGTCAGACTGCTTGAGTCGGAGCTTTCCGAGGCGGCGGGAGAGAGGTATTCTCTGGCGGGACGCGTCACGTTCGGCGTCATTAACGTCCGTGAGCCGGAGTATCTTACATATGACGATATGGACGAGGCGCTCGCCGCGGCGGTCGGCAGGGATTTCGAGGACGCGTATATGCTGTATGTGGACAACCGTATGGTCGGCGCGTACGCTGACCGCGAGGCGCTTGAGGGGCTTATAGGCGATATCGAGGACGATATACTTGAGTCCGGTAACGACGCTTACAGCGACGTCCGGATAGACAATCATATAAGGATCGAGGAGCAGCCGTGTCTCAGGACGTCGCTGATGTCGCTTGAGGAGATTGACGGTCTTATCAACCCTATCGTTGAGGATGACGCGGAGATGACGTATGAGGTCGCCGCGTTCTCCGCAGCGGGTGCGCCTGTCGCTGATGACGCGGACACCGGGAATATCACGCGTATCACCGCGTTTTCGGCTCTTGCGCCGGAGGACGACGCGGTCAGCGATACGGCGGCTGTCGCTGACATAATCGACCCGGACGTCGATTTCGGCATGATACGTCAGGCGGCTCCTGAGAACGATTTCACGCTTTCCTACACTTTCCTGAGTACCGAGACCGTGAACGAGATCCTTTACTTTGAGACGAGATATATAGACGACGAGGAGAGATACACGGGCGACGACGAGGTCGTGAGCGAGGGCTCGGACGGTTCGCGAATCGTGACGTACGAGATAAGCTATGACGCGGACGGAAAAGAGGTCTCGAGACGCGAGATGGCGGTCGGCTCGTATGTATCGCCTGTAGAGCGTGTGATCATCCGCGGCGTTAAGGAGAGACCGGAGCCTGTCCCTACCGGAACGTTCATCTGGCCGTGCGACACGTCGAAGGATATATCCTCCGGATACGGCGGACGCGACCTTTACGGTTCGTATGATTTCCACCTCGGAATCGATATCCCGAACGACGAGGGAACGCCCATCTACGCGGCGGACGGCGGAGAGGTCGTCTGGGCGGGCTTCACGCCATCCTACGGCAATCACGTGCGCATACAGCACGACGGCGACCTTGTGACGCTCTACGCCCACATGAAGGAGCTCAAGGTGTCTGTCGGCGACAAGGTGTTCCAGGGACAACAGATAGGCATAATGGGACACACGGGCGCGGCGTACGGAACTCATCTGCACTTTGAGGTGAGACACGGGACGGTCACGACCGACCCGATGAAATGCCTGCCGGAGACCGACGCTGTGATCTACTGGTGACATGAATTGAATAGCGGCACCGATTGTTGATATGTGACAATCGGTGCCGCTTGTTTTTGTGCATTGTTTTACTTATGAGATTATATATAGACCGGACCGTTACAAAATTTGAAATTGACGAAGTAAATCTGACAAAACTATTGAAAAATGATTTCCTGTGTGGTATAATGATTATGGATGAAAACGACGGGCGGCGCAATATACATATGACGTCCGCTCCGGATCATAATAATAACTTGTCAGGAGATATCTGAAACATGAAAAAGACTAAGATAACGGCTTTCCTTCTTCTCGCGGCAATGCTGACGTCTGTCGCTTCCTGCGGTGACACGTCCGCGTCCGGAAACGAGACGACAACGGGCGGAGGAGACAGCGCTGAAACAACCCCGGCGGAGACCGGACGCGACGCAGTGTCCGATGACTTGCCGGCAAAGAATTTCGGCGGCGCGAAATTCACGATACTCGACAGAACCGATTATGTCTACGAGTTCGAGGCTGAGGAAGAGACCGGCGACCTGCTGAACGACGCGATCTATAAGCGGAATCTCGCTGTCGAGGACAGATTCGGGATTGATCTTGTCTCATATCCTCTGAACTGCACGTGGGGCGACCAGGCGACGGCGTTCAACAATACGCTGCTCTCGTCGGTCATGGCGGGCGACGGCGCGTTCGATCTTGTGGCGGGCTACGCGGCGACCATTCCGGGAATCGTTTCGGAAGGAATATTCTTCAACTGGAGCGAGCTTGACTATATCGACCAGACGAAGCCGTGGTGGTCTGAGCTTGTCGCGGAGGAGTTGACAATCAACGGCAAGGATTTCATGATCACCGGAGACATCTCTCTTGCTCTCTGGAAGGGCATGAACTGCATATTCTTCAACAAGAGGCTCGCGGAGAACTATCAGACCGGAGACCTTTACGCGCTTGTGAAGGACGGAAAGTGGACGTTTGACAAGATGGCGGAGCTGACAAAGGACGTCTATCAGGACATCGACGGCGACGGAAAGAGGACCAAGGGCGACTCCTACGGAATGCTGATGGGCTGGGCGACAGAAATCGACAACATGAAGGAGGCATTCGAGATCCACGTCACCGAGAAGGGCAAAGACGGCTTCCCGGAGATAACGCTTGTGAACGAGCACACAATCGAGGCGGTCGGAAAGATAAACGACTACATACACAACAACGATGGCGTGTACGCGAACGGCGACGGAGACATCCGCACGCAGATCTACAATATGTTCTCGAACGGTCAGGGTCTCATGTACACAGCGACGCTCGGCAAGTCAGAGCAGCTGCGCGCGATGAACGATGATTTCGGCATACTTCCGTATCCGAAGTACGATGAGAACCAGAAGCAGTATCATTCGACGTCACTTGACGAGTTCTCGCTCTTTGTTCTCCCGATTGACGTGAAGGACAAGGAAATGTCCGCGATAATCACTGAGGCGCTGTGCGCTGAGAGCTACAAGAAGGTCGTTCCGGTTTTCTATGATACGGCACTCAAGACAAAAGCGGCGCGTGACGACGCGTCCAGTGAGATAATTGACCTCATCCGTGACAGCCTGACGTTTGATTTCGGATATCTGCATTCGAACTCGGTGAACGGCGTCGGCCATATGTTTGTCAACTGGATACGCAACAACAACAATAATATTGCGTCGGATTACGACAAGGCGAAATCCGCGACCGAGGAGAAGCTCGCGAAGGTTCTTGAAATCTACAGATAACAAAAAACGTCAGGACTCCGCCAAGCGGAGTCCTGCGTCTGCTGTCATAAATCAAAGAGGCTGTCACGTGAGTGACAGCCTCTGATTTTCGGAAATTATTCGGTAACGGTTTCGGTCTCGACAGCCGCTGCAGCTTCAGCCTCAGCAAGCGCAGCCGCCTTCGCGATCTCGAGTTCCTTATTGTAAGCGCTTATGACAGCCTCCTCAAGGACACCTCTGAACTGCGCGTTAATCGGGTGAACGATGTCGCGGTAAGAGCCATCGGGATTCTTGCGGCTCGGCATAACGATGAAGAATTTGTCTCTGGCATTGATAACCTTGATGTCATGCACTGCGAGCTGACCGTCAAAGGTTACAGAAACAATAGCCTTCATAGGTCCCTCATCGAAGAGCTTCCTGACTTTGATATCGGTAATGACCATTTTTGTTTCCTCCTTAGGATTGACTGTATTGTTTTTGAAACCTGCGGTGATGGCACTGGATATCGGTGCGCTGGACCCGCGTCGCCATGCGTGCCACCTGCCGGGCTCCGGGACCAGATCCGTATTATCTGCCGGTGGTGATCTCTCGGAAACCTGACAATATTATACACCCGAATTATTAATTTCATGCAGTATTTTTTTGAAATTTATGCGGCATGTGCGAAAGATTTATTTGAACTATTGCGGGATGAATTGTGAATGACACGCCGCGTCTCCTGATTTTACGGCGCTTTTACATATAAATCGAAAAGATATCCGCGGCGCCGGGGAATGTATAATTATTCATACCCGCCGCCGCTCTTTTTTGCCTGAAATTTTTTATCGGAAATTTCGCCGCGCCTATTTTATTTTTCACAGAATTGTGGTATAATATTCCTGTGGGAAAAAAATGACATGACCTTTCAGGAGTTGATATAAATGTACACATCATATTCGAGGGAGCGCCTTGGGGAGATATTCTCGGTCCCGCGCTCCGTTTATTTCATAGGTATCGGCGGCATCAGTATGTCCTCGCTCGCGCATATCGCGCTCGAGCGCGGCTGTCATGTCAGCGGCTATGACCGCGTGCCGTCCGCACTGACAGAAGCGCTCGAAAAATGCGGCGTGAAGATATATTACGAGCTCGACCCGTCGCACATCGACGATCAGGACGTGATAGTCTACACCGCCGCGATAAAGCCCGACAACCCCGAGCTCGCGAGGGCGCTTGAATACGACCGCGCCGGGGAGAAATACTGCGTCTACCGCGCGGATTTCCTCGGCTGGCTGATGAGTGGGTGCAAGAACCGTATCGGCGTCGCCGGGATGCACGGAAAGAGCACGACGACGGCGATGCTCGCCCATATCTTTCTGTCGGCGAAGCTCGACCCGACGATAGTTCTCGGCGCGGTCATGGACGAGATCGGCGGAGCGTACCGCGTCGGCTCGAAGGACACGTTCATCATGGAGGCGTGCGAGTATCAGGATTCGTTCCTGTCCTTCACGCCGAACATCGCGGTGATACTCAATATTGACCTCGACCACACCGATTATTTCTCCGGGCTCGATAACATAATAGATTCCTTCTCGAAGTACGCGGCGATCGCGGACGACGGATACGCCGTCTATAACTCCGACAGCGAAAACGTCCTGAGCGCGATGCGGAATTATAAAGGAAAGCGCGTGACCTTCGGACTTGAATCGGACGCTGTTTTCACCGCCGGAAACATAGTCTTTGACCACGGACGCGCGGAATTCGATATACTGAAAAAAGGAACGCTGTTCGCGCATATAAAGCTCGGCGTCACCGGGCGGCACAATATACTGAACTCGCTCGCGGCTGCCGCGGCAGCTGATATCTGCGGCGTTCCGGCGGAAGCCGTCGAAAAGGGGCTCGCGTCATACAGGGGAGCGAAACGCCGTATGGAGTACCGCGGCAGCTTCACGACGGCGTCCGGAGGCTCAGTGCCGCTCTTTGACGATTACGCGCACCACCCGACGGAGATCCGCGCGACGCTCTCCGGCGCGAAGGAGATGGGTTATAAGCGCGTGTGGGTCGTTTTCCAGCCGCACACCTACTCGAGGACGGCTTCGCTGTACGATGAGTTCGCGAAGTCCTTTGTCGGCGTGAACGCGGTGTTCGCCCCGATCTACGCGGCGCGCGAGACGAACGAGTGGGGAGTCACGTCCGAAAAGCTCGCGGAGGACGCCGGGGGACTGTATTTCCCGACCCTCGGAGAAATCGCGGGGTACCTGAGAAAGGAGCTTCGCGACGGCGATATGCTGATCGTGATGGGCGCCGGCGACGTCATAAAGCTCGACGATATCCTGCTTGAAAATAAATCCTGACGAAAAGACCTCCGGGCGCTTCGGAAAGCCGCCCGGAGATTCTTGTCTTCCGAAAATCCCCGGCTAGGTCGATGGTTCAGCCAAGGCGATGCCTATAAGTCTTGGAAAAGATATCTCCCTTTGATATATTATATGCGGCTACCAACTGCACAAAAAATATCAAAGGGAGGTCATCACAAAGTGAGTGAGGACATACATAGTTTATCACATATGAAGTGGAATTGCAAGTACCGTAAAGTATTTGCGCCAAAGTTTCTAGGGCGGTCTGATAGAATACGAGAAGCGTGGAAACATTATTTAAGATCGTCCGAGCCGGAGGCAGAAGCAGAGCCACCGCCTCCGGCGGCGCGTAGCGTCCTTGACAGGTTGGCATAAAAATGCTACGATGTCATAGACCGAGGGCGGGTAAAGCGTGCAT
>URCP01000036.1 GCA_900546315.1 uncultured Eubacteriales bacterium
GTACGGCTCGGTCGGGCGCTCCTCCCAGTAGAGCGCGTAATACTCGCGGGTCTTGCCGATTTCAGTCATTGTTCCGTTATTTTGCACAAACATTCGCCATCCGTCGCGGTATTCCGGATAGACCGTCGTCAGGAGCTCGGGGTGGGTGAAAGTGACCGTCACTTCGGTCGGGGCGGTGGGGTAGAGGTAGAGGACGGGTTTTTCGATTGCGCCGATCAGGACGTTATCAATCCGTCCGGATTCTCCTGTCGACGGAATGTAGTAGAACTCCACGCAATTCGTTGAATATCCGGGCGCGGGATCCGGCTTTCTGACGCCTTCTATTGTTACGCAGTAGAAATCTTCGTCAAACTGTACAGTCGATGTTTTCGCGCTGCCTGTCTCGTCGGTGTCCGCGGGGTCGTACGCCATAATCATATCGTTTCCATATCCGGACTGATAGCCAATAACGAATGCCTCGTCATCCGGCACGAATTCTCCGTAGTCAGCGACTGTATTTCCGTCAATATCGACAAGGTACATATGCCCGTCTTTTTGCACAAATACTTTGTCCTTCGCGACGTACCAAACCTTGTCGTAGCCGTCATGCTCGGATTCAATCGCGCCGTCGGGCTGCTTGCGGACCTTGAAGGACGTGCGCTCGCCGATGATTATTTGCCCATCTTCGAGCGGACCTATCAGGTTGCGGCTGTCCTCCGGCGTCACTTTTGTCAGGTTCTCGCTGTACGCGTTTGTCCAGTGGTAATAGTTATCGCCGTCGAGCAGCCAGCCGTTCTTTATCGAAAAGCCACTCGGGCTCGAGAGCAATACCTTGTCGTGTTTGTCTACTATGACCGATTCGCACTCATATCTGTCGTAAATATAGTATAAATAGTCGTAATATTCACCTGACGCAAGCAGGTTCGCGGGAGTTGAAGTCGCCTTTCCGTCCACATCCATCGAGACGTTGTACATCACGCGCGACTTCGAGAAAACCTGGAAGCCGTGCCATCGCTCCTTCGCCCAGACATACTCCTGCACCGGAAGGTCGGAGACAAACTCAGCGTCTCCGTCGTAGATCGAAATGTGATCGTCATATTGCACAAGTACGGTCTTTTCGCCTCTGCATATGACGGCGCCGCCTTTGTACTCCTCTCTCGCTTCGGGGGACGTCGTTTCATCGTTGGTTTTATCGTCGGCAGTCGTGTCCGCTGTGGTCGTCTCGTTGTCCGCTGTTGTCCCGGTGTCGGTTTCGATGGATGACATATCATCCGTCCCGGTGGTCGAATCCTCCGGCTGGACGGTCGGAAGCAGTCCGCAGCCGGTCATTAACAACAATATTATCATTGCCGCGATGATCTTTTTCATTGTATATGTCTCCTTTCACGTAATTTCTGATGCTCACTGACGGAATTGTGTTTCTTCCTTATATGAGACGCGAAAAAGCGTGAAAAGTTCCGGTTTTTCGGAAATAAAGGCGGATTTCGTGATTATCAGTGAACCCGTCCGCCCCACTCGACCGCGGCAAAGCCAATTCTCTGGAATGTCGGGAGTTTCTGCTCCGGGAGGTCCGGGTCGGAGTCCACTTTCTTTATGTGCATCGCGACGCGCAGGAGCGAGTCCGGCGCGGGAGATATCTGTAATTTATTCGCGTATTCGCGGCTTTCGGTCGTCTCGAACGCGACGAGATTTCTGCCGTTTTTCTCGAGTACCGGGAGCCAGTACATTATGAATTCGTTCGCCTCGCGGTCGGTCAGACCGAGCTCGGACAGCTTCTCCTCGAGGAACTCAGGATAATTTTTGTCCACATAGAAGTCCTCCGTGAACTCGTACGGCTCGGTCGGGCGCTCCTCCCAGTAGAGCGCGTAATACTCGCGGGTCTTGCCGATTTCAGTCATTGTTCCGTCATTTTGCACAAACATTCGCCATCCGTCGCGGTATTCCGGATAGACCGTCGTCAGGAGCTCGGGGTGGGCGAAAGTTACAGTTACCTCGGTCGGAGTGGTGGGGTAGAGGTAGAGGACGGGTTTCTCAAACGCGCCGATTACCACGTTGTCAATGCGACCAGATTCTCCGGTGTCGGGAATATAGTAATATTCAACACCCATACCATACTGTTCAGGTGGCATTTCCGGCGTTCTGACGTTATCGAAAGTTACATAATAATATTCTCCGTCAAACGTTATCCGGTCCAACACGCTGTTTCCGTTTTCGTCAGTCTCGTCAGACGGGACAAGCGCTGTACCTTGACCATGACCGGACTGATAAACGACTACATCCGCTCTGTCTCCTGGCGCAAATTCGCCAAAATCAATCTCCGTTGTTCCGTCGATATTAGCAAGAAGAAGATGTCCGTCTTTTTGCACAAACACTTTATCATCCGCGACAAACCAAATCTTGTCATATCCGCCATGTTCCGATTCGATCGCGCCGTCCGGCTGTTTGCAGATCTTGAACGATGTGTCCTCACCGACGATTATTCGTCCGTCTTCGAGCGGGCTTATGCGACCGTAACATTTATCCGGCGTCACTTTTGTCAGGTCTTCGCTGTACGCGCCTACCCAGTGATATGATACATCGCCGTCGATCAGCCAGCCATTCACAACCGAAAATCCATTGAAGCTCGTCAGAACAACCTCGTCGGATTTATTCAGCAAGACAGGTCTTCCCGCGTAATGCGAGAAATTAAAGAATTTATAATCGTGATATTCGCCAGATCCATCAAGTATCGACTCTTCGCACACGCCTCTTCCGTCATTATCAACATACGCGATGTACATTTTGTACGACTTTGTGAGCAGAAGGAAATCCCAGCTGCCGTTTGTCCAGATATATTCCTCCATCGGAAGGTCAGTTTCATGCTCGCCGTCCGCGTCAATTATCGAAATGTGATCGTCAAATTGCACAAGGTTGCATTTCTCGCCCTTGCAGAGCAGCGTTCCGCCCATCAGATTTTCGGGATCGAAGACAGGTTCGGCGGTCGTTTCCTCGGATGTTGTCTCCGGAATTGTCGTTTCGGTCACTTCTTCGGTCGTTTCTTCAGTTGTCGTTGCCGGTTCGGTTGTGGTTTCCGGCTCCGTTTCCTCGGTTTCGGTTATTTCGATGGACGAGGTGTCATCCGTTCCGGGGATGTCATCCGGCGTCCCGGACGGGTTCGCGCCGCAGGAGGTCAGGAGGGAAGCTATCAGGATGAGCAGTATCAGTTTTTTCATGTTCGTGTCCTTTCGCGCGTTATTTGTCTGCAATATTAGACGCGGGCGCGTGCGAAATGTTCCACTTTTCCCGAAATGAAAATTATTTTCAGAAAAACCTGCCCGGAGGCAGGTCTCTTTCAGCCGAGATCATGGAAAATCGGCTCTTCCTCGGGCTCAGGCTCGGGGTCGGTATAGTACGGGTCAATCATGATCTCCTTGATCTTCGGCCAAGCCGCGTAGCACGCCATAAAAGTGCAATCCGCGAACAAAAGTACAAACGGGATGATAATTCCAAGCGGCAGGTAAAGCAGCATAATAGTGTAGGTCAGTCCGACCATCACGGCAATGCCGAGCGTCGCCATGAAATTCCGTTTGAACCCGACAAGCGAGAATATAAGCGCATTTTTCAGTATCTTGAAGATCGACAGGTCAAACGTGATCATTACAAGATAGATGTAGAATCGCATCCAGAACCACAGAGCCGCCAGCAGAATAGCCGCGTAGAACATGAAATTCATCATGCCGCTGACTCCCGTATTATAGTAGAAAAATACAATGTCGTAGCAGACCAAAAGTGAAACCACCACGTCAATGATACCCATGATCAGCCCCTGTTTCAAGTTGCGCTTGATCGCGTACCAGAAGTCGTCCCACATGAAAATTGGCTCGCCCTTGATCATATTCCGGATGATGTAAGTCGTTCCGACGTTCACAAAGCCGAACGTGAACAGCACCAGCGCCGAAAGACCATACATTATGTAAGTCCAAGTCGTCGGGTAACCAACCTCCGCCTGCACGCCGAAAATGCCGTAGAGCGCGGCGGTCACAGGCGATTTCGACTCGAGCCAGAGCGCGCGGATCGCCGGGAACAGCTTGTATGCCGGCGCGAACGAGTCACGGTCGAGATTTCCGCTGAACGCCAGCATCGCGAACAGAATCGGGAAATTTCCGAATATGTAATACATATTGACAGTGACCAGACGTGTGAATTTATTCCCAAAGTATTTGAAGAAATTTTTCAGATTCTTCGGTCCTTCCGGCTCCTTTTTCACGCCCTTGCCATCCTTGTTGAAGTCAAAGAGTTTTATTTCTTTACCGAATATTTTCAATTTGTTTATCATCCTTTCCTTTATTCGTCATTCTGACTGCTTGTCAGATGTAAATGTAAATGAGAAACAGCATCAAACAGACGTCCGCGGCGGTCAGAGCGCAGAGCTTCAGGAAAACGAGCAGGTAGTCGCGCGTCTCGCGGCTCCTGATTTCCGGTTTTCTCCGAGGGAAATAGAACGCGAACGCCCGCGCCGCGCCTATCGCCATCAGCGTCGAGACAGCGAAATATCCGCCGAGGTAACATATCGCGTCCGCCAGCAATCCAGTTTTCGATGTGAATTCGAGCATTGAGAACGCGAATCCGAACAGCAATCCGCGGTACAGCAGCATTCCGCCGCTGATAAATCCCGTGAAAACCGTGAATCCGCCAAAAAATATCACTCCGAGTGGCAATATTTCACGAAACACGCACTTAGTGACAACTAGAAGCACGTCCCACGGCGTCGCACAGCCCGAAAACATCGCGGTGAAATACCGCTCGAGCAGACTGTCGTACAGCGTGTTCTTCTCGAGTCCAGGCATCCTGTAGAGCGCGCAGCCTACGAATCCGCCGAAGCAGAGAAGCGCCGTCGCCGCCAGCATCAGGATCCGCAGATCGGAATTGCTGAGACGATTTCGTTCGTCATTTTCACTAAATAGCGTATAATCCGCCGATAATCTTCCTTTAATATATTTGTTTTCCCGCATTTCTTCGCTCCGTGAATAAAGTTTTGGTACATTTTATTCGTGGGGGCGGGGGAGTATGTCACTTTTCCGCGGCTTCCTTCGCCATTTCGGCGGCGCGGCGGGTGCAGGCGCGCATCGCCTCATCAATTGTTTCGGCTGTTCCCGCTTTGTAGAATACATTCATCGCCTGTTCTGTCGTTCCATGCGGGGATGTCACCGCGCGGATCAGCTCCGCGGGGGTTTTGCCCGAGCGCATCAGCATTTCAGCCGAACCTATCGCGGTCTTACAGATCGCCTCAAGCAGATTTTCGCAATGTAATCCCTGCGCTTCCGCCGACTTCATCATCGCGTCGATAAAATAATAGAAATACGCGGGCGAGCTTCCGTTCACGCTCGTGACAGCGTCGATCTGGTCCTCTTCCAAGCGGAGAACCATGCCGGACGCCTCAAAAATTCCGCATATTTTCTCGTAATCGGCGTCTTCTACAAGATTATTTCGCGCAACGGCGCTCACACCGAGCCCGATCTGTAACGGCGTATTCGGCATCACTCGGACTACCGGAACCTTCCGCCCGAGCTTCGCGCAGATGATATCGCTCGATATTCCGGCGCAGATCGAGATGAAAACCTTGCCGGTCATGTCGATTTCCGCAATGTCCGAAATAAGATCGGGGATGTTCTGCGGCTTGACCGCAAGTAGTATGTAATCGCCCTTTTCTACGGCTTCCGCCGCGGTTTTCGCGATATGTGCGCCGTATTTCGCGAATTTCTCGGCTTTTTCCGGCGTGCGGTTGCAGAGAACCAGCGAATCTCCGGTTATCCCGGTCGCTCCGTCGGACGACAATATGCCGCCAATTATCGCGCTTGCCATGTTGCCGACGCCTATCACCGCGAGGGTCGTTTTTTTGCTCATTTCTGATCGCCCTTTCATAGCTTTTATACAGAATATTTTAGCATATTTCCGCGCTTTTTGCAATAGAATCGGATAATATTTTACAATATCGTTTATGAATGTTTTCTTTGCTTACGATTCAAACTTTCGTCATTTTATACAATGATTTATTGCTTGTTATTTCGACGATGATATCAACTTCACGCGGCGAGCAATTGTTTGTTCTTACGAAAATTTCGGAAATATCTTGATTTTTGCGTCTTTTTGTAGTATAATATACTGAAGGATGGTCGCGGTCATTCAGATCACCAGACGATAATTCACCCGCGGTCAGCTGTTCATATAACGCTTATGAATAAAGAAAATGTCACTAAGATCTTTTCGAGGATTCCCGAGCTTGAGACCGCCAGACTGACGCTCAGAAAGCTGCGCGTTTCCGACTCGGACGATATGTTCGACTACTCGCGGGACCCGAGAGTCACCGAATTTCTGCTTTGGGAGCCGCATAAAACGGTTCGCGAATCGCGGGATTATCTCAATTATTTACAAAAATGTTACAGAAGCGGCGAGTTTTACAATTGGGGACTCGTCGAGCGAGCGAGCGGGCGGATGATAGGGACCTGCGGCTTCACTAGTCTCGACTTCAAACACAACTCCGCGGAGGTCGGCTACGTGCTGAATTCCGCCGTCTGGGGGAAGGGTTACGCCGTCGAAGCCCTCACGCGTGTGCTCAGGTTCGCGTTCATCGACCTGAACGTCCACCGCGTCGAGGCAAAATACATCGTCGGAAACGAACGCAGTCTCCGCGTTATGGAAAAATGCGGGATGAAATTCGAGGGAATTCGCCGGGAATCGATGTTCATCAAAGGAAATTACCGCGACATCGGCTACTGCTCGATACTCGCAGACGAGTTTTTGTGCAGACTGACGAAGTGATGCTTCAGCTTTTCGCTGATCAAATTATATATAATAAGGAAGAAAAATGAAAGACAGCGGCATTATATCGCTCGTCGGCATGACCGGCTGCGGAAAAACCAGCATCGGCAGGCGGCTCGCGGACATTCTGGGCGCCGATTTCATCGACCTCGACGAAGAGATCGTGAAGCGGCGCGGGGAAGTGAAGCAGATCTTTGCAACCGAGGGCGAAGAAGCCTTCCGCAAAATTGAGTGCGAAGTTCTCACTGAAATTCTGAATAGTCTCAGAATTCAGGCGGATATTTCTGAAAATACGGCTTCGGAAGAGAATCCCGTGCACCCGAAGGTGCGTGTTATTCTCTCGTGCGGTGGTGGCGCGCCGACCTATCCACGCACGCGCGACCTGATCCGGAAACGCACCGTGGTCGTCTGGATCCGCCGTCCGCTTTCGTCAATTTCACCAGACAGCCCGCTCCTCGAGCGCCCGCCTGTCAACGGCAGCCTCAAAAATTACCGGCAGATTCTCGGCAAACGATTCCCGATTTATCGGCATATCGCCGATCACACCTTTTGGAATACCTATCCGAACAGGACCGCTAACGCTATCGCGGACGCGCTCCGCTCAGGCAAGACGCAGAAAAAGCCGGATAAAAAGGCGAATAAAACCGCGGCTGCCAAGGCATAATTGTTGCTTTAATACAAATTTATCACGTGAGAGAGGTTAATACTATGCTTAAAAACATACCAAAAATTATTTCTCCTGAACTTCTGAAGATTCTCTGCGAGATGGGACACGGGGACGAGATCGTCCTCGCGGACGGCAATTTCCCGTCCGAGGCAATCGGTCAGCGCGTCGTCAGGGCAGACGGGCACGGCGTGCCGGAACTGCTCGAGGCTATTCTCACGCTGCTTCCGCTCGACACCTACGCGAAGCCGGTTTTCATCATGGACAAGGTTCCGGGCGATGAAACGCCGGTGCCGATCTGGGACGATTATTCGCGCATCGTCGCTCCCCACACGAACGAACCGATTGAAAAAATCGAACGTTTCGCGTTTTACGAGCGGGCGAAAAAGGCGTATTGCGTCGTCGCGACCGGCGAAGAAGCCATTTACGCCAACATTATTCTCAAAAAAGGCGTCGTCGTTTCCTGACATATCATCCGCAGCATTGTTTTTCAAAATGATGCTGCGTTTTTATGGGCTGACGCGTCGTGATCATTTGATTGATTGATCATTTTGATGATCATTCTTTGATCTGTTCACTTATTTCCGATTCCGAAACATTTACTATTTGCTGGAGGTTACCTGATGATTTCTCGTAATATTATTGATTTTGACGGCATTACACTTGACGAATGGAATGAGCTTTACAAGCTCGCGACCTCAATCAAGGAGCGGCCTGAAAATTTTCGCGGCGTTTGCAGCGGTCGGCTGATGGCGACGCTGTTTTATGAACCGTCGACACGCACGCAGATGTCGTTTCAGTCGGCGATGATGCGGCTCGGCGGCAAGGTCATCGGCTTCTCCGACCCCGGATGCAGCTCGGTTTCTAAGGGCGAAACCCTCCGCGACACCGTAAAGATAGTGACAGGTTACTCGGACATCCTCGTCATCCGCAACCCGATCGAGGGCGCGGCGTTCGCGGCGTCGCTCTACTCGCACGTTCCGGTGATCAACGCGGGCGACGGCGGACACCTCCACCCGACCCAGACGCTGACCGATCTCATGACGATTACCGAGTACCGCGGTAGTCTTTCCGGACTGAAAATCGGTTTCTGCGGCGACCTGCTCAACGGGCGCACCGTGCACTCGCTTCTCCGGGCGCTTGTCAGGTTTGGTGGTAACAAATTCATACTTATTTCAACTCCGGAGCTCAGAATTCCGTCATATCTCACAGAAGAACTCCAAAAATCCGGCGTCGATTTCGAGGAAGTGTCGTCTATGGACGAGTGTCTCCCTGAGCTTGACGTCCTCTACATGACGCGAATTCAGCGTGAACGCTTCGCTTCGCTTGAGGATTACAACAAGCAGTCTGGTATTTACAGGCTTACCAAGAAGAAAATGGAAGCCGCAAAAAAGGATCTCATAGTACTTCATCCACTGCCGAAAATCGACGAGATCGATTACGACGTCGACGACGACCCGCGCGCGCTCTATTTTGAGGAGGCGGAGAACGGAATGTACGTCCGCATGGCGCTGATCGCGAGCCTGATAAATGTAAAACGCACCGGCCGCGCGCCCGCGTACGAACTCCCGACCGGCAGTTTCTGCCGGAACCCGCGCTGCATCTCGAACCACGAAAAGTACCTGCCGAAGATGACGAAAATCGTCGACGGAACCGAAAGATGCTGCTACTGCGATCAGATTCTTTGATCATTTGATCGATTTGACAACGTTTTGAGCGTTTGATGATTATTTGATCAATTCAGAAAAGCCGCGTTTGACGCGGCTTTTCCTTTTATTTCCTGTTCGGTATCATCAGGACGCGCGGTATATCGCCCGCCGATAAGTCCGGATTCAGGTTCCCGAGCTCCTCTTTTGTCGTTGCGAAGCGCTTCGCGATCTGCCAGAGGTCGTCGGTTTTTGCGGGGTAGCAGAGGAGGATCGAGCATTTTTCGGTGCCGGACGGACGGTCGCCGAGGATCTTTATCTCACAGATCCGGTCGATATCCTGCCTTTCGAGCAGCATCAGGTTCAGCGTCACCTCAAAATCGAAGGTCATCTGCGACTTATCGACACGCGCGCGGAGGTCAGTTGCTTTCGCTTCGCACCGGAAAGTCAGCGCGTTCTCGTTTATCGCCGATGTGTCGCCGATATTCAGCTCGCATCTGACCGGAATTTTAGGCTCGCAGGGCAAATATTGCCCGTCATTCTGCACAATGCAGGAGATTTCAGCTTCGCCCTCGAGCATCAGCCGACCTTTCGTTATCGTCACTTTGACGAATCTGACATCCGCTTCCATGTCTGTCACGTTCAGCCTTTCGGATGAGCTGAAATTTCCGAGAGCGTTCAGCGGAACCGATTCGCTTACCGAGAAATTCGCGGGCTGTATTTTCGTCATTTTGCACAATCTTTGCTTTTCAGTACGGCATTCAAGCTCTTTGTCGGTCGAGTAAGCGTCGAGGGTCAGCGGAGTGTCGGCGTTCGCGCCACCGCAGAGACAGATGTCGTAATCGAGATCGAGCTCGATGACCCTGCGCTCGCCGAAGCTGTTTTCGGCAACCGAAGCGTTGATCTCAGTCGGCTCGCCGGTCGCGAACATCGCGAACGTTCCGGGGATGGCAGCAGCGAAGGCGTTCATGAATTCTTTCGCGTCAGCCGTCGTATTTACCGGGATTTTTTTCGTGACGCAGAAATATTTTCCGGAATTATTCCTCTCACCGCTATTATTTTCCGACAGGCAGACGCAGTCGAGAAGGACCTCGCCTTTCAGCATCGCCGATCCGTCATCCGCTATTCTCGCCTCGTCAAAGTGAATCTCTGCGTCGCAGGTTATTATTTCGGCTATCGACGGGTCGGACTGGTCCGATTCAATGTCGGCGGAGAAGTGTTCAGCAGTGAATTTTCGTCTTTTCCGGAGCAGGGTCTGATATTTTTTCGTCAGATCCTGAAGTTTCCGGCGCTCTCCGGGCGGGGCGCCGTTGACCGTGGGCTCGCAGTCAAGCGGTCGGGTCAGTGTTATATTGTTTGCGAGGGTCGTTCTGATCGTGAATTTTCTCGGGTTCGCCAGCTTCGCTCCGCAGTTTTCGATCTCCGGAATGACTTCGATCTCGGAAAGCGAGACCTCACAGCCCTCCGGAATGTCAACTGATCCCGAATAATCGGCGGCAAAGTGGACGGCGTGGATTGATTCGTTAAATTGTCCGTCATTCTGCACAATTTCCTTTGCGGACGCATCATGCTCTGACGATATATCAGTAACATCAGCAACCCCTTCGGACATGTTTGTGCAATTTGACGCATCATTTTCGATGGGAGCTTCCGCCGAGAAGACCACTATGTAGTCAACCGAACCCGAATATTCGAGCTTTTTTCCGCCAACGAAATTGTTCCCGGCGATCGGGCGGGCGCGGACGCGGAGGATACGCTTCGCGTCGGGGTATTTGTCCGGCAGAATGAAGTCGCCGGACAGCTCCGTTACCATTTTCTGGTCGAGGCAGAACGCTTCAAATGTCGAATCTTTTCTATCGCTCATGGGTATACCTTCCTTTTATGGGAATTTCGGTATATTCTATGAGCGTTACGCGGGTATTATTCCTCGATTCCCGGCGCGGTCAGCGTGCAGGGGAGCCCGACCATGCATTTTCCGCATATTCCGGGCGAAATCTGCGAGCAGTGCGCCATACACGCGGCTGAGTCAAACGATATTTTGTTTCCATTTACTGTAAAAGCGTGCGGCGGGCAGTGGTCTATGCAGACACCGCAGGTTTTGTTTCGGCGATATGCACAATATTCTATATTTGGAATATTATCCGGGCAATATTTAGCTGACGTTACAAGCGAGTAAAGCCTTCCGACGCAGCCCGATCTGGTTATAAGCATATTGTTGATTCCAAAAGTTCCGAGTCCTGCCGCCCACGCGACGTGTCTCTGCGACCATTTCGCGGTTCCGGACAGGTAATTTCCGATGAGCTCCGCGGACGGTACGGCTGCTTCGTAGCCTGTCGCTATGATTTCGGATGCGATGAACTGTGCAAATTGACCATTTAATGGTTCGAGAAGATCGAAAGCTTCGAGCCACTCCTTTGAACAAAGTAGCCCGTCCTCATTGTCTGCCGCCGCCGTCGCTGATATAGGAAGAAATATGGAAATAACTGTCTTCGCCGACTTTAATATATTGTGCGGTAAAACGTGCCCATCCACAATTTTGGTTATTTCGACGAATCTTTCGCTGTCCGCGTCGGCGAAACAGAGGAGTGGCGGGCGGAGAAGGTCCTTGCTCGTCTTTGACGCCTGATAATTTCTGATATAGTCTTCGGCGGTTTTGCGAAGATTATCCTTAAATTCATTTGGTAACGTTATTTTGCACATATTATTATCCTTTGCGTGCAATTTGTTTATATTGACGAACTGTTTCCCGGGAATGCAATCAAAATACGCAGTGTTCCGTCCATTTTTACCCTTTCGCCGTTCGGAATGAAAAGCGCGTCGCCTGGGGACAGTCTGGTCAGATTCCTTTCATTATCAGTGATATTTCCAGTTCCCGATATCACTACCGCCGCAGACGGCTTCGATCTTGTCTGCTCCGGGCACAATTCAAGCGCGGAATTCTCTGTCCGACAGTCATACATCACGAATTTGTCAGTCAGGTCGCTGCCGATCACTGTTGTGCAATCTGACGAATCGTTCGAAATATGCCGGTAGTACCTCGATCGTAGCTCGTCAATCGTGTACCCATCGTACTCAAAGCAATCGAACATTTTCTCGAAACCAAGCCCGCCATGCAGGCGTTTTTCCGGAATTTCGCGTCCGCTCGGCGTCCGCTTTTCGGGCACAACCATCAGGTCAGTCGGCTCCTGAAGCTCCGCCAACAGACAGCCGCCGCCAATCGCGTGAGGCACACCGCCGTCAACATACCACACATCGCCCGGTTTTACCGGAATTTTGTGCAATAGTGACAACATCGCTTCGATGTCCTGATCCTCGAAACACCGTTTCCATTCCTCCCGCGTTATGCCTTTTTTGAACCCAAGGTAGACATAAGCGTCCTCGTCGGCTGATAAAACATACCAGCACTCCGCCTTTCCGTAACGGCTTCTGAAATTTTTCTTCGCAAACTCCACCGTCGGATGTGCCTGAACAACAAGACGCTCGGCGGAATCGAGAAGCTTCAGTAGAATCGGGAAGTCTGCATTCTTTTCTCCGGATTTGTCATTTTCGGGATTATCCAACGTCTTAATATTGCCGTTATTCCGGGATTTTTGTGCAATATGACATTTATTTTTGAGATATTCCGGATGCTCGCGCAGAAGATCTGTCAGCGGTCTTCCATCGTCTTTTCCGCCGTCTATCACACTTATCCCGGGCGGTATAACGTCAGCACCCGGCACATTCTGCGCCGCGGTCACTGACGCGACCCACTCTTCCGGAAAGAAGCCATTTTCTGCCGTTAAACCTCTTAGGGCGTCGATTCGTGAACCGCCAAGGTATGTTCTCAGGACACGATTTGGCTTTAATTTATATATCATTATTTTACAATTGACCCTCTTAATTGTCTATTTTTTCGACGTCGTTTGCCGGGATTGTCAGAGTATTGCCATCCAGATTGCCGCGATATGCAAGTATTATCTTCGATTCTTGCAATTTCAGTTCAGACTTTACGCACTTGTCCGAGTAATTCACCGCGACAACAATTCGCTTGTTGCCCGGAAGCGGATGCTCTGTCGTCAGGACCATGGGGTTCGTCGATTTTACCGCTCTTTTCGACGCCGCGACGGTCGCGAAGCTCTCATAGAAGCGATAAAACGGCGCTGATTTCTCGTCTCGGAAGGCGTTCGGCGTGTCTGTCAGCTGAAGCTCAAGTGGTATCGCGAGGAAATATATCCAGCCTTTACCATAAGAATTTCTGACATACACCGGTCGGTTGCCTTGTGCCGTAGCAAGCACTTCGCATGAATCGGCTATTGAATCTATGTTAAGTATAGTACCATTGCCAATATCAAACGTCTCATCGTCGAATTTGATGTGATCTGTCGTACCTTTTTCACGAGACGCCACTGTCAGACCGGTCAGCTCCGGGAAGCGGCGGAAAAGCGTGCCGCCCATCGAGAAATACAGCGTCGCTCCATTGCGGACACGTTCGAGCAACTCATTCAGGCGGTGATGGAATATAGGCTTGCTCGTCACGATGCTCGGCATTATATACAAATCGCTGTCCGGCAGCTTCTCGTCGGCATGGCAGAATGTCAGGTCAATATTCGCCTGCTTCGCCAGAATGAACGCCGAATTCTGTATTTTCCACGCGTCCTGCGTGTCTCTCTGGACGATGCAGACCGCCTCGGTCGTGTGCGCGGGAAGGGAAGCGTACTCATAATTTGCAAGGAAATCATAAAACTCCTTCATTTCTTCCGCGACCGGCTTCGCGCTTCCGTCGTTGCGGAACAGTCCGTAGTCGCTGCCATAATTGTTCCAGTCATACGGCGCGAAGTCGAATTTTCCCTGATCGAACGCGCACCACCAGAACACGCCGCGGTTCCCCTGCGCCCACGCCGACCACAGCATCGTGCGCAGAAACGCCGCCTCTGTGCGCTCCGAACAGTTCGTGTAGCCAATCGAACCGACTTCTTCTATAAACGTCGGCTTGCCGCCGAGCGATTCAAGAAACGTCGCGCGGACCGCCGGATCTATCGCCGGGCGCATCGTGTTGATCGGGTCTATTGACGTTTTGCTGAAAATCTGATAAGGATGCGTCGTGTTGACGTCAATTATCTCACTTTGTTCACGAATATTAAACGATGAATTCTTTTCTACGTCATAATGGGCGTATCCGGAGACCACCGGACGGGTCGGATCCGACTCGCGGATCGCCGATGTTATCGCCTGCGCCCAGACGTATGACTGATCAGGGTTCGCGCCGCCGAGACCGTAATTCGGGCACTCGTTGCCGAGATCCCAAGCCTCGATGGCTTCCCGATCCGCGAAACGCTTCACGAAATAACGTACGAACCGTATCTCCCACTTGATCAGCGTCGGATCGGTCAGAAAATTCCTGCCCTCGAACGCCGGCGGAGCGTAAAATCTGAAGCTCATATGTCCGGTAAGTAAACCAACTATTAATTTTACGCCATATTTTTCAGCGATCGCGCAAAATTCGTCAAAATGACGGCACGCCTCCTCGCTGACTCCCGCGCGCCCAGCCTCGGTGTCCGGAAGCGGCCGCTCATCATCGCCCATTCGGAGCTCGTAGAGCTGGCTGTTCGCCCAAATCGCGTGCAGCGGCTGAAACACCGGCCAGAGAAGGAACATCCGCAGATGCTTCACGCCGTGCTCCGACAGCAGTTTCAGGTCGCGGTCGACCACGTCCGCGCGCCAGTTCGACCACATATTTATCGCCGCGTGCGACGCCCAGTAGTTCGCGCCGATGTAGAAATTCCCATCTTTCATGAAATCGTTCATTTACTCGCCCACCTTTTTTTAATTATATTCATATTATTTTTATGATTTGTAGCTATTGACGATTCATATAACATCGTCATCAAAAATTATCAGATCAATTTTCCATTTCCTATTGTATTATACACCATTTTGTGCTATAATGCAATGAGCGGACAGGATTTTCCGGGTGAGCTATTCCGCACAGATACGGAGGGGAGATTTCATGGAATTATTCACTGAAAAGAGCAAAAAAAAAGATCAGCGCTCAGTCTTCGGCGCGCCGTCGACCGGGGTGCCGGTTTCGGCGGTGGAGGACCGCGTCGTCAGGCAGGAGTGCGCACGGTTCTCAAGAGAACTCATGCTCACACTCCTTTCGGAGCTGACAGAGGACGAAAAACGGCTCAAAGCCGCCATTTGCGGGCAGAACAACAGACTCCCCGAAAACATGGAACCGCCGGCAATCTCCGCCGCCGACTACGATTACGGCGCGTTCAGGTCTGAGGAAAACATCTTCGCTGAGGGAAACGTCGTCCACGTTCTGCGTCATCTCAGGTACGACCGGCACGAGATGCACTCGCACGACTTCTTTGAAATCGCTTACGGAGTGAGCGGAAACGCTCTCGTAACGCTCGCCGACCGAAAAATTCAGCTCGGCGCGGGGGACATCATCTACTTCTCGCCGGGCACCGAACATAAGCTGACCGCCGACTCGGACGACACAGTCATACTCAAAATCATCATGCGGCGCGGCGATTTCGACTGCATTTACCGCGACGTTCTGCGCTCAGACTCGCCGCTCTCGGCGTTTTTCCGCGCCTCGCTCGAGAAAAGCGGCGGCGGGTGGCTGATGTTCCGCGCCGGAGGAGACGATGAATTGTTGGATATTATGCTGAAAATGCGTTTCTCGGAGGTGCGGCGCGGCAGGGTGGACAACATCCTCAAGGAAGCCCTCGCGATGCAGGTATTCTGTATTTTAGTGAACGATCACGCGGAAAGCGCCCGCGTTTCCTTCGGGAGCGATGTCACCGGAAAGATCATCATCCATATCAGCTCGCATTTCGAGGACATAACGCTGGACGAGCTCTCGCGCGTCTTCCATTTCACCCCGGAATACATCTCGAAACTTGTAAAGAAAGCCACCGGAAAGTCCTTCACGTCGCTCGTCATCGGGCTGAAGCTCGCGGCGGCAAAGCGGCTCCTTATCTCGACGGACCTCGAAGTCTCGGAAATCTACCGCTCGGTCGGGTTCGGCTGCAAAGAGTTCTTCTACAAGAAATTCCGCGAAGAAAACGGGTGCAGCCCGCTCGAATGGAGAGAACCGCACCGTCAAAATCATGAATTTACCATAGAATCGTAAATATATTATTTACTTTTTGTAACGAGTCAGCATATAATCGGCGTTTTTCACGTCGTCCCACGACAGGGTTCTGCCCCAGTGAACCGAATAATTGTAGTTGCCCTCGGCAATCGTCACGCCGTTCGCGTCGGTTCCGATCACTATCACCGAGTGCGTGTCGCCGTTTATGCGCAGGATATCGCCCACGCGCACGGTATTTTCCGCGTCGGACAGGTCGTAAACCTGCCTTGCCGGGAGGTCGCCGAACGCCGCGTCGCTGAGCATGAACGCGAAGCCGGCGCAGCCGTAGCCGCCCGAGAAAATCCCGCCTTTCCATTCGTAGTAGTCAGCGTTCGTCCACGGCGTCCCCTCGGGGTAATCCGACTTCAGCGCGAGCATCGCCGCCGCTGCGTCGTTTTTCGCGAGGGCTTCGTATTTTTCGTTCTGCGCGTTCAATTTTTCGGAAACGAGCGTTATCAGCTCAGCCGCGAAAGCCCTCGTCGCGGGAGAATCAGGGTAGAGAACGCCGTCGCCGCGGTGCCCGTGGACATATCCCGCGCCGGTCATCGTCATAACGTCATCGGAAGCCCAATCCGACAAATTGCCTATATATGTCAGCGACGCCGTGTTACAATCAAGCACAATGTCCATCGCGTCGCAGAAACGCCGCGCTATTACAAGCGCCTGCTCCTCGGTCACGACGTCATCCGGACCGAAAACCGTGTCCGAATAGCCTTTCACGATGCCGTTCTCATCCGCCCAGCCGACGTACGGCGTGTACCACTGACTATCCGGAACGTCCGAAAAGCGCGAGTGAGCCGACATATCAGCCTTAATTCCGGCGGTCCTGCCGAGGATCGTCACGAACATCGCGCGGGTCATCGGCGTGTCGGGCTCGAAAGTTGTTGCGGATGTTCCGTTGAATATGCCGTTTTCGTTCACATATTGTACGTATTTATAGTAATAATCGTCTGCCGGAACGTCGGTGAACGGGTTGCTCCACGCCGCCGCGGGGAGCGTGAAAGTCATAATGAGGAGCAGGGAAGTCAGTAACGCGCAAATTTTCTTCATTATTTATATTCCTTTCTAAACTTTCTAAAGCCGAAAGCCTCACGGCACTTTTCGTACCGTGAGGAATCGTAGTCTGTTTGCTTTTTTTAACCGATGAACACAACCGGGATGAGCGCCGCGGTCGGTCTCGTCGCGCTCGTTATCTCGCAGATAACGCGGTTCGTGACCTCGACCTTCTCGCCCGCGGTGATCTCGAACGGAATCTCCACCGTGTCGGGCGTGTAGCGGGTCGCGGAACCGAGCACGTAATCGTGACGGACGCCGGAAACGGTCCAGCCCTCCGGCAGGTGCCATTTCAGCTCGATATGCTTCGGTGCCGGGATCTTATTCTTTACGATGAAACGGCACTTCACGGTCTCGCCGGGCGCGATATCCGGCGTCGTGTCGTAGACCACGCGGCACTCGCCCCAGACGAACTCGTGGTTGACCGACATTCCAGGGATCGAGACGAGCCGCTTCGAGAAGCTGTCGTCCCAGAAGCGCGCGACATCCTTCTCATCAAAGCTGTCTGCGTCGCCGAGGCACGCGTTCGCGTTGTTCTGCGCGAGGACGATCGGAATCTGGTTATAGACCTGACTTGTTAGCTCGGTGCAGGTATTCGGGAGTCCCCAGATCGAGCCGCGGTCTATCGCGACCGACACGATGTTGTCGCCAAGGTACTTCGCCCAGTCCTCCGGGATGCCCTTCGTGCCGTTCAGGATGCCGAAAATCGAGCCGAGAGTAGCGCCCGTGCAGTCTGTGTCGTCGCCGCAGTCTATCGCCATTATCATCGACTTCTTGAAGTCGCCCTCGCCCCAGAGCAGACCAAGCATAGCGAACGCGACGTTCGCCGGAGCCTGGAACCAGCCGAGGTCCTTCGTGTGCTCGACGAGCAGCTCGCGGGTCTCGCGCCAGTCGACGCCCTTGTCGCGGCAGTCGAGCAGCAGGCGGATCGTCTGCGCCATGCGGCAGTCATACGGAATCTTCGTCAGACCGAGCTCAATGAGCTTTCTCAGGTCGTTTATGACGAAAGCGGCGGACTCGATCGCTGCGACGAACATCGCGGCGTAAGTGCCCTCTCCCGCGCCGTGGTCGACGCACGCGTCCATCTGCGCGTACTTCATCGCGATATCCGGGCAGCCCGGAGCCATGCACGCCCAGACCTCGGTGCGGATCCAAGCGCCGTTCGAGTGCTTCCACTCGTTCTTGTACTCGCCGCAGAGCGGAGCCTCAAGTCCGATGCGCATATTGTTCTTGCAGATGCCGTACTCGTTCCAGTGCGGGGGTATGTAGGAGACCCAGTACTCGCCGAGGATCTTCTCGTTCAGAGCCTTCGGGCCCTTCTCCTGCATCGCTCTCAGCCAGATCAGCTGGAGGTCAAGGTCGTCGTTCGGGAGGACGACGTTCTCCGCGGTCGCGAAGCCCTGAATGTCCTGCATCTCGGTGCGGCCCTCATACGGGGTGCCCATCGTGCCGCCGATATTCTTGCCGAGCCAGCAGGCGTAGATCTTATCCTTTATTTTCGCTCTGTCGAAAACTATCATTTTATATTCTTCCTTTCGGATATTTTTTCACCGGAAACGTCATGCTTTCCGTGTCTGATTCCATTATAAACAATCCGGAGCGAAAAGTCAAGGGGTAAATCAAATAAATAAACGGAAAAAATCAAACAGGAACCCGTGCGGAACAATTATTGTTTCAAAAAAATGAACAGTGTCGGCGGAATACCGCCAAAGAAACCGAAATTTGTTTACGCAAATTCTGCGTTTTTGGGACTTGACAAAAGCGCCCGGTTGTTTTATAATAAGGAATACAAAAACAGCGAAAGGAAAACGTCATGGGAACGTTCAGGATAAGGCCGGTCGCGACCGGCTTCAGGTTCACGCTCGAGACAGATAACGGGCGCGCCATCGCCTCCGGGGAGGTCTATAAAACCCTCGCCGGGTGCACGAAAGGAGCGGGAAGCGTCAGCCGCTGTGCCGCCAGAGCCAATCTCTCCGACCTCACGGTCGACGACATACCCGTCGTGCCGAACCCGCGCTTCGAAATCTACCGCGACAAGGCGGGGAGCTGCCGGTTCAGACTCAGGGCGCGCAACGGGGAAATCATCGCCACCGGCGACGCCTTCTCGGACAAACGCGCCTGCGCCGCCGAGATAGAGCTCATCCGCGCCGAAGCGCCCGACTCGGATGTGGTTCAGGAGGAAAATTAATTCTGTCATATTGCACAAAAATCGGAAAAGAAAAGATAAAGCAGAAAGGAAATCATCCCAAGTGGAATCCACAAGCACAAAAAAGAAAAACTCATCGGTCGACCTCCTTCACGGAGGGGAAGCGGGAGCGTTATTACGCTTCTCGGTGCCGATAATCTTCTCATACCTTCTCCAGCAGATCTACACTATCAGCGACGCCGCCATCTGCGGGCAGACGCTCACCGCCGACGAGGTCGCGGGGGTCAACGATGTGTTCCCGCTGATATTCATCTTCCTTCAGTTCGCGTTCGGGTGCACGGCGGGCTTCTCGGTCGTGACGTCGATCAAGGCGGGGTGCGGGGACAAGGCGGGAGTCCGGAAATCCTTCGCGGCGCAGATAATTCTCGGCGCGGCGGTCACGGTCGTCCTTACCGCGATCGCGATTTCGTCGCTGTCCCTGCTGCTCGCGGCTATCGGGGTCACGCCGGACAATCCGGGGGTCTGGCAGGCGGCGCACGACTACTGCCTTGTCATTTTCATCGGCATCTTCGCGCAGCTCTACTACAACCTCGTCTGCTCGGTGCTCCGCAGTCTCGGGGACTCGGTGACGCCGCTCATTTTCCTGCTCGTGTCGACCGTGCTTAATATCGGGCTGGATATTCTCTTCATCGTTTCCTTCAGGTGGGGGGTCATCGGCGCGGCGGCTGCCACGGTGCTCGCTCAGGCGCTGTCGGCGGCGGCGTGCTTTGTCTACTCCTTTGTGAAGTACCCGGATCTCCGGCTCCGGAGGGAGGATTTCCGGTTGAGCGCATCTGACCTCACGCGTCATCTGAGGCAGGGAGTGCCGCTCGGGCTCCAGTTCTCGGTGCTCGCCATCGGAATCATCGTCATGCAGGGAAGCCTTGTCAGCTTCGATATCGGCGAGGGCGGCATCATGACCTCAGGCAACCCCGCGCAGAACGGCTTCGGCGCGGCAAATAAGCTCAACAACTTCCTGATGTGCCCGATGAGCGCCATCGGCTCGGCGATCGTCAGCTTCAACGCGCAGAACTACGGCGCGGGAGAGTTCGGGCGGATCCGCCGCGGAACCCTCAAGAGCCTCGGGATAATCATGATAATGTACGTCGTCCTCGCCGGAATCGGGCTGCTTCTGACTATCGGCGGCGCGTACCAGTACCTCTTCCTCAGCGCCGACAAGATATCGGCGGAGTCGGTCAGGTTCGGGAACATCTACCTGTATGTCGACCTCTCGATGTACTTCATCCTCGGCGCGCTCTTCGTCACCAGAAGCGGCGTGCAGGGGGTCGGGCACTCGGAATTCACGCTGCTCGCCGGGTGCGCGGAGCTTGTCGCGAGAACGCTCGTGTGCTGGTTCCTCCCGGCGCTCATAAACGGGGGAGCTATTGACGCGGGCGCGTCGACTATGGCTTACGCGGCGCTCTGCGCGGCGGATCCGGTGGCGTGGCTCCTCGCCGATATCGCGCTCGCCTATCCTACGTTCAGGTATCTTCTGCACGGGGATAAGGCGGCGGAGAAAGAAAAACAGGCGTAAATACAAAATAATCAGCGAAAATTCCGCAAAAAAACGGCAGTCACGGTGATCCCGCGGCTGCCGCATTTTTATTTCACAATTTTATTTACCGCTCCGGCAAGTCTCTCGGCTATCTTCAGCATTCCGTAGTCGCTCGGATGCGCGGCTACTCCCTCGTGCCAGAACAGACCTTTCGCCATAGTCTTTTCGTCCTTCTCGAGGTCGCCTATCTTCACGAAGGTCCAGCCGTGCTCCTTCGCCGCCGCCTCGAACTGGACGTTCAGCTGCGGGATGTCCCAGAAGTTGTCGGTCACGATGACCCGCGCGTCCGGGTTCGACGCGAAGAACTCCACCATCTTCTCAAACGACCCGCGGCAGGGATTCAGCTTGTCCTTCTCCCGGTTCACGTTCTCGCCGATGCGGATTATGACGATGTCCGCCCTGTAGTCCCGCGCGGGGATGTAGTACTCGAGAAGCGGCTTCTCCCCCTCCTCGTAGTGAACCTCCCACTCCGCCGCCTGCGCGACGCAGAAATTCACCGGCTCGCCGAGCTTCTCCTCGAGCAGCCTTACCGTCTGGTGGACGTAATCCTTTTCCTCACAGCTTGCCGCCATGCCCCAGTCGCCTGTCCAGCCTATCGACGGGAGCGGCATATGACGGGTTATCGAGTTGCCGACGAACAGAACCTTCAGCTTCGCGCCCGGCTTCTCGGTGATCCTCACGTATTTCGTCGGGTCGAGCTGATGTACCGCGGAGACGGTGTTCGCCGCCGCATTCTTTGAGATGTTTTCCATGATATCATCCTTTCGGAAGAACCCGGATTTTTTCCGGGCTCTGTTTTTTACTTTTCGAGCACGTCCGACGCGTCTACGTCAAAGATTGTCTCTCCGCCGTCCCTCACGGTGAAGAAGACGCGATCCTCCGGCGCGCACTTCACGCTGAGCAGCCTGTCGTCGCCCGGCTTCGAGTGGACGCGGACGAGCCATGTGCGGCGCTCCGGCTTTCCGGCGTAATCGCCCTCGCGGGAGCCTATCGTGATATTCAGCTGCTCCTCGTCGCCCTCGAGCGTTATCAGCGTGTGCGAGACCGCCTCGGAGAGGCTCACTCCGTCGTCCTCGCGGAAGATATACGACGTGTTTTCGTCCGGCCAGATGTCGAGCGCTATCGTCTCGTCGTCCTTCTGCGTGCTGTAATCGCGATCCGACCAGTTCGGGATCACCGCGCCGCCGCGGATGAAGAGTCCGCCGCCGCGGGTCCGGGTCGGCTTATAATTCTCAATCGTCGCCGGTCCGACATACTCCTCGCCGGTGAACGCGTCGGTCCAGCGTCCCGCGGGCAGGTAGACCGAATCGGCGTACGCCGAGACAAGAAGATTTCCGCCGAACATATACTGTCTCGACAGCTCGCGGCAGTTCTCGTCGTCCGGGAACTCGAGAACCATCGGGCGCACGATCGGCTTTGTCTCCTCGTGCCCCTCGAGCGCCGCGGAATAGATGTAGGGAAGGATACGGTAGCGCATTCTCGCGTACTCGACGAACATACGGTGCAGGTCGTCGCCCGCCCACCACGGCTGTTCCGCGCCGTGCCACGCGTTCAGGTGCGCCCACGGCACGAACATTCCGAAATGTATCGACTCCGGATGATGGATATTCATGTCGATTGTTGTGTTCATGAAGCCGGTCATAGCGAGGGTCTCGAGCCAGATCATCGCGCCGAGCTCGCCGCCGTTGTCTCCGGTCGTCGCCGCGCACCACCTCTGCGTTCCGGTGAAGCCGCCGCAGTAATGTATCATCGGACGAAGCCCCGTCTGCGCGGAATAGCCGAGGTACATCTGACGCGCGAGCAGCGTCTGGTTCGTGTCGTGCATCGTCATCGGGGAAAGACCATTGCGGCAGGTCGGGCGGGACATCCTGTCAAAGCAGCAGACCATGTCCGCCGGGTCGAGCTTGTAGCCCGCGATGCCAAGGTCGGTGAACTTCTTCAGGTGCTCGTACCACGACTCGCCATATGTGTCGCTCTCGGCGTTGTACTGCGGATCGTTCAGGCGCGCCAGCTCACGCTCCGCCTCGCCGGTCAGGTCGTGTCTGATGCAGATCCAGAGCGCGAGATGGAAGCCGTAACGCTTCAGCGCGGAGATGAACGTTATGTCCGAGTTCGGTCCGACCATGTAATCGGTCACGTGGAAGCGTTCGGTCGCCCACTCCTTCTTTGTCGAGTAATCGTAGAACTTCTTCATCCAGCCCGGCTCGAGGCTGAACATATCGCACGGGATATGCTCCTTTCTGAACCTCTCCGCGTGAGAAAGAACGTCATGCTGCGTGCCGAAGATCGGCGCGATATAAGTCAGCCCGTACGCCCACTTCGGGAGAAGCATCGGACGTCCCGACAGAAGGGTGTACTTCGGGAGAATGTCATACAGACCCTCTCCGGCGAAGACGAAGATATCCATCTCGTCGTTCTCGCCGAGGATAATCAGCGAATCCTTCTCGCGCCCGCCGATGTCCATAAACGTCCGGCGGTTCGCGTTGACGAGAAAACCATACCCGCCGTCCGAGGACAGGAACGGGACCGAAATCTCGTTATACTGATATCTCACCCAGTTCTGGTAAGCCCTTCCGCGCAGCTCGACGCGGTCACGCGACGCCTCGCCAAGACCGTAGAAGCGGTCGAAAGGCAGGATCGAGAGGCGGACGGCAAAATGAGCGTTTTCCGGAACTGAGTCGGCGGGAACCTGTCCGTCTGTGTACTTCGGCTCGGCAGCCTTCTTTTCGGCTTTCTTCGCCTCTTCCTCCGGCGCGCCGATTATCGCCTGATAATCGGTGTAGTTCTTCTCGAACTCCTTCTCAAGGCTCTCGTGCAGGGAATCGTACTCCTCTCCGTCTATCATCGAGAAGGACATTATTCTTCCGTCCGGGAAAGTTATTTTTCCGGCGGTCTCGTCGACCTTTATTCCGCTCTCCGAGAGGGTCTCCGGGAGCTCGATCAGTTTATAGCGCTCGGCGAGCGTCCGGGCGTGCTTCTCGGACAGGCGCAGGCGCAGGATGCCGGGGGCTATATCGGTTATTTTCAGTGTCATTGACATTTTTAATTCTCCTTTAATTTATTTTCTCAAGCGCGTCTATCAGCTTGCCGCGCGACCCCTCGAAAGCTTCGGCTGTGTTGTCGCAGTCGTCGAACGCGCGGAAGACTTCTCCGCATATCCGCTCGACGAGTTTATCGTCGCTCTCCGCGAGCAGGCGCAGGAGCTCGTAATCCTCCGCTCCAAGACGCATCATCTCGCCGCGCATCGAGCAGAGCACGTCATTCCCGAGCGGGTACACCACATGAGTGTCGCCCGCGGGGAGGCGGTTCGTCGGGCCGTTCATCGGCGTCGTGCAGATAAACGGATCTCCGTCCCGCCAGTGATTCAGACCCCAGTGCAGGTATCCCGGCAGGTCATAGCGGAAATTGCCCCAGTGAAGCATCCGCGCGCGGAGAAGCGGCGCGTCAAGAAGCCGGTTAGCGTAG
>URCP01000037.1 GCA_900546315.1 uncultured Eubacteriales bacterium
TTTTAAGAAGCTCACCGTCGCTTCACACGCGACTTAGATATTATACCATATCTCGGAGCGTTTGTCAAGGGGTTTTTCAAAAGTTTTTTCAACTTTTTTCAAACCGCTCGATGTTTGTCGAAGTTCAGGCTGATCTTATCGGTTGATTTGAGGAGGTTCTTTTTTCAAGGAAGCTCCGCTCACATCGACGATGTCAATCTCTCTTGCCCTTCGCTTTACGCGACCTTTATATTATATCATATCTTTTCGAGTTTGTCAAGAGGTTTTGAAAAAGTTTTTTAAGTTTTTTTTCGAAGACCTTTGATTACTCATCAACTGCTTTGCTCTCGCTCACAGTGATATTATTATACCACATCTTTCCGCGTTTGTCAACCCCTTTTTCAAAAAAAATCGAAAAAACTTTTCTGTCCGCGCATATCCAGCTTCACCCCCGCAAATCCTACCACCGGAGGTGAACATATGCTGACGATACTTATCCGTCTTATACTCATCTATATTGTTCTCATCGGCACGATGCGCATCATGGGAAAACGCCAGATCGGTGAGATGCAGGTCTCCGAACTCGTCATAACCATTCTGCTCTCCGAGCTTGCCGCCGGCCCCATCGCCGACGCTGACATTCCTCTTGTTTTCGCCGTAATACCGATAGGAGCGCTCGTCTCGATTGAGGTCATAATTTCTTTCGCCGTCACAAAAATTCCTTTCCTGAAACCGATATTTGACGGCAAACCCAGCATACTCATCTCAAACGGCAGACTCAACACAGAAGAGATCTCAAGGGTCCGCATAAGCATCGAGGAGCTTTTGAGCCAGCTCAGGATCGCCGGTATATCCGACATCGACGACGTAAACTACGCGATTCTCGAGCAAAACGGTCAGCTCTCCGTAATAGAAAAAAAGAGCCGTCAAGCGGTAACAAATGAAGATCTCGGCAAGAATCCCACCGAGACCGGCATAGCGCACGCTGTGGTCGTCGATTCAAAGATAAGCGACTTCGACCTCGGCATCATAGGAAAATCGCGTGAGTGGCTCTCTGAGCGCCTCAGGCACCGTCACGTAAAAATTGAAGACGTCGTCCTTTTCACGGTCGACGATTCCGGAAAGGAGAATCTGATCAAGAGAAAATGAGATCATTTTTCATAGCCTGCTCGATACTTCTGGTTATATGCGTTCTGATACTCTTCAACACGTTCTATGTAACAAGCAAAACGAGCGAGCTCGACGCGATATGCGAAGAGCTCGCTCTGACAGGCTCCGAGGAATCCCTTACTGAGCTTATATGCGAATGGGAAAGGTCAAGGTTCCCGCTGACCCTCTCCGTGAAGCATGGCGAGGCTGACCGTGCGGAGAACGCGCTCTGCCTCCTTTCGGAATATCTGAGAAGCGGAAACACCGCGGATTTTCGCGCCGAGCTGTCGCTGTTCCGCTCCGCGCTCAGACATATAGCCGATTCGCAGAGGTTCTCCGGCGACAATATCTTTTAGCGGAATATCGTTTTTCCGTCGGACAGATAGACTTCTTTCCTGATGATAGTGTAGAATTCCGTGAAAGGATCCTCGAAGGTGGTCCCGAGACATTCTTCCGCCTTTCTGACAAGGTGCTCGGGATTTACATAAGTCGCGTTGTCGGCGGAAAGCAGCGTTTTCACAATGAGACTGCCATCCTCGAAAGTCACGCTGTCAAGCCGCACAAATGGCGAGATATCCGCTTCATGGTCGCCCGCCTTAGAGCGTTTCATGACGACGAGCGGATTCGTGTAAAGTGTCGTCAGCTTCTCCGCGTCCTCAGAAGTGAACGACGGGCTCGTGAGTCTGATTTCATACCTTGCCCAAGCGATCTCGTTGAATTTTCTGTCGCTCGTATAGACGTCGGTGATCTGCATCTCGCTCGTCAGGCACTCGTTCAGCCGTGCTTTCACCTCATCAGGCGCCATCGGCTCAACGAGCTTTATATCGAAAAACTCGCACTCGCTCTGCGTGCCTATAGACAGAGGCATAGCGAAAGTGAGCTTGAGCCTCGGATTGAATCCCTGAGTATACCACGCCGGAATCCCCGCGCGCGTGATTATCCTCGTCATGGTCCGGACAAGATCGAGGTGCGAGATATACTGGAGCATACCGATCTTGTAAAATCTGGCTCTGATCGGCTGCGGAGCCGGCGGGACCGGCTTTTTCTGCGTGGCGGTTTCTTCTGTCATGCTCTCATTCAGTTCTGCTTCGGACACCATGTTCTCTCACCTCCGAGTCTGTTCGCGCCGCAGCCCGTGCACTGTTCGGCGCAGTTTCTGTTTGTCTTTGAATCGTAAGCGTTGTGTCTTTCGCGGAGCAGGAAGGATTTTGTGACGCCGCAGTCGATGATGTCCCACGGCAGCACCTCGTTCTCCCCGAACTCGCGGTTCGCGTAGAACGCCGGGTCTATCCCGCAGGCGTCGAACACCTCACACCACGCGTTATAGTCGAAATATTCGTCCCAGCTGTCAAAGCGTATACCGCGCCGTCTCGCCTCGAGGAGCGCCTTCGACAGCTTCCTGTCGCCGCGCGCGAATACTGCCTCTATGCGGCTTCCGTCCGCGTCGTGGTAGTTGAACACGACCTTAGGGTCGTCTATCTTCGATAGGACGTATTTCTGCTTTCTGTCGAGTTCTTCAAGTGTGCTCTGAGCCTCCCACTGGAAAGCGGTGAACGGCTTCGGTATGAAGCAGGCGCAGCTTATAGTAACCTTCGGCGATTTCTTGCCGCGGACGCCGCGCATCACGTCGTAATATGTGTCGACGACACGCTTCGCGAGCTTTGCGATCCCTTCGAGATCTTCGTCAGTCTCGGTCGGCAGACCGAGCATGAAATACAGCTTGACCTGGCTCTTCCCCGCCTCAAAAGCGGTTCTGCACGCCTTGAGAAGGTCTTCCTCGGTGACATTCTTGTTGATAGCGTCGCGGAGTCTCTGCGTACCGGCTTCGGGAGCGAACGTGAGCCCGGCGTTCCGGACGGTCGAGATCTTTTCGAGCAGTTCCTTTGTGAAGCTGTCAAGGCGCATCGACGGAAGCGAGATATTGACCTTCGCATCGTTTGTCCACTCGAGCAGTTTGTCGCAGAGCTCCTCGATATTTCTGTAATCGCTTATCGAGAGCGATGAGAGCGATATTTCATCGTATCCGGTAGCTTTGTAAAGCTTCTTCGCGCAGTCGTTCAGTACGTCGACCGATTTTTCGCGTATAGGTCTGTAGACCATTCCCGCCTGACAGAACCGGCACCCGCGTATGCACCCGCGATAGACCTCGAGAACGATCCTGTCGTGCACAGTCTCAATATACGGCATGACGAACTTGTCCGGAAAGAACGCCTTGTCCATGTCCTTGATTATCCGTTTCGTGATCTTCGTCGGTATATCATCATATACAGGCGTATAAGCCTTGATCGTTCCGTCATCGTTGTAGCTGACATCATACAGTGACGGGACGTAAAAACCATCGAGCTTCGCGGCGCGGTGAAGGAATTCTTTTTTCGTGTACTCTCCGGATTCCTTCATGTCGGCGTAGAGCCGCATTATCTCCGGAAGTGCCTCTTCGCCTTCTCCGATCGAGAACACGTCGAAGAAATCCGCGACAGGCTCCGCGTTGTAAGTGCAGGGTCCGCCGCCGATGACGATCGGCATATCATCCCCCCTATCGCTCGCGAGCACAGGTATCCCGGCGAGCTCGAGCGTGTTGAGGACATTCGTGTAGCAGAGTTCGTACTGGAGGGTGAAACCGACGAAATCGAAATCACGGAGCGAGTCCCCGGACTCATGCGCGTAGAGCGGAATATTGTATTTTCTGAGCTGTTCCTCCATGTCGGTCCACGGAGTGTATGCGCGCTCGCACCAGAAGTCGTCGTACTGATTTATCGCGCCGTAGAGTATCCTTATGCCGAGGTTCGACATTCCGATCTCGTATGTGTCCGGGAAGCAGAAGGCGAATCTCGCCTTGACGCGCGACTTGTCCTTGATGACCTCGCCGTATTCGCCGCCCGTGTATCTTCCGGGCTTCTCGACCCGTTTGAGCAGGCGTTCGGCTGCCTGTTTCGGAGTCAGATCACTGTTCATCTGAAAATATCCTTTCGTTATTTTTCACTTTGGTTTGACGCTTCGACGGGAAACCTTGTATCCGCAAAATGAAGGATGTCGACGCGCGGCACCCTTCATTTCTATTTTTGTCCTTACGCCATGAAGTGCGAGATAAGCATAACCGGTATCAGCCACACGAGCTGGTACGCCGCCGTGTAGAGCGAGTTCAGCTGTATCTCCGACGCGAACACCCACACGAAGACCATAGCCACGACGCCAAGCAGCATCGCGAGTATCTTGACTATTGTAGCGGTTTTCATAGCGTTGTTCACGCGCTCGCAGAGCGTAACTGTGCGGAGGAGATCCTTGACCGAACGCTTCGAGACAATACCGCTGTCGCAGCGCTCAAAGGTGTGCGGAATATCCTCGACGGTCTTTGAGCGGATGACCTTGACCGGGTATTTCATCGCCTTGACCTTCTTCGCGAGAAGAACATCGTCGATGTTCGGGTCGAATGACTTGATACCGACGCACATACCGGTCTTGTAGAGCTGCTCGAGTATCTTCTCGAACTCGCTGTCTATCGTGTACTGCACGTAGACCTTGCCGGCGAGCTGCCCCTGATACGCGATGTAGAGTATTCCGACCGGAGCCGATGCTTCTATACGCTTGTCCTCCGCGTCATACGGCGGGTCGAAATCCTGCTTTTCCATGTAGGACGCCTTGCCGACCGCGACCGACATCTCGTCGACCGTGACCGTGAAGCCATCGTCCTCGACAGCCTCGAGCACGACGTTTTCGGAATGTCCGATGTCGTGCGTCGCCTGGCTGAGAACGTCGGCGAGCGGTCCTCCGACCTTGATGAAGGCGCTGGCGAGGTTGTAGATTATCTCGTCGATACGGTTGTTGCCGTAGACCTTGATGCTCGTGACCTTGACGCCGTTCGACGGGAACACTTCCTTGTCCTCGAACGAGATGACCGACGCCCCGGCGTAATCGCCGAGCGACTTCTCGCCGATGATGGCGCTGTCGTTCTCATAAGCGTCTCTCGAAGCCTTGTAGAACGGATAGCTGAATATCGCGAAGGCGGTGAGCGGCATCGTGACCGTGAACGCCGTGAAGGCGTTTGTCAGCGCGGAATAGATATTCGGATCCTTGAAATAGGACAGGAAGAAGAACACCGCGGAAATCATCAGAACCAGCAGCATGAGGACGCCGACGATCGGTCTCGCGACTCTTCCGTCCCTCGTGCGCGCGAAGTAGCCGTCGACAAAGTCGGTGCGCCCGACGCGGATTATCTCTGAATCTGCCGGGATGTAATCGCTGAATATCTCGCGCTCGAGCGAGTCGGTGGCGTCGGAAACCGGGGTCACGACGAATTTCTTGCGTTTTGTCGAGACGATGTTGAAGCTGAACACGTCGCGCTTCAGGCTCAGGAACTCGCAGATGAGAGCGAGCAGAACCGCCAGCATGACCGGCAGGTTGAAGAGCCTGAACCCCTCGCGCGGAGCGAGGAAGCAGGCGGTGATTGTATATAGCGCCGACACGACAACGATGAACGAAGTCATGCTCTCAGACGTAGGTTTCAGCGTGAACAGATTCTTCGCGCCGGTAAATATCTGACTGTAGACGAGCGCGCCGCCGAGCACGACGAACTGGAGATCGATCATCGAGTAGACGACCGGATAGGATCCCGGCCGCATGAATGACGGCAGCTCGATGCCGAACATACTGTAATTCTCAAGGAAGAAAGTGGCTCCGACGAGAATAACCGCGAATATAATACGCATTATGAGCGTATAGTACTGGTTCTTGTACCGCGTAAGTATCTCGGTGTTCTGGCTCCTCGAGGTATACTCGTACTGCTGCTCGATGTTCGCGAGCTTTACTGTTTCTTCCTGCTTCTTCGCCATGTTGTCTGCGAGTTCGGTCGCCTTTTCCTCGCCGACCTTGTCGCGTATCTCGTCGTTCATGCCGAAGGCTATCATCAGATTGAGGTCGGTCTGATCGATCTCATCCGGATCCGGCTCGCCGTAAACCTTTGTGGTGTCCGGACCGGCGTCTTTGGCATCCGCGCCGCTCTTGTCGTCAGGGTGAACAGTCTCGAAGATCTCGGTTGCGGCGTTGTCGAGCGCCTCGTTCACGGTGTCGGAGAATTCGGCGTTGCCGTCGACAGCCTCGCGGACTTTCTTGATGTCGTATATAGCGGTCTCGCCGCCGTCGCTTTTCGCGGGAACAGCGGAAGGCGTGCCGCTCTCCGGTCTCTCAGGTTTGTCAGCTCCCGCGGCTATTGCGCCGCCCTCGTCAATGACCTTCATGTCCGCGTCGTCATCGGTATCGAAATCCTCGCGCCACGGGGCAACCTCCTCCGGTATCGGCACTTCGTCGGCGTTCTGTGTGTCATACGCCGCGCCGCTTCCGGTATCCTCCGTCTCTTTCGTGTCGGTTTTATCGCCAGCGACGACGTATTCCCCCGCCGGCTCATCCTCCGGAATATCGTTATTTGTCTCATTTACCGCGGGAGCGGCATTTTCAGGAGCGTCAGTCTTTTTGTCCGGAACGGGTTCCTCCGCCGGGCTATTTTTCTTTTCCGGACGCTTCGTGTACATACGTATGAGCTCGTCGATATCTATGTCGTCGTCTGTGTCGTTCCCGCCCTGATAGAGTTCGCGTCTCGCTTCGTCGAGCGTCGAGTCGTCTATTTTCAGCGGAGCGGTCTTCTTCGGTATCTTTCCGGTCACCTTTGTGTCACCGATCGTTTTGTCGCCGCCCGCGCTCTTAGCGTCCCGTTCGACGCTCTTGTGCAGCAGAGCGAGCAGCTCGTCTGCCGAAACGTCTTCATTCGGTCCCGCGCCGCCGGCACGGGATCTGTTATCGTCACGCATTGTAGCTTCCTTTCTTCGGATTATTTTGAGATAAAAACATCACTTGGGATACAATGATAAATCAGGTTTTCGCGGAAAAAAGTATTGGATTTATGTTTTTTCTGCGAAAGCCACCATAAATCAGCGTTTCACTTGATCCCGGCGAGCTGTCTCGAAGCCTCGCAGAGAAGCACCGCCGCCGCGCAGGATACATTGAACGAGTTCACTTGCCCGCGCATAGGTATCGAAAGTATGAAATCGCACTTCTTGCGGACAAGCGGCGAGATGCCGAAGCCCTCGCTCCCGAGAACGATGGCGGTCGCGCTGTCGAATTTCGCGTCATAATACGGCGTTCCGTCCGCCTCCGCGCCGTAAATCCACACGCCTCGCTCCTTGAGCTCGTCAAGCGCTGAGGCAATATTTGTGGCTTTGGCGACCGGAAGGTACTCGAGAGCTCCGGCGGAAGCCTTGGCGACAACCGCGGAGAGTCCGACCGCGCGTCTTTTCGGTATTATCAGACCATGAGCTCCCGCGCCTTCCGCGCTCCTGATTATCGCGCCGAGGTTGTGCGGATCCTCAATCTCGTCCGCGACGACGATGAACGGTTTCTCTCCTCTCGACTCCGCGAGCGCGAAGATATCGTCAATCGTCGAGTATTCCTTCATCGGAACAAGCGCGCAGACACCCTGATGGTTCATCCCGCCGGAGAGCGAATCGAGCTTCGCTTTCTCGACCTCGATGACGGGTATCTTTCTCGAGATGCACTCCGCCGCGATGACGGTTATCGAGCCCTCGCGATCCCCTCGCCTGACAAGCAGCTTGTCGATGGCGCGCCCGCTCTTGATAAGCTCCATGACCGAGTTGCGTCCATAGACTATGGAGGACTCTTCGTTCTCCATAGTGTCGGCGGCGTTCGTCTCCGCGACCGTGTCAGCGGAATTTTCGTACTTCGCGTCGGATTTTGGTCTGTCGTCATATCTCTTCGGCTTATATCCGGATTTGTATCCCGGTTTCCGGTCCTGACGATCCCCGGAACGGCGTCTGTTGTTTTTGCTGTTGTCTGTATACATAATTGTAATTATCAGTC
This sequence comes from uncultured Eubacteriales bacterium, assembly GCA_900546315.1. Lineage (GTDB taxonomy): Bacteria > Bacillota > Clostridia > Oscillospirales > CAG-272 > Flemingiibacterium. Next base: position 7,993 of record URCP01000037.1, read on the forward strand.
TCCGATGGCATATTATGCCAGTATTTGTGTACGTATATAAACGTCTCTCGTTTATTATACCACACAAAACCACCTTTGTACATACCTTTCCGCTTTTTTTTCAAAAAAATTAACGTGAATTTCCGAAAAAGAAGAAAGGACGGCACGATAGTACCGATGCCGTCCTTTCTGTCAGTATTATATTATCTGTCCTTTTCCTTTGGGATACACAGAATAAGTCGGGTTTTGGCAATAAAAAGTCTTGGATTTATGGGCTTTTTATTGCCAAAACAACCTTAAATCGGCGTTTCCTTTGATACCTTTTCTCCACAGTAGACCATGCCGCGCTTTGCGTCGACAGTCACGGCGGTCCCGCTCTTGAGTATCTTCGTCGCGCCGAGAGCGCCGACGATAACCGGTATGCCGAGCGCCTGACCGACGATAGCCGCGTGAGAGTCCTCGCCGTCCATCTCGCAGATAAGTCCGCGCGCGTGGCGGAGCAGATCGACAATCCTGTTCGAGGTAGACGGAATGACGAGTATCTCCCCGTCGCGGAAATTTTGTCTCGCCTCGTCCTCGTCGCGGCAGACGCAGAGATTTCCGCAGACGATATCGTTTCCGGAGGATATTCCGGTACCGCTCGAGAGAACGTCGCCGACGATCTGAACCTTTAATATGTTGGTCGTTCCCGAGACGCCGAGCGGCAGTCCGGCGGTTATGACCGCGAGGTCTCCGTACTCAACGAACCCGTTCTTCACGGCAAGACTGATCGCGTGCTTGAAGAGATCGTCAGACGTGGTCTGCTCCTCGATCGACATCGGGGCGACCCCCCATGAGAGCGCGAGCTGTCTACAAACCTTCTCGCACGGCGAGCAGCCGATTATCTGCGTCACGGGACGGAAGCGGCTTATCATTCTCGCGGTGTTACCGGACTTCGTAACGGTGATGATGGCGTTCGCGCCGAGATCGTGCGCCGTCGTGCAGGCGGCGTGGGAGATGGCGGTCGTGACATTTGAGAAGCCGGAGAGCTGGTTCTGTCTGAAGCGCTCGATGTAGTTTATATCGCTCTCGGTGCGCATCGCTATGAGCGCCATCGTGCGTACGCTTTCGACCGGGTATTTGCCCGCCGCGGTCTCACCTGAGAGCATTATCGCGGATGTGCCGTCATAGATCGCGTTCGCGACGTCGGTTATTTCGGCTCTTGTCGGGCGAGGATTCTTCGTCATGCTCTCGAGCATCTGGGTCGCGGTTATGACCGGCTTCCCGGCGCCGTAGCACTTCGCGATGAGGCGCTTCTGTATTATCGGAATCTCCTCCATCGGTATTTCGACGCCCATGTCGCCTCTTGCCACCATTATGGCGTCGGAGACCTTGATTATCTCGTCGATGTTCTCGACTCCGGCGGCATTCTCGATCTTGGCGATTATACGTATATCGGAGCCGCCGTTCTTTTCGAGCAGGGCACGGATTTTCTCAATGTCAGCGGCGCACTGGGTGAATGACGCGGCGATGAAGTCGAAATCCTCTCGGATACCGAATTCAATATCCGAAATATCGCGTTCTGAAAGGAACGGTATCGACAGCTTGACGCCGGGAACGTTGACGCCCTTGTTCGACGAGATGGTTCCGCCGTTGACGACGCGGCACCTGATGCCGGATTTTTCGGACAAGATGACAGACAGCTCAACGAGTCCGTCGTCGATGAGAATGCGTCCGCCGCGGCTCATATCGCGCCAGAGGTCCTTGAAGGTAACGGAGGCGTGCTTTTCGTCGCCCTGCGAGTCGTCAAATGTGAGCGTGAACTCGGCATCCTTCTCGAGCGTCACGGGGGAGGCGAAGGTACCGAGTCTGATTTCAGGTCCCTTTGTGTCGAGCAGGAGCGCGATGTGCTGTCCCATCTCTTTTCTGACCTGTTTTATCATGTCCGCGACAGCCTTGTGACCCTCGTGCGTGCCGTGAGAGAAGTTGAGTCTCGCGACGTCCATGCCCGCGTTTATCATGTCGCGGATCTTTTCCGGAGCAGACGACGCGGGACCGATCGTACATACGATCTTTGTTTTCTGAATGCTTGGCAATACCGTCATATTTTTTATTACCTTTCCGGAGCAAACGAAGCCGCGATAATGGTCGACGACACACGCTTAGGATAATTAAAAATCCTGCCCCAATATAATTATATCATAATAGTGGAGTTTGTCAATAGGCAATCTGAAATTTTACAATTTTCCGCAGCGTCCGCAAATCAAACGCTGCAAATTCCAGCGACAACAGTCTGCAAACGCTTGTCTATGTTGTACAATAATTGGGTTATGTAATTGTATATTTCTACGAATCACTTTGGCACGCGGAATTCGGTATTGACAAACCCGCGCTGATGTGCTATAATCGAATCAAGAAACGTGTACGTACACATTCAGACAACGGCATCCGAACAAATGAATCTGAAAGGAAAAACAGACATATGAAACACAGGTATACAAGTCTTCTTCTCGCACTGCTCCTCACCCTTCCGCTCGCGGGATGCGGCGGAGAGCCGGTATCGGATGACACGGTCATAACGACTGACGGCGCGTCCGATGAAGTCTCATCAGAATCTGACGAATCCGCGCCTGGAAGCACGCTCGCCGCGCCTGACCTTCCGAAGACAGATATGAAAGGAAAGGTTTTCACGATCCTCGCCGAGGACTGGTGGACATACGCGCCGCTCGCTATAACCGACATAGCTCCGACCGAGATGAACGGGGAGATTCTGAACGACGCGTCCTTCAGGCGTCGCTCCGCGATCTCCGAAAAATACAACTGCGTGATAACCGACGAACACATTGTGGACGACCCGGCGAACGGCACGGCGAAGCTTCTGAAATCGGTCACGGCAGGCGAGCACGTATATGATATTGCCGTGATGCGCGGCAGTGAGTACAACAAGCTTCTGACGTCCGGAAGTCTTTCGGATCTCACGCTGATGCCGCATTTTGAGCCTGACTCCGGGTATTACGATAAGGCATCTTATGACGCGCTGTCTATAGCAGGTTCCCATTACGGTGTCGTCTCGAATATCACGATGAATCACAATCTGCTGATTTTCTCGGCGTATTTCAACAAGGTGATGCTTGACGACTTCGGGATTGACAATATGTACGATACGGTCCGGAGCGGAAAGTGGACGATCGACAGGATGTACGAAATCGGAAAAACGGTCGCCGCAGACACCGATTCGGACGGTCTGTACACCGAGAAGGACAGATACGGCTTCACATACATAGTCGACGTCAGCGAGGGCTTTCTGAACGCGAGCGGCATCAATATTGCCGAGACATTGTCCGACGGAAGTATCGTGAAAACCTATAACACGGAAACCGCGCTCACAAGGATGCAGCATATCTTCGATATCCTGTCAGACACGGCGACCTCCTTCAATGTCCACAAGCGCAGTCCTGACCCGAATATAACAAACAAGCTCGAGACCGGGATGTTCACGGGCGGAAACACGCTGATATCCCTCGCCGGAATATATTACGCGCCGCAGTTCCGCGACATGAAGGATGATTTCGGCATAATCCCGTTCCCGAAGTACGACGAGACGCAGACCGACTATATCTCGCCGGTCTTCTCGAATCCACTCCCGATAACGGTAATCCCGCGCACGAACAGCGATCTTGAGAGCACCGGAATCATTCTCGCGGAAATGTCCTACCGCGGATATACGGAGCTTCTCCCGGCGCTGTACGACACGATTCTCACCGGCAAATGCGCGAGAGACGACGATTCGGTTGAGATGCTCGATATGATCTTCTCGAAGACTGAATACGACATAGGTATGCTGTTCGACTTCGGCGGCGTCCGCACGAAGGTTCGCACGATATATCAGGAACTGGATGGCAATTTCGCCTCCGCCTTCGCTTCGCTCGATACGAAGGTCGACAAGAACATAGCCGACCTTATCGAAGCGGTCGAGGAAAACAAATAAAGAATTAACCGGCGGCTGTCATTCAATAGTGACAGCCGCCGGTATGTGTTTTATCAGATGGTCAGAGTCGTATCCTTCTCAATCGGATATTCTTTCCCGCCCCAGATGAGCGTACCGCCATCGAGCGGTGTTTTTACTGAAAGTTTCCCGTCCTCAAGATCGACGTCGACATACGCGTTCCCGACCGGGACTCGTCCGTGCAGTTCTCTGTATAATCCGGGATTCGGTTCGACCGCGAAGGTCTTAGCGCCGACAGACGTCGGTCTGACGCCGAGGCAGTATCTTCCGAGGAGGTATATCGGTCCGCTTCCCCACGCGTGGCAGAGGGATTTTCCGAATTTGCTCCCGTACATTCCGTAGTGCGCGACGTCGCTCTCAGTCGGGTCGTACTGTTCCCAGATCGTCGTGGCGCCGAGCTTCAGCATGCCGCCCCAGTAGGAATCGATCATGTTCTGCGCGTATCCGATATGTCCGAGCTTGCAGAACGCCATGAGCTCGTAGAGCTCGAAATACGGGGTCGTGATCTTTGTGACGCTGTCGTTTTCGAGGATGTTCTTCACGAAATCATCAGCGGTCTTCCTGTCGACGAAATCGTAGAGTATCGCGAAAATAGCCGCGTGACGGGTAACGTTCCGTCTCCCGGACGTGTATGTGTCGATGTACGCGTGCTTTTCCTCGTCCCAGAACTTCTCGTTGATAACAGTTTTCAGTCTGTCCGCGCGTTCCGTGTAAGGCTTCGCGTCCCCGCCGAGCGCTTCTGTGAGCCACGCCATGGCGTTGTGCGCCTGCCAGAGGAGAATCTGCTCCGCGGCGAGCGGACCGCTCTTGTCAATATCCGACCAGTCGATGAAAATCCAGTCGCCCGGACGACCGACGACAAGCCCGTTCTCGTCAAGCCTCGAGACAATGAAGTCATAAAGCGCCTTCGCGCGCGGGTAGATGAACCTAATGAAATCGATATCACCGGTTGTGAAATAATATTCCCATGTTCCGATGATCAGAAGCGCCGAGTAGTCGTTTATCCGGTTGACGTGCTCGATGACCGGCGGCTTGCCGTACAGCGCCGTGATGGTGCGTCGGTTGAGCGCCCGGTCGGCGAAGAGGTAATCGTTGACCATATACGACTGATAAGCGTCGCCTGACCAGCACCACCTGTCGCGCTTGATACCGTCGAGCATGAACTCGCGGCAATTCAGGTGGAAGGTATACCTGCATATATCGAATATCTTCCCGACCTCCGGCTTGTCGCAGGAAAACTTCGCGACAGGCGTCTCGTCAAGAAGCTCAAGCCATGCCGTGACATTCTTCGCGTCCCCGGTGAGAGTGACATATCTGAACGCGCGCGGAACGAGTGAATGCTTTCCGGCGCCGATAGTCTCATAGAGAAGCGCGTTCTCCGGATCGGAAGCCTCCTCAGCCGTCTCGCCGTAGTAAACGGTAAGCTCCGTGTCCGCGTCAAATTCGAGCTTTGCGAAAAGTTCCTTCCCGAAGTCATACAGCGTTCCGACAGAAGTCTTTGTCACGCTGACCGGCTCGACCTTGGTATATGTAAACGGAAAGACCTCGACATTGTCGTCCGGTGAATAATAAGCGGGCTCGTCCCCGGCAAAATCTTCGCGTATCGCGGCTCCGGGCGAGCATTTCCATGTGTGGTCTGATATCAGCTGATCCGACTCACAGAATATCGCGGGAAGACCGTCGGTCTTTATCGCGATGACCTCGATACGGTGATCACCCGCCGCGACGTCAACCTTCTCGCCGCGCGGAAATCTCCTTCCGTCGACAAGGAGATAACATTTACAGTTGGCGTGTATCCTGATATATCCGTCCTTATCGAAGCGGCATTCTTTCAGAAAATCCACTCTCGGCCAGACGTTTGAGAGTCCCCACATCGACGGGTATTCGCACCCGAACTCCTCGCGCCGTGAGTGAAGGAGCATACTGTGATATATCTCGTAGTCACCGGGGTACCATATCCAGCGTGATTTTTCCATAATTATTTGACCATACCTTTCGTATAAACTTACAGTTTTAAGGCGGTTTTGAAAGACGGCTTGTCCGGCTTTCATAATTCACGACCATATGTCGTGAAAGTCTCAAAACTGTCTGGTCTGAAATTTATTTTCAGACTTGTTACCTTTCTGTTCTTCCGGACGGGTTTTTGAAATCTCTCCCGCCGTGATTGTTTTTCTTGTAGTCGTCGTTCTTGAAGTACTGATAGAACCCGCACTTTATCATACCGTTGTAAAGCGTCCTGACCTTGTCCGCGCGGTGTCCGTACAGCTTTTCGAAATCCGGAACGCTCGAGAGAATGTATATCTGCCACGGAGCGAGCTTCGAGAAGCACACGCCCATGTCGTGATAGAGCTTCGCCACACCGGTATCGTCCATAAGTCTCTCACCGTAAGGCGGGTTGCAGACAATGGTCGCGCGGCGGTCGGCTTTGACGATCTCGGTCGCGTTTCTCTGGAAGCACTTGATGTGCGCTCCCATGTCGGCGCGGCGGATGTTCGCGCGGGCGAGATCGACCATGTGCTGATCGATGTCGCTGGCGTAGACCTCAAACTGCGTCTCGCGCTTCATGGACATAGCTTCTTCGCGCGCGTCTTTCCATATCTTTTCCGGCAGGTCATAGAACTCCTCAGCCGCGAAGTTTCTTCCGAGTCCGGGCGCGGTGTTTGTCATCATCATAGCCGCTTCGATGGCAATGGTTCCCGAGCCGCAGAACGGATCCCAGAGCAGGACCTCGTCTCTCGGTCTCGATATCTTCACCATAGCCGCCGCGAGCGTCTCACGTAACGGAGCCTCGCCCGCCGCGGGACGGTATCCGCGCTTGTGGAGAGGCGTTCCGGAGGTGTCAATCATGAGTGTCGCGATATCGCGGAGTATGAAGAACTCGATCTGATACTTCACGCCCTCTTCCTTGAACCACTTTATCTCGTACTCGTCGGAGAGGCGGTTGACGATCGCTTTCTTGACGATAGACTGGCAGTCCGGTATTGATGTCAGCCCGGACTTTATGCTGTGCCCCTTGACCGGGAAAGCGTCGTCCTGACCGATCCATCTCTCCCAAGCGAGCGCATTTGTCCCGTCGAAGAGCTCCGCGAAGGTCTTCGCGGGAAAGCTTCCCATCTTGATATACAGCCGCTCGGCAAATCTTAGATTAATATTGCACCTCGCGATAGCCGCCTCATCACCGACAAAAGTAACCCTTCCGTCTATAGTCTCTGTCTTTTCATACCCGAGCGCCTCGATCTCTTCACCGAGCAGGCTTTCGAGCCCGAACAGGCAGGTCGCGACGAACTCGAGCTTATTATTCTGATCCATAAAAAAATACCTTTCAATATAACCTGATAATATTATCCCACATTAATTCCGAAATGTCAAGAGGATTTTGAAAATGTGCGCCTGTTATTCCGGAATAAATCAAATTATCAACGAAAAACGTCAAAAAAGCCCCGCCCCTTTCGGAGCGGAAGCTATAATAATCAATCTTCGGAAATCACTTATCAAACTCGCCGAATCTGCGGAACCTCTTGTATCTGCCGTCCCGGAGCTCGTCCGGCGACAGCTTCGTGAGCCGATCGAGATCGGCGGTAAGAGTCTCCCGGATGTTGTCGCACATATGGTCGAAATGCTCGAAATTCTCCGGTATCACACCGTCGGCGACCCTGAAGTCAACCATATCGTCAGCTGTGATATGCAGCGCGTCCGCGGCGTCCGCGACTCTTCCGGCGTCCTTCCAGAGGATTGAAGCGCAGCCCTCCGGGCTGATGACCGAATAGACGGCGTTCTCGAGCATATAGACACGGTCAGACGACGCGAGAGCCAGCGCTCCGCCGCTTCCGCCCTCGCCGATGACAATCGAGATAGCGGGAACACCAAGCCCCATCATCTCAAGGATATTCTCGGCGATAGCCTCGCCCTGACCTCTCTCCTCGGCGTCAGCGCCGCAGAAAGCGCCCTGCGTGTCGACAAAGCAGATGACAGGACGTCCGAATTTCTCAGCCTGCTTCATGAGCCTCAGCGCCTTGCGGTATCCCTCCGGCTTCGGACAGCCGAAATTCTTCTTCATTCTCTCCTGAAGGTCGTGACCCTTATCTATCGCGATATAAGTAACAGGTCTGCCGTCAAGCATACCGACGCCGCCGATGATAGCGTCGTCGTCGCCGAAGCGCCTGTCGCCGTGAAGCTCGACCTTATCGGTGAATATTCCCGCGACAAAATCCGCTCCGGTCGGGCGGTGATTCTGACGGGTAAGTCCAAGTCTGTCATACGCGGTCATCTCGCCGCCCCCTTTCTTACCTTCTTCGTGTGTATCTTAAGAAGCGTCGCGAGCGTGTCCTTAAGGTCCTTCCTCTCGACGATAGCGTCGATGAAGCCGTGCTCGAGCAAAAACTCCGCCGTCTGGAAATTATCCGGAAGCGATTTACCGGTAGTCTGCTCGACAACGCGCCTTCCGGCGAACCCGATAAGCGCCTTCGGCTCCACAAGTATGACATCGCCCTGCATAGCAAACGACGCCGTGACGCCGCCCGTCGTCGGGTCGGTTATGACTGTCAGGTAGAAAAGCCCCGCTCTCGAATGCTTCTCGACCGCGCCGCTGACCTTCGCCATCTGCATAAGGGAAATAATTCCCTCCTGCATACGCGCTCCGCCGGACGCCGTAAAGCCGACGACCGGAAGCCTCTTCTCGATCGCGTGCTCAAACAGCAGCGTAATCTTCTCACCGACGACCGACCCCATGCTCGCCATGATGAACCTCGGGTCCATTACGAATATAGCGCACTTTGTCCCGCCGATCTCAGCCGTACCGCAGACGACCGCGTCATTCTCGCCCGTCGTCTCACGCGCCTTCTCAAGCTTCGCCGCGTATCCCGGAAACTCCAGGAAATCCCGGCTCTTATATCCCGCGAAAAGCTCCCTGAACGACCGCTTATCCGTAAACATCTCAATGCGCGTCCGCGCGTCCATACGATGATACTTACCACAGTCCGGGCAGACCATAAAATTATCCGCGAACTGCACCGCGTCATACTCACGCTTACAAGCCGTGCAATTCACCATCTCCTTCTGCCCGATGGATTTTATTTTATTGATTATTGATTCAAACATATCACTTATTCTCTACCACAGCAAAGCTGAACTCAGCCTCAACGCAAACCTCATCCCCGACGCGCCCGGTACCCTTAGCCATATAGAACCCGCCGACATTCCGGAGTATCCTGCACTCAGTCACCATGGTGTCCCCCGGCTTCACCGGTCTGCGCCACTTGACATTCTTCATCCCAGCAAAATAAGGCGTCCCCTTATCGCAGTCAATCAACATACAGCAAGACTGCGCAAGTATCTCACACTGTATAACCCCCGGCACCACCGGATTCCCCGGAAAATGCCCCTGCAAAAACCACTCGTCCCCGCGAAACGTCGTCCGCCCCACAGAAACCTTCTCCCCGTCAATCTCCTGCACCTCAGCCTCTCCGAGAAGAAGCATAGGGTCACGATGCGGTAATCTCGATTCAAGCTCTTTATGTGTCATTTGTGCTCCTTGTTTGTTTGCGGGGGGGGGGGGGGGCGGAGTAATAATAAAATCAGGAGCTCCCCCGCCCCCCTCCATCCCCTAAACTTTTATACAAGCATGGGCAGGGCGAATTTCCTTCTTTTCTTCAATTCTGCGATGTAACAGTTTATCTGACCTTTGAGAACGCGAGGCAGACATTATGACCGCCAAAACCGAGAGAGTTCGACAGTGCAAGCTCTATGTCAGCCTTAACCGGCTTATTCGGCGTATAATCGAGGTCGCACTCCTCATCCGGCTCGTTCAGGTTGATAGTCGGCGGAACCTCCCCGTTCCTCAGCGCGTAAATCGAAGCAATCGACTCCACCGCGCCCGCCGCGCCGAGCATATGCCCGGTCATCGACTTCGTGGAACTGATATGCACCTTCCCGGCGTCCTCTCCGAACACCTTCTTAAGCGCCGCCGTCTCAGTCGCGTCATTAAGCTTCGTTCCGGTTCCGTGCGCGTTGAAGTAAATCTTCTCAGGCGAGACGTCGCTGCCCTTCTTAGCAAGCCTTATCGCCCTCGCGACCTCCTCAGCCGTCGGATCCGGAGCCGTGATATGATGCGCGTCACAGGTAGTGCCGTAGCCGACCACCTCAGCGAGTATCTCAGCCCCGCGGGCAACCGCGTGCTCATACTCCTCAAGCACGAGAACCCCCGCGCCCTCGCCCATGACGAACCCTCCGCGTCTCTTATCAAAAGGCAGAGACGCCGCGTCCGGGTCAGTAGCCGTAGAAAGCGCCTGCATATTGCCGAATCCAGCGACCGCGAGCGGAGTGATAGTAGCCTCGCTGCCGCCGCAGATCATAGCCGTAGCCGCGCCGACCTGAATAGCCCTGTAAGCCTCGCCAATCGCCGTTGCGCTGGTAGCGCAGGCGGTAGTATGCGCAATGCACGGTCCCTTGGCGCCGAAATGAATAGCCGTGCTGCCCGCCGCGATATTTCCGATCATCTTCGGAATGAACTGCGGAGAGACGCGGCGCGCGCCGTTCTTCAGCAGATTCTCGTGCTCGGAGCAGAAAGTAGTGAATCCGCCGATACCCGAGCCGATGTAGACGCCGATCTCCTCCGGGTCGACCTTGCCGATGATCCCGCTCATCCCGACCGCTTCCTCAGCGGCACAGAGAGCGTAAATTGTGTAGAGATCCGACTTGCGGACAGCGTTCTTGTCAAGTCTCGCGGAGGGATCAAAATCCTTCACCTCAGCGGCGAGAGTGCATTTATAATCGGGAAGCTCGAAGCGGGTGATCTTACCGATACCGTTCTTCCCGGCGTAGAGAGCCTTTTCGAACTCGTCAAGCGAATTTCCGATCGGGGTAACGCACCCCGCTCCGGTTACGACAACTCGATTCATATATTATTGCCTTTCGTTTAGGTATAAGCTGAATGATCAGCGTTTATGATTGGATTCAGATAGCGAGACCGCCGTCGATACGTATAACCTCGCCGGTGATATAAGCCGCCGCGTCCGACGCTAAAAACAGCGCGAGCGACGCGATCTCGTCCGGTCTTCCCATCCTTCCGACCGGTATGCGCTTCATGACGTTCTCGTCGGAAGCGAACTTCTCGGTCATGTCCGTCTCGACAAAACCGGGAGCGATAGCGTTGACGGTTATCCCGCGCCCGGCGAACTCTCTCGCGGCGGACTTCGTCATTCCGATAAGTCCCGCCTTTGACGCCGAGTAGTTGACCTGACCGGCGTTGCCGTTTATTCCGGCTATTGACGACAGATTGATAACCCTGCCCCATCTCTGTCTCGCGAGCATCGGGCAGACCTTGCGCATCGTGTTGTATGCACCCTTGAGATTGACCGATATGACGTCGTCGAAGTCCTCTTCCTTCATCATCATGAGGAGCTTGTCGCGGGTGATTCCGGCGTTGTTGATAAGGATGTCGATCTTACCGAGATCATTCACTACCTCGTCGATCGTCTTCCCGACCTCGTCGGAGTTTTCAACATGGCACTGATAAGCCTTCGCGGTTCCTCCGGCATTTCTGATCTCTTCGACGACAGCGTCCGCGCTGGCGGAATTGCTCGAGTAGAGTATCGCGACCGAGGCGCCCTCCGCGGCGAATTTTTCGGCGATTGCCTTTCCGATTCCGCGCGAGCCGCCGGTGACAACCACCACTTTATTCTGAAGTATCATTTATTTTAACTCCTTCGCGACCGCCGCGATCTCCTCCGGAGTCTCGGCGTGATAGGTCTTCGCATTCGGAAGTATCTTCTTGACGAACTTGGTGAGGGTCTGACCGGGACCGATCTCGACGAAAGCGGTAATCCCCGCCTCGCTCATATTGCGTATCGTCTGCTCCCAGAGAACCGGATGATTTATCTGTTTCTCCATGAGCTCCCACACGTCCTCGCCGTACTTTCCCGCCGTGCAGTTCGCGTATACAGGTCTCTCGAGCACGCCGATGTCCTCTCCGACGAGGAATTCTCCGAACTCATGCGCCGCCTCGTCCATGAACGGAGCGTGGAATCCGCCGCTGACAGCGAGCGGAATGACTCTGCCGCCCGCCGCGGTGAAGTCCGCCTTGGATTTTTCGAGCTCATCGGTGAGTCCGGCGACCGTGACCTGCCCGGGGCAGTTGTAGTTGACCGGATAGACTCCCTCGTGGAGGCTGCAAATGCGCTCGACCTCCTCGTTAGTGAGCTTCAGTACGGCGATCATTCCGGTCTTCACCTTTTCTGTGGTCTTCGCCATGAGCTCTCCGCGCTTGCAGACGATCTCAAAGCCTTCGTCATAAGTATAAGCCCCGCCGACAGCGAGAGCGACTATCTCACCGAGCGAGAATCCGGCGAGAGCGTCCGGGAGAACGCCCGCCTTCATGAGCGCGTCCGCCGCGGCGAGCTCGGTCATGTAGAGACACGGCTGAGTGTTCTCGGTCTTCTTGAGGTCGTCGGCTGTTCCGGAAAAGCACATACCGACGATACCGGGACGGATCTTCTCCGCCGCGTCGAATATCTCCTTTTCGCTCTCATATAAAGCTTTGCCCATTCCGGGATACTGTGCTCCCTGGCCGGGGAACAGAAATGCTATCTTTTCCATATATCTTTCACCCTAATTCTCAGGTTGACTTGTTTCGGTCTCAGTTATTTTCGCAGAATTTCGTTCCCGCGAGCAGCTTCCCGGCGTCGTCGAATATCTCTTTGATGATATCGGCGGCAGGCTCGATCTTTTTCACCATTCCGGAGACCTGCCCGGCAAGGACGCATCCGGTCTTGACGTCTCCGTCGACCGCCGCGCGTCTGAGCGCGCCGACACCGAGTTCAGCGACAGACTCAGCGGTGGCGTCCGGCGCGTATTCCTTCGTTATGAATTCGCGGCTGAATTTGTTCTTTATGCAGCGGCAGGTGTTTCCGCCGAAGCGCCTTCCGGTCGTGACGGTCGAGATATCCGACGCGTCGAGAACCATCTGCTTGTAATTTTCATGAACTCCGCATTCCGCGGCGCAGAGGAATCTCGTTCCGAGCTGTACGCCTTCTGCACCGAGCATGAAGGACGCCGCGACGCCCCTTCCGTCCGCGATTCCGCCCGCGGCGACGACCGGTATCTTTACCGCGTCGACTACCTGCGGCACGAGAGCCATCGTCGTGAGCTCACCGATGTGACCTCCGGACTCCTGTCCCTCGGCGACGACGGCGAAAGCTCCGAGCTTCTCCATCCTGACAGCCATCGCGACCGACGCGATGACCGGTATCACCTTGATCCCGGCGTCCAGCCACATGGGCATGAACTTCGTCGGCATTCCGGCTCCGGTCGTGACGACCTCTACTTTTTCCTCGATGAGTATCGACGCGGCCTCCTCGGCGGTCGGGCTCTGGAGCATAAGGTTTACGCCGATGGGCTTGTCCGTGAGTTTTCTCGCTTCTCTGATCTGACCTCTGAGGTAGTCGCCGCCCGCCATCGCGGAAATTATGCCGAGTCCGCCTCCGTTCGATACGGCGGCGGCGAGCTTACCGTCGGCGATCCACGCCATTCCGCCCTGGAATATCGGGTACTCTATTCCGAGCCCGTCTGTTATTCTCGTTTTTATCATCTGTTTATTATGACCATACCTCTCGTACAATCTTGCAGTTTTGAAGCGGTTTTGAAAGAAGGCTTGTACGTCTTACAAAATTCACGACCCTATGTCGTGAAAGCCTCAAAACTGTCTGGTCTGAAAATTTATTTTCAGACTTGAACCTTACTGAGCCGCCTCAATCTTCTCCGCGAGGTCGGACACAAGAACAAGCTCAGGGGAGACTTCGATCTGAACGCCGAAATTGTCTTCGATGTCCATAAGGAGCTCGGCTATATCGAGCGAGTCCATGCCAAGCTCGGTGAGCTTCGAGTCAGCGGTGATCTCGGTGGGGTCGATGTCAAGTTTTTCTGCGATAAGGGCGATAAGTTTCTCTGTAACCATTGTAATTTCCTCTTTCTTATGTTATAATATATTGTGTGAGTTTTTTCTTACCATCTGATAAGGCACGCGGCGTCAGCGAGCCCTCCGCCGAAAGCGGTGAAGACCACGAGGTCCCCGCGCTTCAGCTCCCCGCTCCTCCAGAGCTCGTCGAGAGCTATAGGCAGGCTCGCGCTCGAGGTATTGCCGTACTTGTCGATATCCACGACAAACTTTTCATACGGTATGCCAAGCCTTCTCGACGCGGCGTCGATTATACGCTTGTTCGCCTGATGCGGAACGACGTATTTCACCTCGCCCGGAGAGATCGAGTTTCTCTCGAGAAGGGTCTTTATATCGTGAACGATCGCGTTCACGGCATATTTGAAGGTCTCCTGACCCGCCATGTGGATGACCGGCTTCTCTGGCTCGAGAGCCGAGAACGGCGAATTCCCGGCGTATGTCGGGATGCGGATGACCTCATCGTCGCCGGTGACGTTGAACACGGAGTCAAAGTAGCTGTCGCCCTCTCCGAGCACAGCCGCGCCGGCTCCGTCGCCGAAAATGACACATGTGGATCGGTCGGACCAGTCGACGAGCTTCGAGAGCTTCTCGGAGCTGACGAGCAGGACCTTCTTATGTCCCCTCGCGAAATATCCTGCCGCGGTCTCGAGAAGGAACATGAACGCCGAGCACGCCGCGCTGATATCGAACGCCATGCAGGTCGCACCGATCCGCTTCTGCACAAGGCAGGAGAGCGACGGAGACGCGTAATCTCCGCTTACAGTCGACGCGATGATGAGGTCGAGCTCTTCCGGCTTCACCCCGGCGTTCTCAAGCGCCGCCTTCGCGGCTTTTTCCGCCATATCGGCGCAGGTTTCGGTCGTCGCGACGCGGCGTTCGGCGATGCCGACCCTCTGTTTTATCCATTCGTCGTTTGTCTCGACGTAGTTCGCGAGCTCGTCGTTTTTCACTATTCGTTCCGGCACGGACATACCCGTGCCGAGTATACGGAAACTCATGATCTGTGATAGCCTTGCCCCGCGGGGCTTCCTTTCAGTTTCTTTTCTGTCTTTCTTTATCAGACCACCGCTGGCGCTTCAACAACTGTTTCCATGCCTTACGGTCTCGTAAGGTAAGTGACGCGCGACATTCAAAAGTTACAGCGCCCGCAAAATTATTTCCGGATAAAATTTTCTGAAAAAGTGTAACCTTTCGTGAAACGGCAAACACTAAACATATTGAAGTATGAAATTATTATATCAACACCGAAGGGAGGAAACGCCGATGGACGCGTTTGGCAGCATATATACCGAGTATTTCGGACGGGTCTACGGATTCCTTTTCCGGATGTGCAGAAATGAGGACCTCGCGGAGGAGCTGACGCAGGAGACATTCTTCCAGGCGTTCAAGTCCTTTTCGTCCTATCGCGGCGACAGCGAGCTGTTCACATGGCTCGCGGCGATCGCGAAGTATACTTTCTTCAGATATTTGAGGAAGAATAAGTGCGCCGGGATGGTCAACCTTGACCTGATCGCGGACACCCTCTGTGAGCCGGACGAGTCCGGACCAGAGTCGACGGCGGCGAGAAGCGAGACGAACGAGGCGATACGCCACGCGATAGCGAATATGCCGGAGAAATACCGCGACGTCGTCATGCTGCGGCTGTATGCCGAGCTTCCGTTCTCGGAGATCGCGGAGACACTCAAAATAACAGAAAATTCGGCGAAGGTGCTGTTTCACCGTGCCAAAAAAATGCTGACGGAGGAGCTAAGGAATGAATATTACGTGTGATATGGCGATGGATCTCATCGCGCTCTACAACGACGGACTCGCGAGCGATGACAGCCGCCGCGCCGTGGACGAGCATCTGAAGAGCTGTCCCGAGTGCTCCGCGGCGTACGCGTCATACTCCGCCCCGGCGCCGCACGCGGTGTCCGGACAGCCGAAGAAATCGGCGGAGGACCTCGAGATAAAGTATATGAGCCTCGCGAGGGCGCTCAGAAAAAATCAGCTGATCTCGACCGCGACGACCCTCGGCATCGTGATAGCGTCGCTCGCGATCGGCAGCTACGGTATGCTGCACCTGATCGAGAGACGCCACCCGGGTTCTGAGTTTTGATAAATATTCTGTCACAGACACATGTCCGCAGGCGTGCGTCTGTGACAGTTTTTCTATGAGCGCGATCTGTGTCGTTTGGCGGCAAGAGTCAGTAGTGCCGCGAACAGCATAGCCGCGCCGGCGATATAATACGCGGGTCTTTTCCCGCCGGAAAAAGGCAGCGACGGTCGCGCGACGACATCCGCGTCATCAGGTGTGGTGTCGCTATCTTTTTCTTTCCGGAACGACATATCTTCGGCGGAGTATCCGACCGATATCAGCTTCGGGTCGTCCGACTCCGTATCGAAGCTGCCGGTTATTGTGAACTCGTGCCCCTCAAGGCGGTATCTGCCGGACCCGAGCCCCCTGAGCGGCAGTCCGTCGGTCACTCCGCGCTCGATGAAATCCCCTCTGTCTTCGTCGAACTCCGACAGCTTCAGTCCGCCGTTTCCGATTG
>URCP01000038.1 GCA_900546315.1 uncultured Eubacteriales bacterium
GCGAGCTTCTGCTTTATCTCGCCGTCCTCGAGAGCCGCCGCCGCCTTGAAGAGCGCGGAGTATTTCTCAATGTCCTTGCCCTCTTCGATCGACTGTGTGTACTCGGTCTGAAGCTCGGACGCGTAGTTTTCCCAGCTGTGAAGGGTCGAGTACTGCGGGTTCAGTGTGCGCTCAAAGGTCAGCTC
This sequence comes from uncultured Eubacteriales bacterium, assembly GCA_900546315.1. Lineage (GTDB taxonomy): Bacteria > Bacillota > Clostridia > Oscillospirales > CAG-272 > Flemingiibacterium. The sequence goes on from URCP01000038.1 coordinate 186, forward strand.
ATCGGTCGCGCGCTTGTCTCCGCCGAAGATCATCGCGTCGACCGACAACCCGAAGTAGCGCGATATTCTGATGATATTGTCGATGTCCGGGAGCGCCGTGCCGGACTCCCATTTCTGAACCGCCTGTCTTGAGACGCCGAGAATCTCTCCGAGCTTCTCCTGCGACAGACCGGAATCGGTCCGCATCTTGCCTATCATTTTTGAAAGTTCCATGGTATACCTCCATTTATTTATGTTGATTATATTATAACAGCTTTCAGACGCAAAATCAAGACATTCCGATAAACAAAAAAAGCAACCAGAGGTTGTCATCGGCGTTTCCCCGGATATTTTACAAAACCCACTTGAATCCGGGCGGAAAATATGTTATACTGTAGTTTGAGAAAATTTACGGCAAAAGCCCGAAAGGAATATATAAAATGAAACTCATGATCGCGTCCGATATCCACGGCTCCGCTCTTTACTGCGAAAAGCTCCTGAGCGCTTACGAGCAGGAGAACCCTGAAAAGCTCCTTCTCCTCGGCGACATCCTCTACCACGGTCCGCGCAACGACCTGCCGGATGGATACGCGCCGAAGAAGGTCATAGCCATGCTCAACCCGATGAAGGAGAAGCTTCTCTCGGTGCGCGGCAACTGTGAGGCGGAGGTCGACCAGATGGTGCTCGATTTCCCGGTTCTCGCCGACTACGCAGCCCTTTATATCGACGGTTATCAGATATTCGCGACGCACGGGCACGTGTATAACGAGAAGAACCTCCCGCCGCTCGCGAAGAACACGATCTTCCTGAACGGTCACACGCACGTCTCGAAGTTCACCGACCACGGAGATTATGTCTACGCGAACCCCGGCTCGGTCTCAATACCGAAGGAGGACACGCCGCGTGGATATATCGTCTTCGAGGACGGAACGCTCACATGGAAGACTCTCGACGGGGAAGAATACATGAAGCATCAGGCGAAGAAAGCCTGATGAAATGGGACAGCTTCACGGAATTGCACCCGGCTGTGACCGGGCTGTATTTCGCGGTCGTCCTCGGGATAACGATGTGCGTTCCGGAGCCGGGGCTGCTCGCGGTGTCGTTTGTCTCAGCGGCGGCGTATCTTCTGAGGCTTAAGGGAAGGCGCGGGGGGCGGATGATACTGCTCGGCGTACTTCCGGCGGCGATAGCGGCGGCTCTCATCAACGCGGCGTTCAATCACGAGGGGGCGACAATCCTGTGCTATCTCCCGGATGGGAATCCGCTGACGCTCGAGTCGGTGCTCTACGGGCTTAACGCGTCGGTTATGCTCGCCGCCGCGGCTGTGTGGTTCGGATGTGTGACCGCGGTCATGACGAGCGAGAAGATCGTCTGCATATTCGGAAAGGCGCTTCCGTCGCTCGGGCTGCTGATCTCGATGATGCTCAGATTTCTGCCGCGCTTCACGGAGATGCTCCGGGAGACCGGCGAGGCGAGACGCGGGCTCGGAATCGCGGACGAGGACAGAAAAGGCGGGAAAACGGCAAAGGTACGCGACGCCGTCGGAAATATGTCGGCGGTTCTCGGGCGCGCTCTCGAGAATTCGGCTGACACGGCGGACAGTATGCGCGCTCGCGGATGGGGGCTCCCGGGGCGGGGCTCGTTCTATCCGAAGAGGTTCACGGAGCGCGACAGGAACGCGGCGGCGTTTATTGTCTTTTGCGGGTTTTCGGTCGTATCCGGCGCGCTCGCGGGCGGGTTCGGGTTCAGGTTTTATCCGACGATAAAGGGTTCGGAGAGGGGACCGCTCACGGTGTTCTTTCTCGTGATGTTCGCGGCGCTCGGATTTATGCCGACCGTGCTTGGTGCAAAGAAAACGACAGCGGAGGAGAAAAATGACTGAAAACAAAACAATTCTGTCAGTGAAAGACCTCCGCTTCACCTACAGCGGGCAGGATAAACCTGCGCTTGACGGCGTCACGCTCGAGGTGCGGCGGGGCGATTTCCTCGTCCTCTTCGGGCGGTCGGGGAGCGGAAAGTCGACGCTTTTACGCTGCCTGAAGCCTTCTCTCACACCCGCCGGTAATATGAGCGGGGAGATAATTTTTGACGGTGAACCGATAACTGAAATGCCGCATCATGACGAGACGGCGAAGATCGGTTTCCTGCTACAGGACCCCGAGAATCAGATCGTCACCGACAAGGTATGGCACGAGCTCGCCTTCGGACCGGAAAGCCTCGGTATGCCGACCGACGAGATACGCGGACGGGTCGCGGAGACCGCTTCATTCTTCGGCATCGGAGGGTGGTTTCATTCGGACACGTCCGCGCTGTCGGGCGGGCAGAAACAGCTCCTGAGCCTCGCCGCGGTGATGGTGATGAGACCGGAAATACTCATCCTCGACGAGCCGACAAGCAGGCTTGACCCGATCGCGGCGAACGAGCTGTTCTCGGCACTTGTAAAGGTGAACCGCGAGCTCGGGACGACAGTGATAATGACCGAGCACCGTCTCGACGAGGCTCTGACGGCGGCGACAATGGCGGTCGTGATTGACGACGGAAAAATACTCGCGGAAGGAACTCCGGCAGATGTCGCGCGGAAGATTGCGGACGGTGACGTCGGCAGCGGAACGCGCGCCCTGAGAGCCGCCCTCCCGGCGTATATGCGTATCGGAGAGGGAAGCGTGCGCGCGGCGAGAGAGCTTGTCGGCGGGCTCGCGTCGGAGAAAAGGCTCTTCACTCTGCCTGAAAAAAACGAAAGGGTGCGCGGCGACGTCGTTCTCTCAGCCGACAATATCAGCTTCGCTTACGGCAACAGGCAGGTTGTGCGCGACCTGACGCTGGATATCCGCCGCGGAGAGATAACCGCTCTCGTCGGCGGGAACGGAAGCGGAAAGACCACGACACTGCGCCTGCTCGCAGGGCTTATACAGCCTCAATGCGGTTTTGTCACGAAAAATGCGAAGACCGCGACTCTCCCGCAGGAGCCGAGAGCGCTCTTCACGAAAATCACGCTGAGGGATGAGCTCGCCGGTATTTCCGGGGATGAGGACAAGCTCGCGGAAACTATTCATATATGCGGGCTCGGCGAACTTCTCGACCGTCACCCGTATGATCTGTCGGGCGGCGAGACGCAGAGAGCCGGTATCGCGATGCTCCTGCTCACCGGGGCGGACATTCTGCTCCTCGACGAGCCGACAAAAGGGACGGACGCCGGGTTCAGGGATGAATTCAGGCGGCTTCTCGGAAGGCTCGCGGACGAGGGGAAAGCCATCCTCATTGTCAGCCACGACCTCGAGTTCTGCGCCGAAACGGCGGACAGGTGCGCGATGTTGTTCGACGGCGGCATCGTATCGGATGGCGCGCCGCGGGAGTTCTTCGGAAACTCTGAGTATTACACGACGACGGCGTGCCGGATAGCGCATGGTTACAGCCCGGCGGTGACGACGGACGAGCTGGTCTTCGCCTGCCGCGGGGAATCTCCGGAGGAAGACACCGATATCCTGCCGGAGGACACGCCGGAAAGGATGGCTGAAGTCTCGGTCGGACGCTTTAATGAAAAGCCGGGAATCTCACTCCCGAGAAAAGTCATCGCTGTTATATCAGCGGTCATCTCAATAGTCATCGTCTTTTTCGCGGTGAAACAGACCGACCTCGGAAGCGTGCTCGACGGCGGGACGACTGTACAGCTGATTTCAGCGGCTTCTCTCGCGGTGTCACTAACCGTTTTAGCGTTCGCTCTCGGCAGAGGCAGGGACAGATTCGCGGCGGTTCCGGCGAGACGGCACTCGAAAAGGTCGCTCGTCCTCGCGGGGATATCGGTGGCGCTGGTTCTGCCGACGCTGATTCTCGGCGGGATTTTCCTTGACGACAGGAAGTATTATTTTATCTCGCTCGCGGTGCTCGTCGAGGTGATGGCGGCGTTCTTCATCCTTTTTGAGGGGCGCAGACCGAAATCGCGGGAGATCGCGGTGATGGCGGTCATCTGCGCGCTCGGCATCGCCGGACGGGCGGCGTTCTTCATGCTTCCGCAGTTCAAGCCGGTCGCGGCGATAGTCATAATCGCCGGGATGTCGCTCGGTGGCGGGAGCGGGTTTCTTGTCGGGGCGGTCACGATGCTTGTGTCGAATATGCTGTTCTCTCAGGGTCCGTGGACGCCGTGGCAGATGTTCGCGATGGGGCTTGTCGGGCTTATCGCGGGCGGTCTCTCGGGATTCCTGCGCGGCGGGAAGGGGAGGCTCTGCGTGTTCGGGGCGCTCGTCACTATCGTCGTTTACGGCGGGCTTATGAATCTCTCCTCGGCGCTCATATGGGCTGGACAGCCGGATATCGGGGTGATACTGACATATTTCGTCACCGGATTCCCTATGGACTGCGTCCACGCGGCGGCGACGGCGCTGTTTCTGTGGTTCGGCGCGGAGCCTATGTGTGAGAAGCTCGACCGGCTTCGCGTCAGGTACGGATTGTTTGAATAGAAGAAGCGCGGTGATCAGACGATCGCCGCGCGGGTTTTTTGTTTACTTTTCTTCGATTTCGGCTTCAGCCTTCGGAATGTCTCCGACACCGTTCAGGATGTAGGTCGGACGGTACGGGAACTTGTTCATCGTCTCGATTGACGTGACGCCGGAGAGCACAAGGACGGTATCAAGCTCGCTCTCGATTCCCGCGATGATGTCGGTGTCCATTCTGTCGCCGATTATCGCCGCCTCCGCGTGGTGGCAGGCGAGCGTTTTCAGCGCGTGGCGCATGATCAGCGGGTTCGGCTTGCCGATGTAGTACGCGCTGCGGTTGGTCGCCAGCTCAATCGGGGAGATGAGCGCGCGGCAGGCGGGGATTATTCCTCTCTCGCCCGGCGCCGTGATGTCCGAGTTCGTTCCGATCAGCTTCGCGCCCTTGAACACCAGCTCGACGGCGCGCTCGATCTTCTCATATGACAGCGAGCGTGTCTCGCCGAACACGACGTAATCCGGGTTGTAATCGTTCATCGACAGACCGGCGTCATAGAGCGCGTTCACGAGTCCCGGCTCTCCGATGACATAGACGCTTCCGCCCGGACACTGCGACGCGAGGAACGCCGCGGTCGCGAGCGCGCTCGTGTAGAAGTGATCCTCGGAGATGTCAAGACCCATGCGCCCGAGCTTCTGCGCCAGCTCACGCGGGGCGCGCTCGGACGAGTTCGTCAGGAACAGGAAGTCCTTCCCGTTATCAACGAGCCAGCGGTGAAATTCCGGTACGCCCTCAAGCAGACGGTTTCCGTGATAGATTACTCCGTCCATGTCGCATATGAACGCCTTTTTGTTGTGGAGAGCCTCAAGATTCGTGATCATTTTTTAGTCCTTTCGGGTTAATTGATTTCTTCTAAACTGTAGATAAACTTTTCAATAGCTTTCGTAATTTTCATGCGGTTCATCTCGAAACGCGCCGCTAAGCCGTTCAGGATCGCGTCGTCATAATCAAGACCGCCCGCCAGTCCGAGCGTGTCGAGAATGTCGAACTTCCGCGAATTGTACATCGCCGCGAGCATACCGAGATCCTCGTCGCGTACATACTCGTAGGTTCCGTCTTCCGAGACGTCTCTTATCGGAGTCAGGATATCGTAGAAGTTATCCTCGAGCTTCGCGCGGCAGTTGTACGCTAGCGCGTCGGCGACAGTCTCGGCGGCGGTCATGTCGGTGGTCGTCATGGAGATCGAGAATAACCGCGTGTCGTTCGGCATCGGGGTCACATATTCGTCCTTTTTGTCGAATTTCGGGAGCGGGAGAATGCCGTATCCCTCATACTCAGACGCTTTGCCGACCGTCGAGACCGAGAAGACGCCCTTCGTGTCCTCGCTCTCGTTCTTCTTTCCGAAGAGAGCGGAGATCTTGTCGGCAACGCTCATCATGCGCTCGGACAGAGGCGCGAGGGTCAGCGTGTCCTCTTCCTTCACCTTAACAAGAAGGCTCTCGCCCGCCGCGTGGAAGAGCGGAGCCGCGCCGTCAAGGTCGACCGTCTTGTCCGCCAGCGCCTTCAGCATCTCGTCGAGCGTCCATTTGCCGCTTTCCGCGAGCTCATAGAGACTGTCGCCGAAGGTGTCACGGTCAAAATAGACGCAGGGCATATTGTCGAGCGAATCCGGCAGAATGTCCGGGAGCGCGTAGTAGGTGCGATCCTTGTACGCGATATCCTCGGTCGCGGACGGGTTCCACCACGGCTTTTCCGGGTCGATGGTCGTCGACTTGTTCACGCCGAAGTCGTAGAGCATTCCCTGCGCGAGGAGCTGGGTCATGTATCCCGCCTCGAGGAACATCATGTCGTAGACGGAGTCACCTGCGAGAATGTCCCTGCGTATCGCGTTGTAGGCTTCATTTCCGGGCATATCCGTTTCGGTGAGACGCACGTTGAAGAGATCTTCAGTACGGATCCGGCTGTCATAGAGATTGTCGCTCCGCATATCGCCCGAGCGTTCGTCCGGCAATACCGAGCTGTTGTCCGGGGACGAGACGAGAATCCCGATCTCCCTGCCGCTGAAATCCGGCGGGACGGCGTCGCTCGTGTAGGAGTATCTGTAGGGTTCGAGAGGCTCGATCTCTGTCTTTGCCTCCGCGGCGAGTGCCGCCGCCTGCTGTGCGGCGAGAAGCATCGCGAGTATAGCTGCGAATGTGTCCATGATCTGTACCTTCCTTTCGTTTCGATCACGTATTTTTATTCCGGTGAATATTCCGGCTTTCGCTCTATCAGACGAAAGAAAACCAGAAAAGTTCCGACCAGAGCAAAATACGCTGAAATAAAATATCTCCGTATTGATATTTTACTATTACCATTCTACCACAGAATATTCCATTTGTAAATAGCGGCGACGCAAATTTCATAAAAATTTCTTTTTTGCTCCCCACGCGAAAAAAAGTGGCGCGGAACGCGAGAATGTAACATAATATTAATTGACAAATCGGGCGGAGTGCGGTATAATATTATGATGAACGCATTTTTTGTAAAGCAGGAGCGGATATATTTGATGAAAGGTTCCTTCCGCGCGGTCCGGAGAAAGGCCGTCACGCTTGTGTTTCTCGCGTTTCTGTTCGTCTTTCTGCCGTGTGCCAGAATGCTCCCGGCAGTGACGGTCGGAGCGGCGGGTAGCGGGCTCACCGAGCTCGAGGACAAGCTCGCAAAGGCGGCAAGACAGCGAAAAGAAGCCGAATCAGCCGTCAACACCGCGAAAGCCGAACGCGCCGACGCGATGACAAAAAAACAGGCCATAGACGCGCAGATTCTCGCCCTAGACAACGAGACCGACGCCCTCGTCACGCTAATCGCGGGCTATGAAGCGCAGATTGACGAAAAGAACACCGAGATCGCCGCCGAGACCGTAAAGCTCGACGAGCAGTACAGGATACTCAGACAGCGGATACGCTCGATGCGCGAGGACAGCGGGGTCGACCTTGTCGTGATTCTCTTCGAGTCGGACGGGCTGGTTGATTTCCTGACGCAGGTCGACCGGTTCTCGTGTATGCTCGATTACAACGGGCGGCTGATGGACAACTACTCGAAGGGCATCGCGTCGCTTAACTCTATGAAGGACGAGCTGACCTCCTCGAAAGCGGTGCTCGAGAAGAGAAAGTCGGAGCTCGACGAGCGCCGCGCCGAACTCGAGGTGTCGAAGAAAGAGGCGGAAAAGCTCGTCGCGGACGCCGAGAAGGACGTCGCGACCGCCGAGAGCACTCTCGCGAGTGTCGAGGCGCTCGAAAAGCAGTACGGCGACGAACGTTCAAAGAAGCTCGCGGAGCTTCAGAAGACGACTAACAGTCAGTATGTGGGCGGAGTCTTCAAGTGGCCTCTGCCGTCGAAGTATGAGAAGGTTTCCTGCGGCTTCGGCTGGCGCATTCATCCTGTTACCGGCAAGCCGCAGTTCCACAACGGAATCGATATTCCGGCGCCTTACGGCACGGCGATAACCGCGGTCGGCGACGGGACCGTCGTCGAGGTGTCGTACAACTACGCGGACGGGTATTACGTGACGGTAGACCACGGAGGCGGAATCGCCGGCTACGCGACGGGGTATCATCTGAATCTGAATATCTACAAGGATTCGGTCGCGGTGAACCCGCTCGATTATTTCAAGGGTTGATTTATGGCAAAGAGAATTATATTGATCGCGGTTATGACCGCGCTTGTGACGATGTTCGGCTGCGCGTCTGGAACAGGGCCGGAGGATACAAAGATAGTCGCTCCGGGCGGTGATGAGACGGAGACGACGATCGACGAGACTGCCGCTGAAACGACAGACGCGCCGGACACTTCAGATGAAACCGAAACGACCGCCGCGGAGGAAAAGACGCCTGAAAGGCTTGCCGCGGAGAAGATAATGTCGGAAATGACAATTGACGAGAAGATCGGTCAGCTGTTCTTCTCGCGGATACCGACAGATTATGACACTGCCATAAGCGACATGAAGAAGTATCAGCCGGGCGGCTATGTCTTTTTCGCGTCCGAGTTCGAGAACAGGACTCCGGAGACGATGAAGACTTATACCGACGCGCTGAAGGGGGCGGCTAAGATAGTGCCGCTTCTCGCCGTCGATGAGGAGGGCGGGACGGTCACAAGGATATCGCGGTTCAAGCAATACCGCGCCGAGAAGTTTTTGTCTCCGCGCGAGCTGATGGCGGGCGGGACTGAGCTTGTCGCGTCGGATACGCGTGAGAAGTGCGCGCTGATAAGTTCGCTCGGGCTGAATCTGAATCTCGCTCCGGTCGCGGATATTTCTACTGACCCGAATGATTTTATTTATTATCGTTCGGCGGGAGACCTTGTGGCGGCGACTGATTATGTGACGGTTTATGTGACGGAGAGCGTTAAGGCGGGCGTCGGGTCGGCGTTGAAGCATTTCCCGGGATATGGGAATAATGTGGATACGCATACCGGGATAGCGGTTGATAAGCGTTCTGCCGATACGTTCAGGGCTTCGGATTTTCTGCCGTTCAGGGCGGGGATTGATGCCGGGTGCGGGATCGTTATGGTGTCGCATAATATTGTGGAGTGCTTTGATAAGGAGAATCCGGCATCATTGTCGGCGGAGGTGCATCGAGTGCTGCGTGAGGAGCTTTCGTTTGACGGTGTGATAACGACGGATGACCTTGCTATGCAGGCGATAACTGACAGTTACGGGAGCGGCGAGGCGGCAGTGCTGGCGATAGAGGCGGGCAATGACCTGATCTGCTGTTCCGATTTGTCGGTGAAGTACGAGGCTGTGAAGTCGGCGTATGAGTCGGGTAGGATATCGCTTTCCCGCATCGAGGAGTCGGTGCTCCGTATTCTCGAGTACAAGGTAACAATGGGGCTGCTGAGCTCCGACTGAAATAAAACAAACATGGGAGCTATATACCAGAGTATAAAAGCTTCTGGAAAAGGGGGTGCAGGGGGGAAAACCTCTTCTCCGAAGAGGTTTTCCCCCCTGCAAACGAGGGTATAAATAAAAATGAACAGACAAGAGAAGATAAGAAATTTTTCGATAATAGCGCATATAGACCATGGAAAGTCGACGCTTGCAGACCGTATACTTGAGTATACGAGGACTGTGGCTAAGAGGGACATGGAGGAGCAGATACTTGATAATATGGATCTTGAGCGGGAGCGGGGGATTACAATTAAGGCTCGCGCGGTGAAACTTAATTACAGTGCGCCAGACAGGGAGGTTTATACGCTTAATTTGATTGATACTCCCGGGCATGTGGACTTTAATTATGAGGTTTCGCGGTCGCTTAACGCTTGCGAGGGGGCGATACTTATCGTTGACGCTACGCAGGGGGTTGAGGCGCAGACGTTGGCTAACGCTTATCTCGCGATTGATAATAATCTGGAGATTGTGCCGGTTATAAATAAGATTGATTTGCCGAGCGCTGACGTTGAGAAGGTGCGGGCGGAGATTGAGGATATTATCGGGATTCCGGCTGAGGGGTGCCCGGCGGTTTCGGCTAAGACGGGGCAGAATATTGAGCAGGTGCTTGAGAAGATTGTTTCGGATATTCCGTCGCCGGACGGGGATGAGAACGCTCCGCTGAGGTGTCTGATATTTGATTCTTATTATGACAGTTATCTTGGGGTTGTGGTTAATATACGCGTTGTCGAGGGGACTTTGCGGCCGGGGGACAGGATTAAGCTTATGTCGACCGGGGCGGAGTTTGACGTTGTCGAGGTCGGGTATATGGAGCCGTTCGGGCTGAATAAGGGGGAGTTCCTCGCGGCGGGCGACGTCGGATATATTACGGCGAGCATAAAGTCGGTCGGGGAGACGCGGGTCGGCGATACGGTGACGCTCGCGAATAATCCTGCTTCTGAGCCGCTTCCGGGCTTCAAGGAGGTTCATCCGATGGTTTACGCCGGAATTTACCCGGCGGACGGCGCGAGATACGGAGATCTTAAGGACGCGCTTGAGAAGTTGCAGCTCAATGACGCGGCGCTGACGTTTGAGCCGGAGACTTCGGCGGCGCTCGGGTTTGGTTTCCGCTGCGGGTTCCTCGGGCTTCTGCATATGGAGATCATCGAGGAGAGGCTCGAGAGGGAGTTCAATCTTGATCTTATCACTACGGCGCCGAGCGTTATCTATAAGATAGAGAAGAAGAACGGCGAGACGGTGTTCATTGATAACCCGTCGAATTACCCGAACCCGGATGAGATTGACGTCGCGTATGAGCCGATGGTCAAGGCGAGTATCATAACTCCGCCGGAGTTCGTCGGCGGGCTGATGGATCTCTGCCAGGACAGGCGCGGAGATTTCATTAATATGACTTATATCGACACCGACCGCGCGGAGCTGCATTATAATCTGCCGCTTAACGAGATAATTTACGATTTCTTCGACGCGCTGAAGAGCCGGTCGAAGGGGTACGCGTCGCTTGACTACGAGATGACGGGTTATGTGCCGTCGAAGCTCGTCAAGCTCGATATTCTGCTGAACGGCGATATTGTCGACGCTCTGTCATTCATCGTTCATGAGGAAAAGGCTTACGGCCGCGCGAGAAAGATCTGCGAGAAGCTGAAGGACAATATCCCGCGTCAGCTCTTCGAGATTCCGGTTCAGGCGGCTATAGGCGGAAAGGTCATCGCGCGCGAGACTGTCAAGGCTATGCGCAAGGACGTCCTCGCGAAGTGCTACGGCGGCGATATCACGAGAAAGAAGAAACTGCTCGAAAAGCAGAAGGAAGGCAAGAAGAAGATGCGTCAGCTCGGTTCTGTCGAGGTCTCGCCCGAGGCGTTCATGGCGGTGCTGAAGCTCGACGACGAGGCGTGATGAACAGGATCGACGCCGGGAGACCGGATATCAGAAAACTCAGACAATACGGCTTTTCCGGAGATAACGGCGTTCTCAGGTACTCTGAAACGCTCGGGTGCGGCTTCACGCTGACGTTTGAGGTCAGGGACGGAGAGCTTTTTACCAGCGTTTATGACGACGGCGAGGAGTATGTCCTCCACCTGACGGACGCGTCCGGGGAGTTTGTCGGCAGGGTCAGGAAGGAATATGAGGACGCGGTATCCCGCGTCACTTCCGCCTGCTTTGAGCGCGCGGTTTATTCGCCGTATTTCAGGAGCGGTCAGACGGCAAGGCTTATCGCCGACGCGGAGAAGATATGGGGCGAGACGCCGGAGTTTCTCTGGGAGGATTCGCCGGACTGCTGTATACTCAGAAACCGTGAGAGCGGAAAGTGGTACGCGGTCTTCATGGTCGTCCCGCTCGCGAAGTTCCTCCCGGGAACGGAAGGGAAGACCGAGGTCGTGAACCTGCGCGCGGACGCGGCGGCGATGAGCGACGGAGAACGCGTTTTTCCGGCGTTCCATATGAACAAGAAGAGCTGGATAAGCGTCCTTGCCGACCGCGGGAAGGACTATGACGTTATCCTTGCACTCATGCGCGCGAGCCGTGAGACAGCCGCGAAAAAAGCCGGGAAGAAAAATTCCCGGCAGGACAAGACGTCCCAAAAAGAAGAAGGTGTTTCGGAATGAACAAAAAATCACTCGGACTGTATATCCATATCCCGTTCTGCAAGGCGAAGTGCGCTTACTGCGATTTCTGCTCCGTGTCGGGCACCGGGGACGAGGATATGCGGCGATATGTCGACGCGCTGCTCCTTCAGATGGAGGACTATTCTAAGGCGGCGAAGAGTTACTCGGTCGACACGATCTTCATCGGCGGCGGAACTCCGACCGTTCTGCCCGCGAAATATGTGTGCGACCTCATCGACGGCATATACAGAAACTTCGACGTGCCGAAGAAGGCGGAGTTCACGATGGAGGCGAACCCGGCGACAGTCAGCGGCGCCACCCTCGCGAAATACCGCAGAGCGGGCGTGAACCGCCTCAGCATCGGTCTCCAGAGCGCGAATCAGGAGGAGCTTTCCGCTCTTTCGAGAATACACACGAGAGAGGACTTCGAGGCGAGCTACCTCGCCGCGAGAAACGCCGGGTTCCGCAATATAAACGTCGATATAATGTACGGCATCCCGCTCCAGACGCCGGACAGCTTCAACCGCACTCTTGATTACGTGACGAAGCTTGAGCCGGAGCACATCTCTATGTACGGGCTCAAGATCGAGGACGGAACGCCGTTCGCGGCGGCGAGAGACACGCTTATCCTGCCCGACGAGGATTCGGAGGCGGATATGTATTTCGACGGAATCAGATACCTTGAGGCGAAAGGGTTCAGACACTATGAGATCTCGAATTTCGCCCTGCCCGGGTATGAGTGCCGGCATAACCTGAAATACTGGAACTGTGACGAATATCTCGGTCTCGGGTGCGCCGCGCACTCGTATTTCAGAAATCTCAGGTTCTCGTTCAAACGCGACATACCGCTGTTCATCGACGCGATGGAGGCGGACGTCTCGCACGGCGGCACGCTGACCGGAGACGGCGTCGCGGTGACATATGACCAGTACAAGAACGCCGGGCTCGTTGATGAGCTTTACACGATAACGCCGGAGGAACGGGTCGGCGAGTACATCATGCTGAGACTGCGGCTCGCGGACGGAATATCATCCGAACAGTTCAGACAGCGCTTCGGGCTGAATTTCGACGCGCTCTACGGGCGCAGGCTCGGTATCTACATCGACAACGGCTTCATGACCTTCGACGGCGACCGCTACGCGTTCACTCCGAAGGGAATGTATGTCAGCAGCTATATCCTGTCGAATATACTCGATTTCGACAAGGACAGCCATATAATAAATTCGATAGCGGACGGGTCGGATAAGTAAGGTCAGCGACGCTCGAGGGAAACACTGAGCTGAGGCTGTTTTGGCAATAAAAAGTCCATAAATTCAGGACTTTTTATTGCCAAAACCCGATTTGATTCAGTGTTTTCCAAGACAGCTCTGATATCTCGCCTCAGCCGCCGGCCAGTTCACGATGTTCAGCCACGCGGAGATATACGCGGCGCGCAGGTTGTGGTATTTCAGATAGTACGCGTGCTCCCATACGTCGAGGTTCAGAATCGGGCAGAGCGGCACGACCTCCTGATTCTTTGAGGTCAGGATGACCGGAACGCCGTTCCTGACGGCGAGCCACGCGCAGCCGGAGCCGAAGACCGACATCGCGGCGTCGGTGAACTTTTTCGTGAATTCCTCGTAGCTGCCGAACGCGCGGTTTATCGCCGCGGCGAGGTTTCCTCGCGGATGACGCTTCGCGCCCGGAGCCATCGACTCGAAAAAAAGACGGTGATTGAAGACGCCTCCGGCGCTGCGGCAGAGCTTCAGCGCGTCTGCTGGCGGCAGAATGATCCGCGGGCGGAAACGCGCCTGCGGGTAAGTCCGGCAGCCGGGAAGGCTCAGAAGCTCTTCAAGGGACATCTTCTGAAGCGCCGGGTACTTCGCGAGAACTTCGTTCAGGTCGCTTATGTACTTGCCGAGGTGCGCGTCGTGGTGCAGGCGCATTGTCTCGGTGTCTATGTACGGCTCGAGCGCGTTGTACGCGTAGGGGAGCGGCGTGTTGACGAAAGGATACGTGTCGTTCATGTGACTACCTCCGATAATTTCCTGTTTTCGTTAATATAATATGTGAGAAGAACCATTTTTGATAAATGAAAGGAAGATCGTCATGAAAGATAAGTTTTATGATTCGCTCGCCGGGCTGCTCTCGATAAAGAGCGTCGCGGTGGATTCGGACAAGGAGGGCGCGCCGTTCGGCGACGGGTGCCGCGACGCGCTTGATTATATGCTGGGGCTGTGCGACAGCTTCGGTTTCCGCACGAAGAAGATCGGCGGCGGGCTGATGGGTTACGCCGAGATCGGCGAGGGGGACGAGATCATCGGCATTCTCGCGCACCTTGACGTCGTGCCGGAGGGCTCCGGATGGGAGTATCCGTGCTTCGGGCTGACTAGGGCGACGGTTGACGGCGAGAAGCGCGTCTACGGCCGCGGTATATCCGACGATAAGGGACCCGCTATGATGTGCGTTTACGCGATGAAGGAGCTGCTCGATTCGGGCGTGAAGCTGAACCGCCGGATACGCATTCTGTTCGGTCTGACCGAGGAACGCGGCGAGTGGTATGACATGAATTATTACCGCGAGCATGAGGAGCTTCCGACCTTCGGAATCACTCCGGACGCGTCTTTCCCGGCTGTGTACGGCGAGAAGGGGATACTTATCCTGAAGCTGACGATGCCGCTTGAGGGTTCGGGCGTTGAGACGGTCGCGGGCGGAACGGCGCACAATATGGTGCCGGATCACTGTGAGGCTGTTGTCGGCGGAAAGAGGTTCGAGGCGACCGGAAAGTCGGCGCACGGAAGTCTGCCGCAGAAGGGCGTGAACGCTGTTCTGAAGCTGTTTTCGGAGGTTAATAAGGAGGCTCCCGGAAAGCTGTCTGGGTTCATCACTGAGAAGTTCGGTGAGACCTGCGACGGAAGCCTTGTTGGCTGTGCCATGTCGGATGAGCAGAGCGGGGCGCTGACGTTGAATTTCGGCGTTATTGAGGTCGTCGGGGAGAATATCGAGATGACGATTGATATTCGCTATCCTGTAACTAAGAAGGGGAGTGACGTTGCGGCGATTATCGCGAGGGAGTGCGAGCCTTACGGTGTGAGTGTCAAGGTGGACGAGGATAAGGCGCCGGTTTATATGGATAAGAACGGACCGCTGATTCGTGCGCTTATGGATGTTTATCGTGAGGAGACCGGGGACGCGCGGGAGGCGTTCGTGATGGGCGGCGGAACATACGCGCGCGCGATGAAGGGTATCGAGGCGTTCTGACCGCTGTTCCCGGACAGCCCGGAGACCGCGAATCAGAAGAATGAGTATATGCTTGAGAGTGACATAGAGAAGGCACGCCGCGTCTATTCAAAGGCGCTGCGCCATATGCTTAAGATAAAGTAAAAAAACAGCCGCTGACGTTGGTTTCAGCGGCTGTTTTTTGTGTATAAAAGTTTCTGGAAAGGAGGGGTGCAGGGGCGGAAAACCTCTTATCCAAATAGGGTTTCCACCCCTGCAAGCTGACAATTATTTGATAGCGTCCGACAGAGTTGTACCCCCGAGCATGGCGCATTTGACTCTTGCGGGCATGTGGGCGATGTCTTTGAGGGCGGAGGCTTCTTCGAGGGAGTCGATTTCTTCTTCAGAGGCTTCGCCGCGGATCATTTTCATGAAGGTGTCGGCGAGTTTCAGGGCTTCGTCTTTGTGTTTGCCGATTATCATGCCGAGCATTATGTCGGCGGAGGCTTGGGAGATTGCGCAGCCGTCGCCTGTGAAGGCGCCGTCGGAGATTGTGTCGCCGTCGAGTTTGAGTTCGAGTTTGATTTTGTCGCCGCAGCTGGGGTTTACTCCGTCGAGGGTTATGTCGGGGTTGTCGATTTCGTGTTTGAAATCGGGGTGGATGTTGTGTTCGGTTAGGATTTCGTTGTAGAAGTTTCTATTTTCCATATCCCATGCGTTCCCTTATTGTTTTTATGCTGTTTATGAGTTTGTCGGCTTCTTCGCACGTGTTGTAGAAGGCTAAGCTGGCGCGGACGGTGGCGTTTATGCCGAGATGGATGTGAAGGGGTTCGGCACAGTGGTGTCCGGCACGGATTGCTACGCCGTCGGAGGCGAGGATTTCGCTGATGTCGTGCGGGTGGACGCCGTCTATCGTGAAGGTGATGATTCCTTTGTGGTTTTCGGCTTCGGGGGCTCCGACTATGTTTACGTGCGGGATTTGCTTCATTTCGTCGAAGGCGTGTTTTGTTACGGCGTGCTCCAGAGATTCTATTGTGTCGAAGCCGATTTCGGTTATATAGTCGATTGCCGCGCCGAGACCTACGGCTCCGGAGGCGTTGACTGTGCCCGCCTCGAATTTGTGCGGGAGTTCGGCGTATGTCGCGCCGTCGCGGGTGACGGTTTCGATCATTTCTCCGCCGGTCAGGAAGGGCGGCATTTTGTCGAGGAGTTCTTTTCTGCCGTAGAGCGCGCCGATGCCCATCGGGCCGAAGAGTTTGTGGCCGGAGAAGGCGAAGAAGTCGGCTCCGAGGGCTTTTACGTCGACTTTCATGTGCGGGGTGCTCTGGGCTCCGTCGACGACTATTACCGCGCCTTTTTTGTGCGCGAGGGCGGCGATTTCCTTTATCGGGTTTTCTCTGCCGATTACGTTTGAGACTTGCGCTATCGCGACGATTTTCGTTTTGTCGGTGATGAGTTTTTCGACTTTGTCAAGGTCGATGCTGCCGTCCTTTTCGCAGTCGATGTATCTGAGCACCGCGCCAGTCTGACGACATACCATCTGCCACGGGAGAATGTCGCTGTGGTGTTCGGTTATCGAAACGAGGACTTCGTCGCCGGGCTTCACGAAAGTGAGACCGTAGCTGTAGGCGACAAGGTTCAGGCTTTCGGTGGTGTTTCTTGTGAAGATTATTTCCTCCGAAGAATCCGCGCCGAGGAATTTCCTGACTTTTTCGCGCGCCACCTCGTACATTTCGGTGGCTTCTATGCTTATCGAGTAGAGCCCGCGCATCGGGTTCGCGTTGTGGAACTCGTAGAATTCGCGTTCGGCGTCGAGTACGCATTTCGGTCTCTGCGCCGTCGCGGCGTTGTCGAGGTACGCGAGGTCGGTGTTCCGGAGGAGTGGGAAATCGTTTCTGTAATTACGCATCCGGAAGCACCTCGTCGAGTTTCTTTACTATCTTTTCTTCGGTTTCGGAGTCTCCGACCGCGCGCGCGAGGCGTTCGATCGAGGCGCGGGCGATGATGTTCTCCGCCTTGTCCTTCGATATCCCGCGGGTGCCGAAGTAGAAGAGCGTGTCTTCGTCAAGCTCGCCGATCGTCGCGCCGTGGTTTCCGACGACGTCCTCTTCCGCGCAGAGGATCAGCGGGACAGTCTTGTTGACGACGTCCTCGCCGAGCATCAGGACGGTCTCCTTCTCGTTTCCGACCGAGCCGGACGAGCCGTTCCTGAAGTCGATGGTTCCGCGGAAGATTTTCTTTGCCGCGTCCTTGAGCGCTCCGGAGGCGTTTATTTCGCTTTCGGTCTTCTTCGCGATCTGGTTCACGACGAGATTCATGTCGAGAGTCATCGTCTTCTCCGCGAAGTAGCCGATGTCAGCCTTGAAGGAGCTGCCGTCGCCCGAAAGGTCGATGTGTGTGTCGGAATAAACGTCGCCTTTTCCGAGCATTATCTGGATGATCTCGATGCGTCCATCCTTATGGCACTCGCCCTTTGTGTCGGTGAAGAGAAGCGCGTTCTCGTCTGTGCCGTGGAGCTGTATCAGACGTATTTTCGCGCCATCGCCGACCGACATTATTGTCTCGACGGCGAGCTTGCCTGCGGCGTTTATCTCTTCGACAACAGTGATTGTCTCGCCTTTTTTCGCTTCTATGCTGACGCGCTTTATGTCGGAATCATTCTCGTTCGTTACCGTGACGCGGTTTATTTCCGCGCCGGAGGTTATCTTTTCCGCCGGAAGCTCGGGGGAGGTCATGTCGAAACCGATCGACGCCTCATTGACGCCGAGCCGGTTCCACGTCCGGGCGGGCAGTTTGTTTATCAGTAATTTTTGTTCCATAATTCGTCCGACCCTCAGCCAATGCTACCTTTCATTTCCAGTCTTATCAGGTTGTTCATCTCGACCGCGTATTCGACCGGAAGCTCCTTCGAGACGTTGTCCGCGAAGCCGCTGACGATTAAGGCTCTCGCGTCCTCTTCGCTCATTCCGCGGCTCATCAGGTAGAAGACCGCGTCGTCGCTGATGCTTCCGATTTTCGCCTCGTGACCTATCGACGCGTCGCGGGTGCGGATGTCCATCGCCGGAATCGTGTCCGAGCGGGACTCGGAGTCGAGCATGAGCGACTGGCAGGACACAGATGACTTCGCGCCCTTCGCGTTCTTCTCGACGACGACGCTCGAGCGGAAGGTGCTGATGCCGCCGCTCTTGCTGATCGAGCGGGTGTTCATGTAGCTCGACGTGTTCTTTCCGATGTGCAGCACCTTCGCGCCGGTGTCGAGGTTCTGACCCTTTCCGGCGAAGGTTACTCCGGTGAACTCCATGCGGGAGTTGTCGCCCTTCAGCACGCTCATCGGGTAAAGACATCCGACGTGCGAGCCGAACGAACCGCTGACCCACTCGATGACGCCGCCCTCCTCGCAGATGGCGCGCTTCGTGTTGAGGTTGTACATATTCTTCGACCAGTTCTCAATCGTCGAATATCTGAGCTTCGCGTTCTTCTTGACGAAAAGCTCGACGCATCCGGCGTGAAGGTTCGCGACGTTGTACTTCGGCGCGGAACATCCCTCGATGAAATGCAGGCTCGCGCCCTCGTCGACGATTATCAGCGTGTGCTCAAACTGTCCAGCGCCCTTCGCGTTGAGTCTGAAATACGACTGGAGCGGAATCGACACCTGAACGCCCTTCGGCACGTAGACAAACGAACCGCCAGACCAGACAGCACCGTGCAGAGCCGCGAATTTATGGTCTCTCGGCGTCACGAGCTTCATGAAGTACTTTCTCACCATGTCGGCGTACTCGCCCTTCATCGCGCTCTCCATGTCGGTGTATACGACGCCCTGCGCCGCGACCTCTTCCTTCACGTTGTGGTAAACGAGCTCAGAGTCATACTGCGCGCCGACGCCCGCGAGCGACTTTCTCTCTGCCTCCGGTATGCCGAGACGGTCGAAGGTGTCCTTTATATCCTGCGGGACATTCTTCCAGTCGTTCTGCATCTTCGTGTTCGGGCGGACATAAGTCGCGATGTGGTCGATGTCCAGACCATCGATCGACGGACCCCAGTCCGGGATCTTCATCTCGTTGTATATCTGGAGCGCCTGAAGCCTGAACTGCTGCATCCAGACCGGGTCGCCCTTCTCCTTCGAGAGCTTGTCTATTATCTCCGGAGTCAGACCCGCCTCCATGCGGTAGGCGTCGTGCTCCTCGTCGCGGATATCATATATCGACCGGTCGATATCCTCGACCTCTGTCTTTTCTCTTTTTATCTCTTTATCCTGCATGAGCGCACCTTATTCCTTGCCGAGAGCGTCTATGTCCGAGAAGCCCTTCTCGTTGATCTCGTTGACGAGCGACGCTCCGCCGTTCTTGACGATGACGCCGTTCTCCATGACGTGCGCCGCGTCGACAGTCAGCGCCTCGAGAATCCGCGTCGAATGCGTGATGATCAGCAGCGACCCGTGATTGCGCTCACGGTACAGGCTCACGCCCTGCGACACCGTGCGCACCGCGTCGACGTCATCCCCGAGTCTGTCTCGTCGAGGATCTCGAGCTTCGGCTCAAGCATCAGCATCTGAAGTATCTCCGCCTTCTTCTTCTCGCCGCCGGAAAAGCCGACGTTGAGGTCGCGCTCCGCGTAGGACTCGTCCATATTGAGGAGCTTCATCGTCTCCTTCAGCTTCTTCTTGAAGTCCCAGAGACGGATTCTCGACCCGCTCTTCTGCTCGAGCGCGCTGCGGATGAACGCCGAAAGCGTGACTCCCGGAACCTCAAGCGGATTCTGGAACGAAAGGAATATACCCTTCTTCGCCCGCTCATTGACCGGCAGAGAAGTGATATCCTCCCCGTCAAACACAATCGAACCCTCAGTCACGGTATAAGCCGGATTTCCGGTGATAGCATAACCGAGCGTTGACTTACCGGTTCCGTTCGGACCCATCAGCACGTGCGTCTCATCGCGTCCGATCGAAAGATCAACCCCGCGAAGTATCTCCTTCTCGCCCGCGGAAACCCGCAGACCATTTATTTCAAGCAAACTGCCGTTTTTCATAAAATCCATGTTCCTTTTCAAAAAGTAATATATTAACCGGCACAACGCCGTAATTCACATTTATCAGCCGTGCGAGCACGCCGGGCACCCTTCCGCGCCCTCACGCTTCGACCGGAGCAGGTCCTCAAGCGTATAACTGTCAATATAACTGTTGATCTGATCCTCCAGCCCCTTCCAGAACGGCATCGTATAACACGAACAATACTCTCCCGTATCACACTTCTTCCCGTCCTTGGAAAGACAAGCCACCGGAGTCAGCTGCCCCTCAGCCGCCCGCAGGATATCCCCGACCCGGTACTCCCCCGGCGACCGCCGCAGCCTGTACCCTCCGGTCTTACCGATAGCGCTCTCAACGATATCGCACTTCGAAAGCTCAGTCATGATCCCCTCAAGGTACTTCCTCGAAATATTCTGCCTCTCAGCTATATCCTTAAGACTGATATACTCCTCTCTGTCCTGCTCCGCAAGGTCAAGCGCGACACGAAGCGCGTATCGGCCCTTCGAAGATATCATCATGACGTTTTCCTCCTTAGCTTCGCAGGGGGAGGGAGAAAACCTTTCGAGAAAGGTTTTCTCCCTCCCCCTGCACCCCCTTCCTCTTTCTAAAGCTTTATAAGGGAAGGTGATTCACATCTTTGATTATGGTTTGCGAAAACGGGGAAAATTATGCGGATCACAACAGAAAACGAAGCGATGCGCCAACCGGGGAACGTGCTCCGGATCGACACTTTTCTTATCTCCCACCGTTTCAGTAGTAATTATACACCTTTTCTCCCACAATGTCAATAGGAATTCGGAAATCCGGAAGAAATTTACATTCTCGAAACAGTATTGACGCTCACCCGAGCGCCACGTCAAGCACCATCATCACCGCGAACCCCGCCGCGGCTCCGAGCGTTCCGGCATACGGGCGCGCGCCGCTCACCGACGCGGGAACAAGCTCCTTCACGACCACCGCGAACATCGCTCCCGCCGCGAACGCCAGCAGGTACGGCAGAGCCGCCGTTATCTGCGACACCAGAACGAGAGTCAGCGCGCCCGCCAGCGGCTCGGGAACGCCGGACAGGAAGCCGCACGCGAACGCTTTTCTTCTCGTCATTCCGCCCGCCAGCGGCATGGAGATTATCGCGCCCTCCGGAATGTTCTGTATCGCTATGCCGAGCGACAGCGAAAAAGCCCCGGCGAAGGTTATTCCGGTATTCCCGGACAGAGCTCCGGCGAGCGCGACGCCCACCGCCATTCCCTCCGGGATATTGTGAAGCGTCACGGCGGCGGCGAGCAGTCTCGTTTTCCGGCGCGGTTCGTCATTGTCCGGTATCTCCGGGGACAGCCTGTCGGTGAGAATCAGAAAGAGCACGCCGGCTGAAAACCCGATGAGCGCTTCCCGCCATCGTCCGTCAGACATATCAATCGCCGGAATTATGAGCGACCAGACCGAGGCGGCGAGCATCACCCCGGAGGCGAACCCCGTGAGTATCATGCTCCCGCCCGGTCTGCCGCTCTTTTTCATGAAAAACACAAGCAGCGCGCCGAGCGTTGTCCCGGCGAGCGGAATAAACAGAATAAGGAAAGCCATCATATCAGACATCAGACCTTTCGTAAACCTGAGTATTACCGGATTCCCGGCATTATCAGTATATTTCGCTGTCTATTTCTCTGTCCGCTGTCTTCATTTCCTGCGATACCCTTAATGTATAAAGCTTTTAGGAAGGGGGCGCGGGGGAGACCTTTTTCTCCGAAAAAGGTCTCCCCCGCATAATTATCTGATTTTTTCGAAGTCCTCGGCCCCGTGCTTGCAGAGCGGGCAGATGAAGTCCGCGGGGAGCTCTTCGCCTTCATAGACGTATCCGCAGACCTTGCAGATCCAGCCGGTCTTCTTTTCCTCGATGACAGATGGCTTCGGTTTTATGTGTTCGTAGTAATAAGCGTAGGTGAGGGACGGCGCGTCCGAGAGAATCTCGGCGGCGGTCACTTCGGCGGTGAACAGCGTGTGGGTGCCATAGTCCTCGGCGGAGATGACCTTTGCCGAGAGAACCGCGTTGGTGTTTCCGGTGAGGTACGTGAGACCGTTCGCTGTGCGGGCGACGTCGGAACGTCCGCTCAGCTTGTCGTGATCTCTGCCGCTGACAAAGCCGAGATCCTTTATGAGGTCGAACGGGGTCGATTCGGTGAGGACAGAGACATTGAAGACGCCGGTCTTCTTTATCGTTTCCGCGGTCAGGTTTGAGTTATTGACGGCGACGGTGACGCGTTTCGGGTTGTCGGTGAGCTGGGTTACGGTGTTCACGATGCAGGCGTTGTCCTTCGCACCGTCCTTTGTCGAAATCGCGTAGAGGCCGTAGGAGAGTTTGTGGAACGCTTTCGGGTCGAGAGCCGTTTCCGGAGCTTCCGGAATTTCTAGCTTCGGGAAGGAGTCCGCGATCGCGTCGGCGAGTGCGTCGAGGTCAGCTTCCTGAGACGGGGTGAGCGAGGATCTGATTGTCAGCTTATCGCCGATGAAGGTCATGCCCTTGAGCGGCTCAAGGATTCCGCGCATCAGATTTCCCGCGGTCGGCGCCCAGGAACCGTTCTCGATCAGGGACACGTATCTGTTCTTCAGCCCGTGAGCGGCGATGTCGCGGAGCAGATCGTCCATTCTGACGAATATTCCCGCGTTGTAGGTCGCGGATGCGAACACAAGGTGGCTGTACCTGAACGCCGCGGCGAGAATATAGTCCGCGGAAGTCACCGAAGCGTCATAAACTGCTGTCCTGACGCCGCGCTCACGGAGCTTTATCGCCAGAGCCTCAGCCGCCGCGGCGGTGTGACCGTAGACCGAGGCGTACGTGACGACGACGCCGTTCTCCTCGGGAGTGTAAGTCGACCATTTCGCGTACTTGTCGATGAAATCGCCGAGCTTTTCGCGCCAGACAAAGCCGTGGAGCGGGCAGATCATCTTTATGTCGAGCCCGGAAGCCTTTTTCAGGAGCGCCTGAACCTGCGTGCCGTATTTGCCGACGATATTGCAGTAGTAACGTCTCGCCTCATCGAGGTAATCTCTCATGAAATCGACCTCGTCGGCGAAGAGCGCGCCGTTGGTCGCTCCGAAGGTTCCGAACGCGTCGGCGGAGAAGAGTATCCCGCGGACGGTGTCAAACGTGACCATGACCTCCGGCCAGTGAACCATAGGAGCCGCGACGAAAGTGAGCGAATGATGCCCGGTCTCAAGGACGCCGCCCTCTTTTATCGTCATGACGCGTCCCTCATAGGCGCTGCCGAAGAACTGCTTTATCATGGCGTAAACCTTGTCGCCGCACACGAGTTTAGTTCCCGGATAACGGAGAAGAACCTCGTCA
>URCP01000039.1 GCA_900546315.1 uncultured Eubacteriales bacterium
CCGCAGAAACATAACCGTTGAGGATCGCTTCGGCATAAAACTGAACGTTCTCATGGAAGACCCCGGAAATCTCGGTTCTAAAATAACAAGCTCCGTGCAGGCAGGCGATGACGACATCGACCTTGTCTGCGGACACGTTGTTTTCCTTGGCTCACTCGCTCTCGAGGATATGTTTCTGAACTGGTATGACATACCATACATCGATTTTTCAAAACCGTGGTGGTCGAAATCAACAACGGATGACCTGTCTGTAAATGATGTCTGCCCTCTCGCCATAAGCGATTTTGCGCTGTCCGCCCTTGCCAACACATACTGCGTCTTTTACAACAAGAGACTCGCTGAAAACTATGGAATCACCGATCTCTACGATATTGTGAACGAAGGAAAGTGGACTATAGATAAAGTCCTCTCACTGACAAAAGACATTTACACCGACCTCGACGCGGACAACACCGCGAACGGTGCCGATCTCTACGGTTTCATATCCACGGCACGCTCATCGCTTAACACCTATCTCTGGTCGTTCGGAGGGCACGTGCTTGAAAAAGACGCGAACGGAGACGTCTCTCTCGTTTATCACTCACCGAAGACAAATGACTTCATAGAGAAGCTCTGCTCGTTCTACTTCGACAATCAGGGCATTTACATAAACTCAAAGGAACCGGAGTACAGCTCATTCTTCGCGCTCGAAAAATTCACAAATAATGAGGCAGTATTCATCAACGGCGCCATCGGAAACTCGGTCGAATATCTCCGCTCAATGGAAGACGATTACGGAATTATTCCTTACCCAAAGTGGGATGAGGCACAGGATGGCTATCACACAATGGTCGACGGAAGCCATGACATTCTCGGCGTACCGAAAACCGCGTCGGATAAGGAACGCACCGGCATTATAGTCGAGGCGCTGTCCGCTGAGAGCTACAAGAAGGTTGTCCCGGCATACTATGAAACCGCGCTTAAAACAAAGTATACCCGTGACGATGAATCGATTGCCATGATAGATATGATTGTCAACTCCCGCGTCTTTGACCTTGGTTACGTTTATGACGCGTGGAACGGCGCCTCCTTTATATTCCAGACGCTGATCTCGGCGAACAAACCGATCTTTGAATCCTACTGGGCTTCAAACGAGAAGAAAATCACGACATATTACAATGAAAAAGTGATTGCATTCTTCGAAAACTACGATAAGTAAATAATTTTGTATGCGGAAGACCACCCTGTCTCCCGCATATTTTTTCTCCCCCGCCAATATAAATATCATGAAAAAGCGATATGAAGGGAGATAATCAAATCATGGCTGATACCTCGATTTACAGGGATCTGGCCGAGCGCACCTCGCACACCTTTTATCTCGGGGTCATCGGCCCGGTGCGCACGGGTAAGTCCACATTCATCAAGAAATTCATGGAGGCCGCCGTAATACCGAACATCCGCGACGAGAACGAACGCGCGCGGGCACGGGACGAGATGCCCCAGTCCGCCGCCGGCAAGACCGTCATGACGACCGAACCCAAATTCGTCCCCGACGAGGCGGTCGAAATCGACCTCGGCGACAACGCCGTCATGAAAGTCAAAATGGTCGACTGCGTCGGATACATAGTCCCCGACGCCATGGGTCTCATCGAGGACGGGCACGCGCGCATGGTCCACACGCCGTGGCAGGAAGCCCCGATGCCGTTCACCGAAGCCGCCGAGCTCGGAACCAAAAAGGTCATAAACGAGCACTCGACAGTCGGGATTCTCGTGACGACCGACGGCACAATCGGCGACATCCCGAGAGAAAACTATGTCGACGCCGAGGAACGCGTCGTGAAGGAGCTAAAAGCGATCGACAAGCCGTTCGCGATAGTCCTGAACTCAGCCGAACCGGGCAGCGACGCCGCGGTCAGCCTCGCGATGCGCCTCGAGGAGAAATACCAGGCTCCTGTCGCGCTCGTGAACTGTCTCGAGCTCGACGCCGAGGATATCCGGCACATACTCGGGCTCATTCTCACCGAATTCCCGGTCGTCGGGATAAGGATAACCCTCCCCGGCTGGACCGACGCACTCGAGCGCACACACCCGCTGAAAGCCGCGCTCGACGACTTCGTGATGGAACGCGCCAGAAAGATCTCAAAGATAGGTGAAATATCGAAGATATTCCCGGACACCGGCGACGGCAGTCTTGTTTCGGAGGTGAAGATCGACCGGATCGACCTCGGGAAAGGCGTCGCAGACATCTCGATCGCGCTCGCGGACGGTCTTTACTACAAGACGATAAGCGAGCTCTGCGGTCTCGAGATAACCGGCGAGGACCAGCTCATCACCCTGCTCCGCGACCTCTCCGAGATGAAAAAGAAGTACGACCGCGTCGCCGAGGCTCTGAAGGACGTCGAAGAAAAGGGCTACGGCATAGTCATGCCCGAGATCGACGACCTGAAGCTCGAGGAGCCCGAGATCGTCAAGCAGTCCGGCGGATACGGCGTGAGACTCCGCGCATCGGCACCGAGCATACACATGATCAAAGCGGATATCGAAACCGAGATAAGCCCGATGGTCGGCACAGAACAGCAATCCGAAGAGCTCGTGAAATACATGCTCCACGAATTCGAAGAGGATCCGAGAAAAATCTGGGGCTCGAACCTGTTCGGCAAGACCCTGCACGAGCTTGTCAACGAAGGTCTCCACACAAAGCTCGGTCATATGCCGGAGGACGCGCGCGCGAAGCTCTCGGAGACCCTCGCGCGGATAATCAACGAAGGAAGCGGCGGACTCATCTGTATAATTCTCTGAATTCTTAACGAAAAAGCGCTGTCGTGCTCACGCACGACAGCGTCCTGTATTTTCTCAGCTGATATCATAGACCGAAAACGCAATCGTCCCCGTCCATCTCATCAAGCTCTCTGAATCCGAGTGATTTATATAACTCATGGGCTTTTGTGTTGAATGTTTCAGCCGCCAGCTTTATCATGACTCCGGGCTCCGCGGCTTTCAGGATATCTATCGCGAGCCGCGCGGCGCTCTTTCCGTAGCCCTTTCCCTGCTGTCTCACGTCGATGTAGTAGCTCCACGAAACAGCCTCACCCTCGGCGAGCCATTTACTGAAATTGATGAACCCTATCGGTTCATCGCTCTCATTGTAAATAATACACGGATAATTGTTCTCCCGGCACAGATAAGCTCTGCCGATCGAAAACCACGCCGGATTGACGAGCTCCTTCTGCTCGTCGGTCAGCTGACAGTCATATGTCGCGTATATCAGGTCGTCCTGAGTCAGGACCGGCTTTATCTTCACGCGCTCGTT
This sequence comes from uncultured Eubacteriales bacterium, assembly GCA_900546315.1. Classification (GTDB taxonomy): domain Bacteria; phylum Bacillota; class Clostridia; order Oscillospirales; family CAG-272; genus Flemingiibacterium. Next base: position 3,290 of record URCP01000039.1, read on the forward strand.
CTTCCAGTGCTCAACCGGAAGCTTTTCAAGATTCTCCCGAAGTGACACAGCGCACCTCCAAATGTTATATTATTTATAGAACCTCATGCAGGCGACGACCTTGCCGAGGATCACAAGCTCCCTCACATATATAGGCTCCATCGAGGAATTCTCCGGCTGGAGTCTGAAACGGTCACCGTCACGATAGAAGGTCTTCACCGTCGCCTCGTCGTCCACAAGCGCGACGATTATCTCCCCGTCCTCGGCGATCGTGCGCTTCTCGACGATAATGAGGTCCCCGTCGAGTATTCCCGCCTCGATCATGCTCTCGCCCTGTATCCTCAGCGCGAAAAGATCACTGCCGGACACGGTCGCGCCCGGACGCGGGAAATCTATAAATCCCTCATAATTCTCGACTGCGAGAATAGGCATACCCGCCGCGACCTTCCCGACGATCGGGACACGGACGGTCTGCGCGCCGCGGACAGTCTCGTTCTCAACGCGAAGCGTGCGGCTCTTTCCGGATTCCTTCTGTATGACCCCCTTGCGCTCAAGGCGCTCAAGGTAGGTGTGGACGGTCGAGGTGCTCTTCATCCCGAGAGCATTGCATATGTCCCGGACGCTCGGCGAATAACCCTCGTTGCGGATAGCGTTGACTATATACTCATAGATCTCACGCTCGCGCTCTGTCAACGTATTGTTGTTCTTGTTGTTCATATCGGTCTCCTTAAATCTTTATGCTCCGGCGGAGTGCTCCCGCGCCGCGGTTCTGTCGGCTTTCTCTTCCCTGAGACTATTATAACACATATCCGCGCAAATTGCAAACGATTGTTCGTGTATAATAATTTAATTTTTATGGCGTAAAGAATTAACAGTAAGTAAATATTGACGTCACACGGGATTACACGGTCTGTGGTACAATAAAAACAGGCATTCAGCGGGCGGCGCGCGTCGCTCCGCGGGTCCATCACCGGAAAGGAAACGCGGGCAGCCGCGCCACGGTACCTGAATTAATGAAAGAAAAGCCAAACACACACCTTACCCTGACCGCCGCCGTATCGTCGCTCATCCTGCCGGTCCTGAACACTGTCATACTCGGCGCGCTTAACACGATCGTTTCGAGCGACATCGCGTATCCTGACAGCTTGTCCTCGGCAATTTCCTTCATATCAATGCTCATAAGTTACGCCTGCATCTTCGTCTCGTCCGCCTGCGTCGCCTGTGAGGTATGCGCCTCGAAGTCGAAGGACAGAACCACTAAAAAGAGCGCCATGGCGAGGATAATGGCGTTTGCCGGCATACCGCTCACGTATATCGCCGCGGGAGCCGTCGACTTCGGATTCTACGGCTCGTCGGCGCTCGGGGCACAGTATCTGCTGTTCAGCGGGGTAAGCGTGCTGTATGAGCTCATCCGCACGCTCGCGGTGCTGCTTGTTGTTCTTCTGGTCGTCAGGAAAGCGGTGAAGAAAGGACGCGAGGAGACGCTCGCAGTTTTCTCACTGAAGGGTACATATTCGCGTGCCGTCGCGGCGTCAACGTTTGTCGTGTTTCTCAGCTTCATACTCTCGAACGTCACGGAGACGGTATCCCTGCTCTCGGAATACGGCGCGCCTCAGAACACGAGCGAGACCGTGACGCTGATCCTGCCGTACCCGAGCAGTATCGTATACAGCCTACTCGGATATCTGCTCGCCTGCCTCACGGCTGGATTCGTCATGAAAAACACGATCAAAAAGGAAAGTCGATTAAATTAAAATGGGAACGATAATAAGACGCGCGGTCGCGGGCGACTGCGAAAAGATACTGAAGCTGCTCTCTGAGGTGGAGGCGATCCACCAGAAGGGACGCCCGGACATATTCCGCGTGAACGGAACGAAATTCACGGAAGACGAGCTCGTCCGGATGTTCGCGGACGACGCGACGCCGATATTCGTCGCGGACGTCGACGGAGAGGTCATGGGCTACGCGTTCTGCGTGCTCGGGAAGATAAAGGACAGCACGATGCTGCTCGACGCGAAGACGCTCCATATCGAGGACGTCTGCGTCGACGAGAACACACGCGGAACCGGCATCGGCGGGATGATACTCGAGTATGTGCTCGACTTCGCGAAGAAGACCGGCATAGACCGCGTCGACCTCGATGTGTGGGAGTTCAACAACACGGCGCGGGCGTTTTACGAGAAGCACGGGTTCAAGGTGCAGAAGAGACGCATGGATATTGTGCTCTGAGATGATTTTTTCGAAAAAAAGGGCTTTACCTCTTGACAAAACGGGGAAAGCGTGGTATAATAATAAAGTCAATGAAAACAAAGCAGAACGCTCCGTTCTCACCGCCTCAGATTGATGACAGCGGTCGATACAGATCAGGTATTTTCCGGGCTTTGTCCGGTATGATCGTGCGGAGTGTCCGCACGATCTTTTTTGTTAAATTTGGAGGTGTCCGCTATTAGCGCAAAAGAACTGCAAATCAATGAGGAAATCAGAGCCAAGGAGGTCCGCATCGTAGGTGAGAACGGTGAGCAGGTCGGAGTGATGTCTTCGTCCGCCGCGCTCGCTATGGCTTACGAGAAGAATCTTGACCTCGTGCTGATCGCTCCCACCGCGCAGCCGCCGGTCTGCCGCATCATGGATTACGGCAAGTACCGTTTCGAGCGCGACAAGAAGGAGAAGGAAGCAAAGAAGCGCCAGACTGTCGTTGAGGTGAAGGAGATACAGCTCTCCTGCCGGATCGACACACACGACTTTGAGACCAAGGTAAAGCACGCGCACCGTTTCATCGGCGACGGCAACAAGGTCAGGGTCGTCGTCAAGTTCAAGGGGCGCGAGATGAGCCATCTCGAGATCGGCCGCGATATACTCGCGAAGTTCGAGGAGGCTTGCTCTGACGTCGGAACGGTGGATAAACGTCCGGCGCTCGAGGGACGCTTCATGAGCATGGTCATCAGCCCTGCAAAGCAGCCCGCAAAGTGATTCGTTGCTTTGCCGTTCAAACCGGCTGACAGCACATCGGAAGCAATGCCACCGCCGCCCGATGCCCGGGCGGCATACAATTTGCAAAAAGCAGAAGGAGAAAACTAAAATGGCAAAAATAAAGACTCATAAGGCAACAGCCAAGAGATTCTCGACCACCAAGAGCGGTCTTGTAAAGCTCAACCACACCAACCGTCGTCATAAGCTCGGCATCAAGGCGCCGAAGAGAAAGAGACAGCTCCGCGGCAACGCATATCTTTCGAACGCTATGGCTTCGAACTACAGAGCACTTCTCGGCGAATAATTTTAAGATTATCGCCAAAAACGTCGTGACCGGATGAATTTCGCCGGTCGGTAAAATAAGATTAATTCGGAGGATATATAAAATGGCAAGAATCAAGGGCGCTATGATGACGCGCAAGAGAAGAAATAAAGTTCTGAAGGCCGCAAAGGGTTACTGGGGTGCCAAGTCCAAGCACTTCAAGATGGCCAAAGAACAGGTGATGAAGAGCGGCAACTACGCTTTCGCCGGAAGAAAGATGAAGAAGAGAGACTTCCGTCAGCTCTGGATCGCTCGTATCTCGGCTCAGGCGAAGGTCTGCGGCATGAACTATTCCACCCTTATGCACGGTCTCAAGCTCGCCGGTATCGATCTTAACCGCAAGATGCTCGCCGAGATCGCCGTTTCCGATAAGGACGCGTTCGCTTCTCTCGCAGAGAAGGCAAAGGCAGCTCTCGCGAAATAAGACATAAACGAAAAAACCGGCTCTTTCCGGTTTTTTTCTTACCTGTGGGTCAATGATGTACGGGCGGCGGACGCTTTCAACACATCCTTGACCGGAGAATTCATATGCAGACAAAGATCACATCGAGACAGAATCCGCTTGTCGTGCGGCTCTCCAAGCTCTCGGACAAAAAACACAGGGATGAGGAGGGGCTTTTCAGGCTCGACGGCGTGAAGCTCATCTCTGAGGCGCTGATGAACGGGGTACTTCCGGAATATGTCTTCGTGACGGATGATATGAGCGCGTCCGGATTTCTAAAGGAGATTCCCGATGATCGGCTGTATACGGTAACAGATGAGGTCCTCGCGAAGCTGACCGACGAGAAGGCGCCTCAGGGAATCGCGGCGTTCATACGCATGGACGGCGTGACGAATATCACATTCACTGATTGTCCGGACGGAGCCATGGATCACAGGGTTCTCCTGCTGTCGTCGATACGCGACCCGGGGAACGTCGGCACGATAATACGCTCCGCCTGCGCGATGGGGCTCGACAGGGTTTATCTGAGCGCCGACTGCGCGGATATATTCTCGCCGAAAACCATGCGCGCGTCTATGGGAATGGCGCTCAGACAGAAAATAACGGTGGTCGGAAGCGACGTCCGGCTTGTCACGGCGCTGAGACGCGGCGGGACTGAGGTCTTCGCAGCAGCGCTGAGGGACGGCTCGGCGAGGCTCGGGGAGTTCTCTCTCCCGGAGCGGGTCTGCTTCGTGATCGGAAATGAGGGGCACGGGCTGTCGGACGAGCTTATCGACGCCTGTGGCGGAACTGTCATAATACCAATGGCGCCCGGCTGCGAATCGCTCAACGCCGCTATGGCGGCGGGAATAATCTCGTGGGAGATGCGCCGGGTCTGACCTGTTCGGAGAAAGAAAATGAATAGAATAATTTTTGAAAACGCGAAGATTTACGATACCGCGTCCCGCTCGTTCAGGACGGGAGAGTTGACGGTCTGTGACGGCTTCATCGTCATGAACGGCGGAATTTCCGGTCGTGACGCCGAACATATTGACCTCGGCGGAGCTTATGTCATCCCGGGAATGGTCGACGTTCACACACACGGCAGAGGCGGCTTTGAGTCGACCGAGGTCGACGCCGGGGACATGATAAAGATGGCGAGAACCTACGCTAAAGCGGGTACCACATCCTTCTTCCCAACGATGATGTCGGTTCCCTTTGACCGTCTCGAAGCCGGGATTGACGCCGCGGCGGGCGCTATGAAGATGCAGGCGGGCGGCATGGACGGCGCGCGCGTCATCGGAGTGCACCTCGAGGGAAGGTACCTGAACGTCAAGAAAAAAGGCGCGCACAACCCCGATTACCTGAAGCCGCTCGACCAGAACGAGTTCTCGGGTCTCGTGAAGCGCTTCGCGTCACAGGGCGGAAAGCGTTTCCACCTTACCTGCGCGCCGGAGCTCAATAATGGCGAAAACTTCGTGAAGAGCGCCGTCGCGGAGGGCGTCACGGTCAGCATCGGTCACTCGAACGCCACCGCGGAGGAGTGCGAAAAGGCGCTCGGATGGGGCGTCACCGGATTCACGCATCTTTACAATGCGATGAGCGCAATGTCCCACCGCGAGCCGGGGTGCGTCGGCGTCGGGCTCGCGTCTGACGCTTACTGCGAGCTCATCTGCGACGGGCGGCATATCGATCCTGTCGTTGTCAGGGCAACCTACAGGGCGAAAGGCCCGGACAAGCTGGTGCTCATCACCGATTCCGCGCCGTCCGCGGGTCTCCCGGAGGGACGCTACACTATGGGCGGCGCCGAGATCATGGTCGGCAACGGCGCGGCGTATCTGCTCGACGGAACGCTCACCGGAAGCATCATCGACCTTTACACCGGTATGCGCAACCTCGCGAAGTTCGCCGGAATCCCGATCGAGGACGCCATCCCCTGCGCGACAATCAATCCCGCGAAAATGGTCGGGGCGGACGACGAGGTCGGCTCGCTGGAATTCGGCCGCCGCGCGGACTTCATAGTCGCGGATGAAAACCACGATATCAAACAAGTATACGTCGGCGGTAAAATCGTCGAATAAATAAAATATCACGGAACCCGACACCATGCGTCCGGTTCTGTGACAGCCAACCGCCCTCATTCGGGCAAAGGAGAGTAAAATGAGCTGCTGTAATCATAACCACGAAAAATTCTATATCACGACCGCGATCGCGTACGCGTCCGGCAAGCCGCACATCGGCAACACCTATGAGGTCATCATGACCGACGCCGTCGCGCGCCGCAAGCGTCAGGAGGGCTACGACGTCTTCTTCATGACCGGCACCGACGAGCACGGAATGAAGATCGAGGACAAAGCAAAGGCAAAGGGCGTCACGCCGAAGGAATTCGTCGACGGCGTCGCGGGCGAGATCAGGGGAATCTGGGACCTCGTAGGCGCGTCCTACGACAAATTCATGCGCACGACCGACGAAGACCACGTCGAGACCGTTCAGAAGGTTTTCAAGAAACTCTACGATCAGGGAGACATCTACAAGGGCTCCTATGAAGGCTGGTACTGCGTGCCGGATGAGTCCTTCTTCACCGAGACACAGGTTGTCGACGGAAAGTGCCCGGACTGCGGCCGCCCCGTCGTCAGGGCAAATGAAGAAGCGTACTTCTTCAGAATGAGCAAATATCAGGACAGACTTCTCAAATACATCGAGGAGCACCCAGACTATATCGAGCCCGAGCTCAGACGCAAGGAAATGATCAACAACTTCATAAAGCCCGGACTTCAGGATCTCTGCGTGTCGCGCTCCTCCTTCAAGTGGGGCATACCGGTCACATTCGACGAGAAGCACGTGATCTATGTCTGGCTCGACGCGCTGTTCAACTACGCGACCGGCGTCGGACTCAAGTTCGACGACAATGGAAACCTCGTTCACGACGAGCGCTTCGAGAAGTACTGGCCCGCGGACGTCCATGTCATCGGCAAGGACATCATGCGCTTCCATTCGATCTACTGGACGATATTCCTGATGGCGCTCGGTCTGCCGCTTCCGAAGAAGATCTTCGGGCATCCGTGGTTCAACTTCGGCACCGACAAGATGTCGAAGTCAAGAGGAAACGTCATCTACGCGGACGACCTCGTAAAGCGCTTCGGAGTCGACGGCGTGAGACACTACTGCCTCTCCGAGATGCCTTATTCCTCCGACGGAAGCATCACGTATGAGGAAATGATAACCCGCTACAACTCCGACCTCGCGAACAATCTCGGAAACCTCGTCAACCGCACTATCGCGATGACCCACAAGTATTTCGGCGGCGTGATCCAGGCGCCTGTCAGAACGACCGACGAGGACGAAAAGCTCGACGCCGAACTGAAATCCGCCTGCGCCGACGCCTGCAAGGCTGTCAGCGACAACATGGACTCCTTCCACATCGCGGACGCGAGCGACGCGGTCTTCGCGCTCTTCCGCCGCGCGAACAAGTATATTGACGAGACGACTCCGTGGGTGCTCGCGAAGAGCGAGGAGACTCTGCCGCGTCTCGGAACCGTTCTCTACAATCTTCTCGAGACGATAAGAATCGGCGCGATACTCCTCGAGCCGTTCATGCCGACGACCTCCGCGTCGATACTCGACCAGCTCGCCGCGCACGAGCGCTCGCTCGAGAGCACGTCCGCGTTCGGCGGGCTCAAGGCCGGCGAATCGGTCGGCGAGGCAAAGCCGCTCTTCGCGAGAATAGATGAGGCAAAGCTCCTCGCCGAGATCGAGGCTGAGCGCGCCGAGGCAGCCGCAAAGGCGGAAGCCGCCGAAAAGAAGACCGAAAAGCCGGAAGGCTGCGCGGTGATCGGAATAGACGACTTCATGAAGGTCGAGCTGAGAACCGCTCAGGTCATCTCATGCGAGCCTGTGCCGAAAGCAAAGAAACTGCTGAAACTCCAGATAGATCTCGGATACGAGAAGAGACAGGTCGTCTCCGGCATCGCGAAGTTCTACAAGCCAGAGGATCTTGTCGGCAAGAAGCTGATCGTCGTCGCGAATCTCGCGCCCGCGAAGCTCTGCGGCGTCGAGAGCCAGGGAATGCTTCTCGCGTCCGGAGAGGAAGAGGTCAGGGTGGTATTCCTCGATCCCGAGACCCCTCTCGGAGAGAGAGTGAGATAAATGCCCGGGTTCAGACGAACGACCGACTTTCCGCTGTTTGACACCCACGCGCACTACAACGACCACAAATTCGACGAGGGCAGCGAAACCGAGGACCGGGACAGAATCCTTGAGGATCTGTTCTCGCAGAACATCCGGCACATCGTGAACGCCGGGACAAAACCTGAGACCAATCTCGAGTCCATCGCCCTTGCGGAGAAATATCCCGGAATGTACGCCGCGGTCGGTATACACCCGGAAGATATAAACCCGGAGGACGACATTGAAACGGTCATGGGAGAGCTCGAAAGACAGCTCTCCCACCCGAAGGTCGTCGCCCTCGGAGAGATCGGACTCGACTACCACTGGGACACCGTGCCGAAGGACACGCAGAAGGTGTGGCTCCGCCGTCAGCTTGCCCTCGCGGAGAAGACCGGTATGCCGGTCATCATCCACGACCGCGAGGCGCACGGGGACATCATGGATATTCTGCATGACTTCCCGCGCGTCACCGGTGTGTTCCACAGCTTTTCCGCGAGCGCCGAGATCGCGAGACAGCTCGTGAACCGCGGCTGGTACATCTCATTCTCCGGCGTCATAACTTTCAAGAACGCGTCGCGGCTGGCGGAGATAGTGCCGACGGTGCCGCTCGACCGGGTCATGATCGAGACCGACTGCCCGTACCTCGCGCCGGTGCCGTTCAGGGGGAAGATTAACCATTCCGGTCTGATGGAATACACCGCGCTCAAAGCGGCGGAACTGTACGGGCTCGGACCGGAGGAGTTCTGCCGCATGGCATATGAGAACTCGATGAGATTCTACAGTCTCAAAGACTGACAAAATTCACGGAGGAAACCATACTATGACTTTCTTTACCGAAAACATCACCGTTCAGGGCATAACCGTCCCGCTCCGCTGCTACATTCCGGATCTCGGCGGAGTACCGAAGTACGCGGGAAACCGTCCCGCCGTCATCATCTTCCCCGGCGGAGGATACAGCATAACCTATCACGGCGAGGCAGAGCCGATCGCGCTCAAATATGTGGCTGACGGCATCTGCGCGTTCGTCCTTGACTACAGCTGCGCGCCGGTGCGTTTCCCGATCCCGCAGCTCGAGGCGTTCAAGGCGATACGCTATGTCAGAGAGAACGCAGAGCGCTTCGGCATCGACCCGCACAACATCGCGACGACCGGCTTCTCCGCCGGAGGACATCTCTGCTCCTGCACCGGAACGCTCTGGAACAAGTTCCAGGAGTATTTCGAAAAAGAGGGCATGAACGACGTCGACGCGCGCGTCTATCGCCCGGACAAGATGATACTCTGCTATCCGGTCATCCGCTCCTATTCAAAGTTCGCGCATATGGGCTCGTTCATCAACCTCCTCGGTGAGGACCGCATGAGCGACAGCGCGCTCCTCGACTTCCTCTCTACCGACAAGCAGATCGACGACGAGACCCCGCCGACCTTCATCTGGCACACGAGCGAGGACGGCGGAGTTCCGCCGGTCAACTCGTACAGCTTCGCGCTCGCGCTCGCCGAGCGGAGAATTCCGTGCGAGGTTCATGTTTATCTGCACGGCGACCACGGTCTCTGCCTCGGCTCCTGCGTCACCGGACAATTCGACTACACGACACCGCATGAGGTCTCCGAGTGGATCGATAAAGCGATAAGATTCGCTTACGTGAAATTCTGAAAATAAAAAAACAGTGACCGTCCCCCCGGCGATCACCGTTTTTTTGTGAATCCGCAAAAAAGCCCTTGACTTTTTACGATAACATGGTATAATGGATTTACCGTAAATTATCGTGAAAGGAACTATCAGATTATGGCATCTATAACCCCCATCGGAAAGATAATCCCGAAACGCTCGCTCGATATAAAGAGCTCCCGCCTCGGAATCGGCTTCGAAAAGCTCGACCGCGACGTATTCGACCCGGAGAAGGCGTATGACAAGCTCGCGCTCGTCGGCGTCAAGTGGGTAAGGCTTCAGTCCGGCTGGCAGCGCACAGAGCGCGAAAAGGGCGTATACAACTTCGCGTGGCTCGACCGCGTGGTCGACGAGCTCATCGCGCGCGGTATGCGCCCGTGGATTTGTCTCTGTTACGGCAACGACCTTTATACCGAGTCGGCAAAGCAGGTGTTCGGCGCCGTCGGCTGCCCTCCGATATTCACCGACGAGGAAAAGACCGCGTGGGCAAACTATGTCCGCGCGACAGTCAGACACTTTGCCGGCAGGGTGACACACTATGAGATCTGGAACGAGCCGGACGGAAAGTGGTGCTGGAAGCACGGTGTCAGCGCCGAGGAATACGGCAGGTTCGCGCACGACACCGCGAAGGCTATACGCGAGGTGTCTGATGACGCGTTCATAATCGGCGGATCGGTCTGCATGATCTGGGATCTCTCATACATGGATACCGCTCTGTCCGCCGGGATGGCAGGCAGCGTCGACGCTGTCACATTCCATGAATACACGGCTGACGAGACAGCGCTCTACACCCATGTCCCGGCTCTCGAGGCTCTCATACACCTGCACGACCCGAAAATACGGCTGATACAGGGAGAGTCCGGATCACAGTCGAGAAGCGACGGCTGCGGCGCTCTCGCGGGCGGCGCGTGGACGCCGGAAAGGCAGGCTAAGCAGTGTCTGAGACACGCGGTCGCGGATCTCTCTACCGATGTGCTTTTCTCCTCCTACTTCTCCTGTATGGACATGATCGAGGCTCTGAACGGAAAGGTCGGGGACAAGACGTCTTATCTCGATTACGGCTATTTCGGAATCCTCGGCGCGGACTTCGACGAGAACGGGTTCTCATCCGGTGAGTATTCACCGAAGCCATCGTACTACGCTTACCAGAATCTCTGCTCCGTGTTCGCGGAAGACCCGGAACCGTGCGACCTGCCGATTGTCCGCGTCATCAGACCATCAGCCAGCCTTCTTGGGAACGATTACGCTGACACGCTCTCTCTTCATGGATTCAGGAAGCCCGGCGGCTCCTACGCGCTCGCTTACTGGGCGCCGACGCCGCTTCTGACAACGACGATCGAAACGACGGTGAGCTTCCGCGCGGCGGGACTTCCGGAAAAGATGTCTCTCGTCGACCTGATGGATGGGACGATATATGACATTTCGGACCATGCCGAAAAGTCCGGCTCCGGCATAATCATCAAGAACATACCGGCGAAGGATTACCCGATGCTGCTGACGTTCGGGGACTTCATCGACTGAGCAGATCAAAACTGACGCGTTTTATGGCGCGTCAGTTTTCTTTATTCAGGCGAGAAGATCGCGACCTTCCCAGTCTCTGTCGGGCGAGACACCGGCGAGAGCGGTTATCGTCGGGGCGATGTCCATGATGTTCGCATCCGCGAGTTCCCCTCCCTCTCGCGCGCGGTCGTAGACGAACAGCGGGATCGTCATGTCCTCCGGCATATCCGAGCCGTGCGAGCGGTCGTGTCCGCCGTGATCCGCCGTTATGATGATCGTGTAATCCTCCGGGACAGAGTTCATCACGCGCTCTATGCAGTCAAGGCTCTCTTTCACCGAGTACATATACTCCTCGCCCATCCAGCCGTGTCCGTGTCCCGCCTCATCGACGAAGCCGAGATACAGGAACGCGAAATCAGGTTTCTCAGCGTTCACGTATGCAATTGCGTCATCAGTCAGAGCCTCATTCGACGCCTCGTAGCCGTAACGCCCGGAAATGAACTTCGAATACGCGAGCGAGCCGGGTCTCGAAAGGTCGCGAAGCTCCTCCCAATTGAAGAAGAACGCGCACTTCTTGTCCGCCGCCGACAGAACCTCACAGAGCCCGCGGACAGGTCTCACCTGCGGCACGTATGTATTCGACAGTATGCCGTGTCTCTGCGGCGTAACGCTGTGAAAGAGCGACATATGACACGGAAGCGTGACCGACGGCATGACCGTCTGTGCTCCCAGTGTGTAGACAGAGTGAGCTTTCAGCTCATCGACGACCTTGTGCCCGGTCTGTAAGACCGCGTCCGGACGCATTCCGTCTACGAGGATGAGGATTGTTTTTTTCATGATAGTATCTCCTTTTTGTATCATTCAAGTTCGGCGATTGCCTTCTCGAATTTTTCGATCTCTTTCTGTGCGCCCTTTTCACAGCCCGCGTAATACGACGCGAAATCAGCGCTCTTTTTCTTTATGACAAGATTTGACGGTGTATAGAAAAGACTGCCGCAGTTCGGCTGACCGCCGAAATAGCTCATGCCGACATCATATATACGGCTTCCGAAGATAACGTCGAGCATCCGCTTTGAATCCTCGTCACGCGACAGCTTCTCACCGAGAACAAGATCATAGAACGCCGGAAGCGCCGTGTCGCCGCTGTAATACGCGAGCAGCTCGCACACCTTGGAGACAAGATCCGGATTACCGACCGTTTTCGGTATGCACATGAGACCGCTCCAGTCGGTAGAATAATAATCTGCCTGCGTCTCATCGAGCTTCGGGTACGGAAGTATGCCGTACTCGACCGTTGAATCGCGCAGTGTGTTCATGAGGAATATCGCCTCAACCTGGAACAGACAGCGCCCGGTTGATATCCGCAGCGTCTCGGTTCCGTCCGTCTCGTACAGATGGCTGTAAAGGAAGGTATCTCCCGATCTGTTAACAAGCTTATCGAGCTTTTCAACCATCGACACAGCGCGCTCACCGCCGATTGACAGCTCGTAGTTTCCATTGTCATTCCGGCTGACAACCTTTATCCCACTCGAATGAAGAAAACTGCACCAGTACCAATCGTCAGGGGACGCGAGACCATAGCGGTCATTGATATCAAACACACCGTCTCCGTTTATATCGCTCGTGACCTTCGACGCCATCTCCGACAGCTTATCGAGCGTCCACTTGCCGTCGTCAACAAGAGTGTACGGATTCTCAAGTGAGAACTCGTCGATCATCTGCTTGTTGAACAGTATGCAGTTCATATCCGGAACAACGAAATCAGAAACCATATAGTAATTCTTCCCGTTGACCGTCAGATTCTCGATACAGTCCTGATTCCACCACTTCTGTGTGTAGTCACAGTATCTGAGGTTGTTCCAGTCGTAAAGGTACCCTTTCGTCGCCATTTCCGCGACTCCTACATAGCTGTGGGTCAGGGCGAGCTGGAGCGCGTCGTCGCCCGACATGACCGTTTTCTGCACCGACGGCATGACATCGGTGATCGTCCCGTTCAGGATATGTTTGATCTTCACGCCGAGATAGTCCTCGACGAGCTTATCGCGGTCATACAGCGCGTCGTTCATGGCGTCGCCGTTCTGCTCGTCCGTGAAGAAATAGTTCCTGTAGAAGTCCCTGTCGGAGGAATACGTCGTGAACACCGCGCCTCCGTTGTCCTCACGCTCAAGCGCCGGTCCGGGCTTCTCTGTCTCCGTGACGCTCTCTATCGAAGTCTCAGTGCCGTCGTCGGGAGTACCCCCCCCCCGGATGATTTATCACACGCCGAGGCGAATGATACCAACATCGCCGAGGCGAGCGAGAGACTCAGAACTCTGATAATTGCTGATCTTTTCATAAAATATAACACCTTTCACTGAATCTTCCGGGCACATGGTTGTCACCTACCCAGTAATGTCACCGCCGTCCGGCGTATCGACAAAAATATTATAGCACATCGCGCGGGAAATGTCAATAGGTTTTTCAGCATATTATACTCTTTTCAATATTAATAAGTTTAGATTTTGACCATTATGCCACATTTATTTTCCTCCGTGTGGATTTCCCCACACAGAGGAAATAAAATTTTCTCAATATTCACCGTGAATTAACACCATTACTGTTAAAATATGATATTATTATAATGATAGGTGAAGCAAAACTTCGCCATAAAAAACAAAATACAAGGGGGCATTTCTTTTGGCAAAGGCACTCGGCGTCAAGCTGCGTGAGGCGCTGATATCCGTTCTTCCGGTATCGCTTATTGTTGCGATATTGTACTTCACACCGCTTGTCAGCCTGACGGACACGGAGCTTATCGTGTTCCTCGTCTCATCTCTGGTGCTTATTTTGGGCATCGCACTATTCAACCTCGGCGCGGATCTCGCCATGACGCCTATGGGCGAGCATATCGGCTCCGGTCTCACAAGATCGGGGAGTCTTCCGCTCCTTCTCATCGTCTGCTTTCTGATGGGTCTGTTCATCACGATCGCGGAGCCAGACCTCACTGTCCTCGCCTCACAGGTGAAAGACGTTATAAACGAGACGACGCTCGTCGTGACGGTCGGCGTCGGCGTCGGCATATTTCTTCTGCTGAACGTTCTGAAGATAGTGTTCAGGAAAAATCTGTCGAGTCTTCTGATGTTCTTCTATATGCTGATGTTCGCGCTCGCGTCGCTCGTCGTCATAAGCGGGAGCAGCGGATTTCTCGCGGTTGCCTTCGACTCCGGCGGAGTGACCACCGGTCCCATCACGGTTCCGTTCATAATGGCGCTCGGCGTCGGCATAGCGTCAACCATCGGCGGCAAAAACGCCGGTGAGAACAGCTTCGGTCTCATCGCGATGTGCTCTATAGGTCCGATACTCGCGGTTCTCGGGCTCGGAATCGGCGCCAAGGGCGAGCTTACATACAGCGTTCCTGATTATTCGGTCGAGGCACACATAGGAAGCGAGCTTCTTCCGACTATCATGGGCATCGTGAAGGAGGTCGGGATCGCTCTCGGGCTCATCGTCGTCTTTTTCATCATCCTCCAGTGTCTGTACCTGAAGCTGCCGAAAAAGACCCTGAAAAGGATCGCCGTCGGAATTGTCTACACATATCTCGGTCTCGTCGTGTTCCTGTCCGCCGCGACAATCGGATTCATGCCGGTCGGATACAGACTCGGCGTCGAGATCGCCGGGAACAACGAATTTCTTCTCGTCGTGTTCGGATTCATTATCGGTCTCGTAGTCGTCCTGGCTGAGCCGGCAGTCCATGTGCTCAACAATCAGGTTGAGGAAATAACAGGAGGCACCGTCTCGAAAAGCTCGATGATGATCGCGCTGTCGGTCGGCGTCGGGTTCTCGATCGGGCTCTCGATGCTCCGGATCATTCTCGGATTCAACATTCTCTATTATCTCATTCCGGGCTACTTCATCTCGCTTGGTCTTTCATTCTTCGTTCCGGGTATATATACCGCTATAGCCTTTGACTCGGGCGGAGTCGCTTCCGGACCGCTCACCTCGACGTTCATCCTTCCGCTCGCGGTCGGAGCCTGCGTGACGGTCAGCGGCGCTGAGTCAGTACTGACACTCGCGTTCGGTATCGTCGCGATGGTCGCCATGACGCCGCTCATCACGATACAGCTCCTCGGCTTCAAGGCTGTCATGAAGAAAAAGCTCGCGGAGCGCATCGCGGTCCGTCGTATGCTTGAGGCGGACGACGAGCAGATCATAGAATTCATTTAGAGCGGAGGGCCGGAATGGACAATACACAGGGAAAAATAAGGTTCGGCGCAAGCTCGGCGCCGCATAAACTGAAGCTGATAATGCTCATCGTCAACCGCGACAAGGTCGAGTTCTATACCGACTTTCTTCAGGACTTTGAAGTCAATATGCAGGCGGTGACAATGGCGCACGGAACCGCCAGCACCGAGACATTACAGCTTCTCGGACTCGAGGACACCGGAAAAGCGGTTATCCTCGGCGTCATACGCGAGGATCGCGCGGGGGAAGCTCTCGACGCACTCTCAAACAAATTCAGAACCATACGCGGCGGCAGCGGAATAGCGTGGACGATACCGCTCACAAGCACGATAGGCGTCGCGCTCTATCGCTTCCTCAGCAATAACAGACAAGGAGTCGGAACGAAATGGAACACACCCACGAAATGATAGTCTGCATAGTGAACAACGGCTTCAGCGAGGCGGTGATGGACGCCGCGAAGGCCGCGGGGGCACGCGGAGGAACAGTAATCAACGCCCGCGGAACAGCGGACAAGGAAGCCGAGAAATTCTTCAACATCTCGATCCAGCCTGAAAAGGAAATGGTTCTCATCCTCGTGAAGAGCGAGATACGCGACACTGTCCTGCACGCCCTCTACAAGGGCGCCGGACTCGGGACCCCCGCTCAGGGAATTGCCTTCGCCGCGCCGGTAGACGCCGTTGTCGGGCTCAGCTCCGAAAAAGCTGAAGAAGTTAGCTGAATAAACACAAAGCCGCGCCGGATGTACGCCCGACGCGGTTCTGTATTTTATTTTAAGCTCAGACGAGGCGGGTCAGCCCCGGCTTTATCTCGACCGGAGTGCCGTCGACCTCGAGCCATACGCTCATCGCCGAGTTGTTCAGCACCATCGTGCGGTCAGCGGAGAGTTCAAGCGCTCTCAGCGCGGTCACATAATCATAGATCTCGATATTCGTCGCGTACCAGACAGTATCCTCAAAAGTAGCGGTGAATTTATCGCAGAACTCCTCCATCATCTCCCAGCTGCTCGTGGGCGTGTTTCTCGGCAGCTCGAAGCTGTGACCCCAGATGTAGAACAGCGGGAGCGCGTAGTACGCGTTCCTGAACTCATCGATCTTTCCGATTATATTTCCACTATGGTGGCAGGTCGGGGTCCACTGCATGAAGTCAGCCGGGAGCTTGAATCCGTTCGTCGAAATCGTCGAGCGCCCGTACTTGAAGCCAAGCACCCTCAGGCAGTTCAGCACGTCCTCGGTTATGATTCCGTTCGGGTAGGACATACCACGCACAGGATACCCGCACGCCTTCTCAAGAGTCAGCTTGTCCTCGAGCATCTCATGAAGAAGCTCCTCCTTCGGTATCTGATCGAAGAACGGGTGAGTGAGCGAATGGCAGGAAACCTCATGCCCGGCATAAAGAACCGGGATATCAGAGAGCTTTATCTCCGAGTTCTCGTGCATCATCCTCTCGGAAATAAGATGGAATGTTCCCTTTATGTGATATTTATTGAATATTTCGACAAGCCGACGGTCATGTACCGCGCAGTCGTCGTAGCTCATCGTGAGAGCCTTTTTCTTTCCGTCCTTGTACAGGTATTTGATTCTCATATTAATTACCTTTCATCCCGTGACGTCCCACGGGATTTCATTAAAAAATACCGGAGCCGTGCCAGACGGCTCCGGATTTCATCAGCCAAGATCTTTTATTATAGCAGCGATTGCGCCGTCGCGGTTCGATACCGTGACGCGGTCCGCCGCCGCCTTGACGTTCTCCGCGGCGTTCGCGGTCGCGTAGCCTATGTCGGCGTATTTTATCATTGAGATATCGTTCTCATAGTCGCCTACAGCTATTACGGTGTGTATCTTTTCCCGACCGCCGAGGAGCCACGCGAGCTTTGCGACGGCGTTTCCCTTCCCGGCGTTCTTCGGGCGTCCCTCAAGTCCCGCGGGCCAGCTCTGCTCAAACTCGACCTCCGGGAACTCACGCATGGCGTACTCCCTTATTTCAGGCGTTATCACCGGATCCCGCATGAGTATGAACTTATAAACCGGACGCGAGAGCGCCCTCCGCATAAGCTCCGGGTTTTCCGGCGCGCCGTGCCGCAGGGTTACGGAATCCTCCGCCGAATGGATGATGAGCGCGTCGATATCCGCCATCTCATCGAACTTCTCCCCGAGACGCCGCACGACCTCCCGGTCGACCTCCGACGTCCAGAGAAGGCGCGGCGGTCTCTCTCTGATATCCGCGATAACGCTGCCGTTCACCGCAACGGCAAAGGTATTGATACACAAATCCGGTATCGCCGCAATCTGTCCCGGAAATCGACCGGACGCCACGGTGAAGAGACCGCCCTCGCTCTCGAAGCGCTCTATCGCCTCAAGATTCGCGCGCGGCACGGTTCTCCCGTCACACGTCAGCGTCCCGTCGAAATCCGAACAGATAAGAAATCCGGAAAACTTACCACCCAAGGAGCTTCAGGTAATCGCGGCTCATCTTCGCGCACTCAAGCGGAGTCTTGCCCATAGACGGCTGATCCTGCTCGACGACGACCCAGCCGGCGCCCGCCTTCTCGGAAGCGGCGAGAATGTCCGGGATGTTCTGATTGCCGAAGCCGACCGGTCTGAACTCGAAGGTGTTGGTATGCTCGACCTTCTTGTCGATGCCGATGAGCTCATACATATTCTCGGACTTGCTGCCCGCGAAATCCTTGAGGTGGACAACCGGCGCGCGTCCGGTGTACTTCAGGACATACTTCGACGGGTTCTCACCGCCGACGTTTGCCCAGCAGGTGTCGATCTCGGTCTCGAGAAGACTTGCCGGAACTCTCTCGTAAATAAGGTCAAGACCGTACTTGCCGTCGATCTTCACGAACTCAAAGTCGTGGTTGTGATAAAGCAGGGTCATGCCGTGCTTCTTCGCGATCTCTCCGATCATCTTCATATCCTCGATGGTCTGATCGAACTTGGAGCCGCCCGGACGTCTCTCCTCGATGACATACGGAACGACTATATACTTGCATCCGATCTCGGCGTAGGTGGAGACGACGCCCTCGGGGTCCTTCACCATATCGTCGATCGGCACATGAGCGGAGATCGGGTTGAGACCGAGCTCAGCGCAGAGCGCCTTGATCTCGGACGCGCTGTGTCCGTAAAGACCGGCGAACTCGACTCCGTCATATCCCATCGACATGACCTTGATAAGAGCCTCTCTCATGTCCTTTGCCATCTCGTCGCGGATGGAGTAAAGCTGAAGTGCTACAGGAAGTGCCATAACTATGTATCCTCCAAAAATTATTTTTTATTCATGGAAACACCGTATAAGCCGGGGTCTCCACAGGTCACCGCGGAACCGGTCCGCAGTTTACCTATATTATACCACACATCGTCCCGGATTTCAACCACATAGACGAATTTTTCCGGAATTTATTCAAAAAATTTTGTGACCCTAAGCGTCGCGAAGTAATCGTCCGGCGTCTCGGCGCGGCGGATGAGCTCTGTCGAGCCGTCCTCACGGAGCAGTATCTCCGCGCTGCGGAGTTTTCCGTTGTAGTTATATCCCATCGAAAATCCGTGCGCGCCAGCGTCATGTATCGCGAGCAGGTCACCGATATCTATCTTCGGGAGCATCCTGTCAACGGCGAACTTGTCGTTATTCTCGCAGAGACCGCCGGTGACGTCATACATATGGTCGCAGGGAGCGTCCTCCTTGCCCATGACCGTTATGTGGTGATAAGCGCCGTAGATCGCCGGGCGCATGAGATTCGCGGCGCAGGCGTCGCAGCCTATATATTCTTTATAGATGTGCTTCTCATGGATAGCGCGCGTGACGAGCATTCCGTTCGGACCGAGCATCCAGCGTCCGAGCTCGGTGAAGAGCGAAATGTCCCCAAGTTCCTCCGGAACGAGTATCTCCTCATATACGCGTCTGACGCCCTCTCCGATGACGGCGATATCAGCCGGTTCCGCGTCCGGAAGATATGGTATGCCGACGCCGCCGGAAAGGTTTATGAACGAGAGCGACACGCCGGTCTCCTTCTTTATTCTGACCGCAAGCTTAAAAAGCACTCCGGCGAGTGTCGGATAATACTCATTGTTCGTGTTGTTGCTCGAGAGAAACGCGTGGATGCCGAAACGCTTCGCGCCCTTTTTTTTCAGGATTCGGTAAGCCTCGAGGATCTGCTCGTCGGTCATGCCGTATTTCGCCTCGCTCGGACTGCCCATTATCTGTGTGCTGATGCGGAAGTCTCCTCCGGGATTGTAGCGGCAGCAGATAGTCTCCGGTATCGAACCCGTGACCTTCTCAAGAAAATCTATATGAGTGAAATCGTCAAGGTTGATGATCGCCCCGAGACGTCTCGCCTCGATAAAATCCTCAGCCGGCGTAGCGTTCGACGAGAACATTATCTCCTCGCCTTTGAATCCGACTCTGTCGCTCATCATGAGCTCGGTGAGCGACGAGCAGTCGACCCCGCAGCCCTCCTGCTTCAGAATATCGAGTATGACCGGGTTCGGCGTCGCCTTGACGGCGAAATACTCCCTGAATCCCTTGTTCCACGCGAAGGCGGTGTTCAGCGCGCGCGCCCTCTCACGTATTCCCTTTTCATCGTATATGTGGAACGGCGTCGGGTAGATCTCCGCGATCTTCTCGAGCTGTTCCTTTGTGACAAACGTTTTTTTCATACGCCAACTATCCCTTTCATAGTTCATTTTTTCATATTTTGTGTCGGATATGGGAGTATCCTGAATTTAATTATATCACACCGGCATAACGCTTTCTTATAGATTCTGTTAATTTTTTCGGATAAGCACGATTTGAACAATCGAATAGGAGGCTCTCCAAACCCAGAGCCGACCTCTCACACCACCGTGCGTACCGACCGGTACACGGCGGTTCAGCCGCATAAGTGCAAAGACTCGTAGCAGCTCCGGATACTAAAGTATCCAGCTGCCACGAGTCTTTGGTTTATAATGGAGCATTTCAATACCGG
>URCP01000040.1 GCA_900546315.1 uncultured Eubacteriales bacterium
AGAAGTGAAAAACGGCGGGGGAGCTTGGCTTCTCCGTCTTTTTTTACATTTTGGTATTGCAATTTGCGATGTGGTGTGATATAATAAAGATACAAAGACGCAAAACGGAGGCAGAACATGAGAACTGTCAAACCGAAGCTCGATATAGTCTTCAAGCTGGTCTTCGCGACGAAGGAGAACGAGGACATTCTGCGCGGGTTCCTCGCCGATATGCTGCTGATAAAGCGCGGGGAAATCGGTACGATAATAGTCGAAGATCCCGAGGAACAGCCCGAGGAGGAGCGCGGAAAGCTCTGCCGGCTCGACCTGAAGGTCACGATCGACGGGAAGATAGTGAATATTGAATTGCAGGTGAAGCCGGAGGAGTATTTCGGCGAGAGATCTCTCTTCTACTGGGCGCGGATGTATACCGGTTCGCTGAAATCCGGCGACGGCTACGGCAGGACCCGCGAGTGCATTTCGATAAATATTCTGGGATTCAATATGTTTGACTGCGAAGAATACTGCTCGGAATTCGGGCTGTACGAGAGGAATCGCCGCGAGCTGCTGACGGATCGTCTGAAAATGTATTTCTACGAGCTTCCGAAGCTCGGAAGACAGCTCGAAGATGACGACCCGCGCTGGCTGTGGCTGAAATTCATCAATTCCGAAAGTGAGGAGGAACTCAATATGATTGACAAAACCACAAAAGAACCCGAGATAAAAAAGGCGACAATGATCATCCGCAAGCTCTCGGCGGACGAGAAGGAGCGCCGACGTATTGAGAGATACGAGGATTCGCTGCATGACGACGCTACGCTGAGGGATTCGTGGGTTAAAGAAGGAAATAATCAAGGACGCAAAGAACTCATGAACGAACTCATCGCGTCCGGGCTTTTCGACCCCGCTATGCTGAAGAACTTCGAAAAGGGCAATAATGGACAGCCGCAGGTCTGAAACCATGATTATCTGGAGGCTCTCGGCTGAGGAGACGAATCAACGTATCGGACGGGAATCAAAAACAAGCGCGGAAACTTTGTACTTCGCCGATGACGACGAGGTCATGGAAATATCGGAGAGGCTGATCGGGCGGAACCGGAAGGTGTATGAGGAGCTCGCGAAATGAAGCAGGTTATGATTATCTGCCTTTCCCCCATGTTTCCACGTAAAAATTCCCGTCCCCCTCTTGACAACCCCGCGAAAATATGCTATACTATAATTATATCAAAGGCAACGACGGGAAGGAGTACCCCCGCGCCCCGACGCACAGAGAGCCGCCGATCAGCTGTGAAGGCGGTCGTCAGAGCGGAGCGAAGTAGTCCCTGAGCCGCTGACGTGAACCCCGCTTGACTCAACTGCCGCGGAAAGTAATTTCAGCCGTGTTTCTCACGTTACAGAGAGGGGAAAGTGACTGCTTTCCGTCGAGTATAATGTCAGGTGGTACCGCGTTAACACGCCCTGACGGGCAGAAGTCCGTCAGGGCTTTCTGTCGTTTATTTCACCGAAGTAAAAGGAGTACAGAATGAACACCGAAATCAATCTGCCAAAGAACTACGCGCCCTCCGAATTCGAGGACCGTATCTACGCCGGATGGTGCGAGAAGGGCTATTTCACGCCCGAGCGCGACCCCGAAAAGAAACCGTTTACCATCGTTATTCCGCCCCCAAACGTCACCGGACAGCTCCACATGGGGCACGCGCTTGACGAGACGCTTCAGGACATCCTCATCCGCTACAAGCGTATGCAGGGCTTCTCCGCGCTTTGGGTTCCCGGAACCGACCACGCGGGAATCGCGACCCAGATAAAGGTCGAGGAGAACCTCCGCAAGAACGAGGGTCTGACCCGCTACGACCTCGGACGCGAGAAGTTCCTCGAGCGCGTCTGGGACTGGAAAAAACAGTACGGCGACCGCATCATCTCCCAGCTCAAGAAGCTCGGCTCCTCCTGCGACTGGACCCGCGAGAGATTCACGATGGACGAGGGCTGCTCGAAGGCGGTCAGGGAGGTTTTCGTCAACCTCTACAACAAGGGGCTGATTTACCGCGGCAACCGCATCATCAACTGGTGCCCGCACTGCAAGACCGCCCTCTCAGACGCGGAGGTCGAGTACACCGAGCAGGACGGACATTTCTGGCATATCCGCTACCCGTTCGCGGACGGCTCCGGAGAGGTCGTCATCGCGACGACGCGTCCTGAGACGATGCTCGGAGACACGGCGGTCGCGGTCAACCCGGACGACGAGAGATACAAGGACAAGATCGGCAAGATGCTCAGAATCCCGCTCGTCAACCGCGAGATTCCGCTCATCGCCGACGAGCACGCCGACAAGGACTACGGAACCGGCTGCGTCAAAATAACCCCCGCGCACGACCCGAACGACTTCGAGGTCGGAAAGCGCCACGATCTCCCGTTCATCCTCATTATGAACGGCGACGGAACCATCAACGAAAACGGCGGCAAGTACGCCGGAATGGACCGCTACGAGGCGAGAAAAGCTATCGTCCACGACCTCGAGGAGGGCGGCTGGCTCGTCAGAATCGAGCCGCACAAGCACAACGTCGGCACCTGCTACAGATGTCACAACACCGTCGAGCCGATGACCTCGAATCAGTGGTTCGTCAAAATGGAGCCCCTCGCGAAGCCCGCGCTCGACGCCGTGCTCGAGGGGAAGACGCAGTTTGTGCCGGAGAGATTCACGAAGATTTACACGAACTGGATGGAGAACTGCCACGACTGGTGCATTTCGCGTCAGCTCTGGTGGGGACACAGGATTCCGGCTTATTACTGCGATAAGTGCGGCGAGATGGTCGTCTCGAAGACGGACGTCCACACCTGCCCGAAGTGCGGAGGGAAGATGCGTCAGGAGGAGGATGTGCTCGATACATGGTTCTCGTCGGCTCTGTGGCCGTTCTCGACGCTCGGCTGGCCTGAGAATACCGAGGATCTGAAGTACTTCTATCCGACGAACGTGCTTGTCACCGGCTATGATATCATCTTCTTCTGGGTCGCGAGAATGATTTTCTCGGCGATCGAGCACACCGGCGAGGTGCCGTTCGATCACGTGTTCATTCACGGACTCGTGCGCGACGAGCAGGGAAGAAAGATGTCGAAGTCGCTCGGAAACGGCGTCGATCCGCTTGAGATCATCTCGAAGTACGGCGCGGACGCGCTCAGATACGCTCTCGTGAACGGCAACTCGCCCGGAAACGATATGCGCTACTCGGACAAGAAGGTCGAGGCGGCGAGAAACTTCGCGAACAAGCTCTGGAACGCGTCGAGATTCGCGATGATGAACCTGACGATAACCGAGTGCGAGCTGCCTGACACCGCCGATATGGCGCTCGAGGACAAGTGGGTGATGTCGAAGCTGAACACGCTTATCGCGGAAGTTACGGCTAACCTTGACAAGTACGAGCTCGGAGTGGCGCTGGCGAAGATTTACGATTTCGTCTGGGATGTGCTCTGCGACTGGTACATCGAGCTTATCAAGCCGAGACTGTCCGAGGGAGACCTGACGGCGCAGAAGGTGCTCTGCCACGCGCTGACGACGTCGCTGAAGCTCCTGCATCCGTTCATGCCGTTCATTACCGAGGAAATATTCCTCGCGCTTCCGCGTGAGAAGGGCGACAAGGAGTCGATCATGATTTCCGACTGGCCGAAGGCTGACGCGCGGTATGATTTCGCCTCCGACGAGGAGAAGATGGCGTCGCTTATCGACGCGATAACGCAGATCAGGAACCGCCGTCTCGAGATGGGCGTCGCTCCGTCGAAGAGGGCGAAGACGATCATCGTGACTGAGCGCACCGACACCTATAACGACGAGACCGCGAGATTCTTCGTGAAGCTGGCGGGCGCGTCGGACGTGATCTTCGCGCCGAAGTGCGACGATGAGTCGGCTGTGCAGATAGTGGCGCCGGGCGCGAACATCTTCATTCCGCTCGGAGAGCTGGTCGATTTCGCGAAGGAGCGCGCGCGCCTGACAAAGGAGCGCGAGAAGTGCGTCTCCGAGATAGACCGCGTGGACAAGAAGCTCGCGAACGAGGGCTTCGTCGCGAAGGCTCCCGCGCAGCTCATCGAGAACGAGAAGGCGAAGAGGGTCAAGCTCGTCGATCAGCTGGCGTCGATTGACGACGCGATCGCTAAGTTTGATGCGGCGGAGAAGAAGTAAAAAACGAAACCGGCAGAAGGGGAGACCTTTCTGCCGATTTTTGAGTATGACTGTGGAGGATATGTGCGGTGGACGGTTGGAGAAGGGACAGTCGGGGACGCCTGTCCCTACAGTTACGTGTTATACATTCGTATACGTATGAGGGTGATGAAAATGAGCGAATTGAAAAAAAGGAAGACCCCGAGATGCCAGGGCTTTGATTACAATAGCGTCGGCGCGTATTTTATAACGATATGCACCCAAGACAGGCGCTGCGTCCTGTCTCACATTGTAGGGACAGGCGTCCCCGACTGTCCGCGCCCCACCCGCGATCAACCGACCATTGTAGGGACAGGCATCCCCGACGATCCGTGCCGATACAACGACGAACCGAACGTTGTAGGGACAGGCGTCCCCGACTGTCCGCGCCCCTGTCCGCGCCCCACCCGCGATCAATCGACAATTGCGGAGACAGGCGTCCCCGACTGTCCGCGCCCTCACCCTCAAACAAACAATGTACACCTTGAATTAACGACATACGGAGAGATCGCGGATAAATACATCAGACAATTGAATGATTTCTATGATCACCTATCGATTGAGGATTACGTGATAATGCCTAACCATATTCATTTGCTGCTTTGCGTGAAAGAGAATATGTGCGGCGGAATGTCGGAGAAGGGACAGTCGGGGACGCCTGTCCCTACAAATGTTGAACGGGCAAATTCGGCGTGCTCGCGGTTTGTGTCGACATTCAAGAGATTTTGCAATAAGGAGTATGGCGGGAATATATGGCAGGCTCGTTTCAATGATCATATCATCAGAAACTGCGATGACTATGACAAACATATGAATTATATCCGCGAAAACCCGATCCGTTGGTACTGCGACGAATTATACACGCGATAGCTTTGGCAATAAAAAGCCCATAAATTCAAGACTTTTTATTGCCAGAACCTGAATTATACAGTGTTTACCAAGGAGAAAACGGACATGAAAACGAGATTTATTGCTATCCTGTCGCTTGCCGTAATGATCATCCTCTGTTCCTGCGGGGGCGGGGAAAGGCTCATTGAGACCGGGAACATTGTGAGCGTCTCGGTCGCGGCGGACGCCGCCAACGTCGAGCGGTATGAAGAGATGCCGGATGATGTGTCCATGCTCGTTTCCGCGATAAACTCGCTCACGGACGACAAAAAAACGCCGTTCGATGACGGCGCTGGGTTTCCGGACGATACACGGGCGCTGACGGTGGATTTTGAGTACGCCGACGGCGGGCTCGTGATGCTGACGGTCTGGCTGTTCCCGGACGAAACCTGCGCGGTCAGGGTATTGCGGCATGAGAAGGATACTCAGAGCGTTCTGGCGGTTTTCGGAGTTAATGAGCCGGGGATTGCCGGGGACGCCGAGAGCGTGATGGCGCGGGTTTATAAATAAAGAAAGGGGTTGCCGAAAAGCGACCCTTTTTGTATTATTTTTTCGCTTGTGCTGTCCTCACGCTCTACTTATGTAGACTTATGCATAAAGTGATTTCTCATCGGAAAGACGTACTCACCGGCGTGTTTTTTTTCAAAAGATAATCCGAGTACCGCTTGACAACATTGTTTACGGCTTGCAGCTTTTCCGGAGTGCCGTACCTGAGATCCTGCGGGATGGGTTCGATGTATTTTACGCCTGACGCGGAAACTATATATCCTGCGGAATCGCTTGCGATTGTTATGTGATTGCCTTCGATATATTCTTCGTCGGATTTTTCAATCAGCAGACCCTGACCAGCATAACCTCCTTTATAATCCTGCATGAGCGTAATGAGGAGAATCTTGCCGTCGTCGCGGAACGCGTAATAATCGCCGAAACGCAGTTCAATGTCTCCGTTTTCGTGAACGTAATAGAAGTTGAAGGGTCCGATTATGTCTCCGTAGCATTCCTCTGATTTTGCGAGTACGGTTACAGCTTTCTTCGCCTCCGGATTGTTCAGCGAGAAGTCGGTTTCCGGATTGATGATCTCCGGACGTGCGATCATGTCGGCGGAGACCGGCACGACGAAGATGATGATGGCGGTTACGAGGATCAGTACGATGCTTTTCAGATGCTTTTTCATGGTTTACCTCATTAAAATTCTGAAGCGTGGATTGTTGTGATCTCTCTGCAATGCTATTATAGCATATACCCCAATATTTGTCAATAACTTTTTGAAATTTTTTGTCGATTATTTTTCCGCAATGTTTCCCGCCGCCTCACGGTATTTCCTGATCATTACCCCCGCCTTGGCGAGCGAAAGTTCTCTCCCGTAAATGGCTCTCCCATCCTCATCATACCCGGCGAAATAAAGCTCTTCAAGCGCCTTTATCTCGTCTTCTGCCTCGCGTTCAACCTGTTCCGCGACGTCCTCGGGCAGAGCGTCGCGCAGGGAATCAAGCTCCTCATACGCCGATTCGATCATCTCCGGCATCGTCTGATACCTGACAACCGGCGCGGCGGTCAGAGTGAGACATATCATCAGCGCGGCGCGGATCATATTGTCACCTCCGGGCGAAAATCGTCAGCCGTGACGCAAAGCTCTGCGTAAACCTGCTCGTCCTTTTTCGTGAGGAACAGGCAGAGGAGCAGCTTCCGGTCTGACAGCGGCTTCGCCTCGAGGATTTCCGCGTCAAAGACGCCCGGCAGGTCGGCGAAGACTGTCCTTTCCGGCAGTTCTTCGGTTTTGTCGTCGATTGTCAGCGACAACTCGCGCGCGCCGGAGATGGTCACTCTGAGCGGCGCGATGTCCGGCATTTCGTCCCGATAGCTTTCCTGCGCCCAGAGGCAGAGGTCTATCGAGAGAACGGCGGTGTCGGCGGAGCGGGTTATCATGATGAGTGAGCTGTCGTGAAGGCAGAAGCTGTCTGTGAGTTCGTGCGCGGTCAATTTTAGTTTCTTACCTCCGTCACAACCCCGTATTCCTCAGCTTCCCGGAACACCTCGATGATGCTTTCGAGGTAGCTTTTTTCGTCTTTCCTGACGCTCCCGGTCGAGAGCAGAACTACCCGGCACGGGGTCTCGATGTAACCGGTGAGCATATCCCAGAGGGCGTCGAGGTTGCCGCCGAACCAGTCCGGGAAATCGAGCGCGCGGGAGATCGGTGAGAAGATGTCCTCCCCGGCTTCGCGGTCGATGTCCGAGAAATCTATATGAAATGTCCTCATTTCCGCTCTCCTTTCATTATTATAAATCTATTATACCACAAGACCACCCGTTTGTCAATACCATCCGAACAAAAATTCAACATACCACAGAGTAAGTCGACGTAGGAGACGCGCCCGCGGGCAGCAAATAAAGAACACGCGCTGATAAACAGCGCGTGTTTCAGTGCAGGGCTTGGCCTTGCCTTAGAATTTCCCTGACCTCATCGAGATCATAATTCTCTCATAATTCGCCCGGACTTCCTCGGCTGACATGGCTCTGACGTCGGCGGCGGTGTAGAAGGGGGAGGCTTTGCCGTCGTCTGAGAGCCTGCCGGTTGAGGTTTTCGCGTTGCGGGCGTTGATTTCCGCGGGGGTCGGGGGTTCGGGAGTGACCGGCGGTTCGGTTGCCGGGGCGGTTTCCGGATTTGTGTTTTCGTTGGGTTCCGCGTTTGTGTTTTCGTTGAGTGCTTCGTTTTCAGGCATTTTCGTTCTCCTTTGCTTTGAGTTCTTCGATGAGTGATTCTTTCCCGGGGATTATTCCGTCGGGCAGGCGTTCGAGGTATTGCCTTACCGTTATGTGCCCGCCGTCGAGGAGGGCTTTGAGCGCGGCGGCTCCGGCGGCTTTGGAGTAGCGGTTCGACTCGGCTATGTCGACCCTCGCGCGGATCAGCTCTCCGCGTATCAGCTCGCAGTCGAGACAGGTCGTCCCGCCGTCATGCCCGTCGACGCTGCTTTCGTCCGAGCAGAGCATCCGCCCGTCCGCGTAGTAGGCGCACATGAAGTCGACCCAGATCGACGCCAGCTCCTCGAGAGCCGTGTAGAGCGACACGCGTATCTGGTCGAGCGTGCCCTCGTTCGATTCCTGAAGGGCGATTATAGCGGACGTGTTGTTCGGCGCGGCCTCACCGAGAGCGGCTTCGGTCGCGCCCATGACCTCCTTCGTGGTCTTGATCACGCTGTCGATGATGACGGGGTAGTTCTCGTCGATCTCTCCGGGCGAGAAGGTGGTCGCGATTCCGGCGAGGTCGCCGCCCGCGACGCCGATCGCCTCTCCGACCTCGTTCGTCCACTCGGGAATTCTCGTTTTGTCGTAGATGACCTTCGAGAACGCGGTGTCGATCATGTGCTTCATCAGCAGGGCGTAGGCTTTGTTGATGTATTTCTGGTTCCCGATGAGCCCGGTGACAGGCGAGGCGCCGCGGCAGGAGTTCTTCGTCGGAATCCAGCAGAAGGACGCGACCGGGTAGAGCGTGAGGTCGGTCTGAACCGTGCGTATGACAAGATTCTTCGTCGATTTCTCGAACCAGACGCGGCCGTCATGATCCTTCGTGAATTTGATGAGATAGGTCGCTTTCCCGTCGCCGGAGAAGCTTCTGCCGAACTTTATCTCGTCGTCCGGGACGATTTTTTCGACTTCCTTCGGGTCAATGCCAGCGGCGAGGGCTTCGGCGCGGAGCGAGTGTATCGTGTCCCTGCCGGAGACGATGATGTGCTCCTGCGACTGTATGTCGGACGAGGAGGGGTTCGCGACGTGCAGGTTCGCGGCGTCGATCGTGGTCGTCACGAAGTCGCCGGTCAGAGCCTGCCCGGTCCGCACGTCCGGGTCCCAGTAGGTGAAGAACACGCCGTCCCCCGAGAGCGCCGCGTCGAGAAGCGCCCGTCTCACGAGCCGGTCCATCCGGCATTTTTCCCAGCGTATCGAGGCGTTGCGGTTGAGGAGCTTTATAGCTTCCGAGACCTTTTCGCGCCTTTCGGGCTCGAGGAGCGCGATGTTGTCGTCCGAGAACAGAATCTCCACGTTTGACGAGGAAATCTGCGAGACGAGGTAGTCGACGACGCGTCTTATGACGTTGAAGACCGGGGTCGCAGAACGCCGGAGTCGACCTGATTCCCGGCGGGCGTCTTCCACTGGTCGCCGCGGTAGAAGCGTTCGTTCGTCGCGGCGTTTTGCAGGTACCCGGAGCGGAGGTCGCGTTCCCGTCCGGCGTCGAAGAGGGTCCATGTTGGGTTGTTCGTTTGCGGCATGGTTTATTTTCCTTTCATTATTTAATATCAGAATCTCAGGAACTCGTCGTAGCTCTCTCTGCGTTCCCTCTCGCGCTTCTTTTTCGCGCCGAGAGAGATGAGCACGGAAGGGATGATTGCCGAGAGCGCGCCGAGGACGCAGCAGATGAGATAATTTATCATCTTACCCCTCCTGACAGGACAGCATGACTTCGCGGACTGTCAGCGGTTCATCGACCGCCGGCGACGTGACGCTGACCTTGACGTGCCTGAACCTGCCGAGTCTCGCGTGCGCGGTGAAGATGCGCGGGGAGAGAGTTTTCGGCGTTTCTCCGTTTGCCGCGGTCTCTTCCGGGACGGTGAAGTCGAACGAGACTTTTCCGCCGGTGTCGCTCGTGACTGAGAGCCCGGTCTTCGCGCCGCCCTCTCTCGAGACCGAGATTCCGACCTCGCAGAGGGTTTTTCGCTCGAACGGGTCGCCGAAGTCGAGCGGCATGCTCTCGCAGAGCGCGGAGTAAGCGGTTCCGAGGTCGGTGCGCAGATTGTCGTCGAACGCGTAAAGCTTCGTCCCCTTGAAGAAGCAGTCCGCCCCGGCGGAGAACACCCCGTCCGCGTCAATGCCGGTGAACCTGTACCAGCAGTCGAGCCGCGCGTTGTAGATGACGATCTTCCCGCCGTGACAGCACCAGAGCTCGCCCCGCAGCTTATCGGTGAAGAGGATGCAGTTCGCGATGAAATCGCTCGTCAGCCCGACGTGATCGGGAGCCTCGACGCGGACGGCGAGTCTTTCGTCTCTGACTGACGTTGACTTGAACCTGTAGAGCCCGGTCGGGTCGAGCGCGTACGGCTCGTTCTCGAGAAGCACCGCGCCGCCCGCCTTGGTCGCCCCGACGTCTGAGTTCAGCGGGAGAATCGGGAAGGAGAAGCGCGGTATCTCGTTGACAAGTCCGTCGTCGTGTGGATAGGTGTAGAACGCCCCGTCCTCGGTGAAGATGGCGAGCCGGTCGAACTGTCTGACGGCTCCGGAGACGGCGGGGTTTCCGTCCGCGACCGTGATGTCGGCGCCCTCCGGGAAGTACTCGCCGGAGATGACCTGACCTTCGATCGCTCCGGACGGCTCGCTCGGGAAGATGACCGACCGCTCGTTTCCGCCGTAGAGGAACACGCGGGAGTCGGTGTCGCCGCCGTAGACAGCCGAGTGGCGGCAGGAGGTGACGCGGGAGCGGCAGTCGTCCTTCAGCGTGTACCAGACCTCGAGCGGTTCCTCGTCGTTGTTGGCGAAGGTGCGGTCGAAGGTGAGCGACGTGTTGTAGGTGGTGGGGGACCATGTCCAGTCGGTGATCGTGACGCCGTCGATGAGGACCTTGTCGACCGACTCGATGCCTTTGCCGAGCCAGAAGACTGATGAGGTGTTTACCGTGTTGAGGGTGACTCTGACCTGCTTTGTGAGGAGGTTTCTTCGCTCGTAGAGGGCTCCGGGTCTGGTGTTCGAGCCGCGGCGGCGGATGAGGGGCACGTATCCGGCGACCTTCGAGACCGAGGTCCCGTCGTACTTGGAGAGCTCGCCGCCGCCGAGGATGAAGAGCGAGCCCGCGAACATATACAGATCGACATACTCCCCGTGCGAGGCGTCGAAGGTTCCCGCGATCGTCCCGAGCGAGGTGACGGCGTTTTCCGCCGACGTGTCTGAGATGAGCGCCGGCGAGATTCTGTAGAGCGTGCTCCCGGCGACGACGAAGATCGACTCGGTGCCGCCGATGTTGGCGGAGCACCCGCCGCGTATCTTGCCGGCGAAGGTGTGGAGGAGCTTTGTCCCGCAGCGCTTTTCCAGCGAGTAGTCGGAGAGGACGCGGAAGTTCTCGAGCTTCGCGGCGTTCTTGAGGTCCTTCGCGGTGAGTCTGAGTGTTTTGGTCATCAGTATACCTCCGTTATTTTATCGTGTGAGGTGAGCGCGGCGCGGACGGCGTCGATCTGCGTCTTGTACCCGTCGAAGAGCGAGTCCGCCTTCTCGCGGCTCTCGTTCAGAACGAGCAGCCCGGCGAGTCGGAAGGCGATTGCGTCCGCGAAGCGCGAGTCGACCTGCAAGTCGTCGTCGAGCGCCGCGGGCGTTTTCCTGACGGCGGGCGCGTCAGAGTCGCCGAGAACCGCCTCGAGCGGCGAGAGCTCGCTGACAATCAGCGCGATGAGATACGGCGCCCTGACGAGGTAGTCGGACGTGCAGGAGTTCGCCGAGACGCCGTTCGAGGCGTTCCCGGTCATGATCCCGTCGATCGCGGTCTCACCGAGGAGGGCGAGGGCGCGGTTGTAGATGTCTTTGTTTTTCATTTTTTTGACCATACCTTTCGTACAAACTTACAGTTTTGAGGCGGTTTTGAAAGTCGGCTTGTCCGGCTTTCAAAATTCACGACCCAATGTCGTGAAAGCCTCAAAACTGTTTGGTCTGAAAATTTATTTTCAGACTTGCTCCTTTCGAAAAAGCCCGGGGAGGGCGATGCGTCGAGCGGACACATCGCCCGTCTCCGGGGGTATCAGTTGCTGCCGGTGTTGGTCGTTGTCTTCTTGGTGAGGTTCAGGAGGACGATCTCGTCCGGGTAGATGATCTTCGCGCCGTAGAGGTGGAGACCCTTGACGCCGTCGGCGAATCTGAGCTCGGGGCGGTAAGCCTCGACGCTGTTCAGCTGCTCGGCGAAGGCGATGGCGCGCTTGGTGCGGGCGAAGCACTTGTTCGACTTGTCGGACGTGGAGACGGCGACATTCGGGGAGACGTAGACCTCGAAGCCGATGAGGCTGCCGATAGCGCCGTTCGAGACCGCGCCGTCGTTGTCGGTGGAGTTGAGTATCTTCGCCTTGAGGAGGATCGCGGCGATTTCCGGCGAGACCTCGAGAACGGTCGGGACGGAGCCGCCGACGCCGTTCGCGAGGAGCTTTTCACGCGCCGCGATTACGTCGTCGAGGATGGAGTCGACGGTGACGGCCGCGTCGGTGACAGTGTTCGCCGCGGTGACGCCGGAGTAGAGGGAGAAGACGTACTTGTCCGCCTCGTCGGCGAGGGCTGCCGCCGCCTGCTCCATCGCGAGCTCCATGAGACCGGGGGCCGCCTGGGCGTGGTCGACGTCGTCGATGAGGAAGTTGAACGCCTTGGCGCGGTTGATGGTCAGCGAGCGGGCGTTGTCGGTGAGGGCGGAGGGGGATGCCATGTCGGTGTTCTTCGCGTAGTCGGAGACGGTGATGTCGCCGACGCCGAGGATCTTGACGGTCGAGCCCTGGCCGAGGATGCTGCCCTCGAACTCGCGGGAGCAGTTCTTGACGGCGACGTACTCGGCGTTCAGCTTGCGGTAGAGCGTTTCGCTCCAGATAGTGGGGATGAAGTTTGTGATAGCCATTTCGGTTATCCTCCTTAAAAAATATTTTTTGGATACACTGTGACAGTGTTCCTTTATATGTAACGGCGACCGTTTTGGCGACCGTTCATACCAGAATTGGGTTTCGGGCGTGCCCCGATGGTTTTCCCCGGAGGGGGTCAGAATCCGATGATGCCTGACCCCGCGAGGTGTGAGACCGTGCAGGAGATATTTCTCCCGCGGGACATGACGGCGTACCTGAGAGCCTCGGGCGCGTGAGTGACCTCGTGCGGCGTGCCTGACGCGTCCTCGGGCGAGGACGGGTCGAAGAGCAGGGCTCCCATGCAGTTTATGAGTTCACGGCAGTTGTCGTATATGACGATGCCGGGTCTTCCGTCATTATTATTCGCGAGTAATTCTCTGACAGCCCGCCAGCCGGGGATTCTGCGGTCGTCCGCACGCTTCAGCGGAGGAACGCCGGGAATTCTCGACATTATCTCGAAGCCGGAGAGCCCGGAGTCCTGTCTGCGGTTCCAGAGGTCGGGAGAGCAGACCGCGTAGTCGAACGCGCAGCCGCGCCTGATGTCGTCCGAGATGACCTCGACGAGCTTTTCCGCGGCGGCGGTGAGCGTGAGCCCGGATTCGCAGTATTCGCGGTAGACGACAAGCTGTCCGTCGACCTCGGCGAGCAGAAGCAGCGCGAACCGGTCGAACCCGTAGTCGAATGCGGCGAAGCGTCTTCCGACCGGGATTTCTTTCGGCGGCGAGGTGTGGATTCCCCGTCTGAACTCGGAGAAGAACTGACCTTCGAAGAGGTCCCATTTTCCGTCGAGCCACGCGCTTTTCAGCGTGTCGGGGAGGCTTTTCAGCATTTCGACGTATCCGGGGTCGTTTTTCATGATGACGTCGTTGTCGGTGACGAGCGCCTGAATGAACCTGTAGTCGCCCGGGTCCTCGTCATCATGGAAGGCGCGGTCGATGAAGAGCCGCTTGACCCATGAGTGCCCGACGCCGCCGGGGTTGCAGGTGAGGTACATTCTTCTCGGATAGTCGCCGATACCTCTGAGACAGCCTTTGAGGGTCGCGAATTGGTATTCGGTGATCTGGGTCGCTTCGTCGACGGCGATGATGTCGTATTCCTGCCCCTGATACCTGAGCGTGTCGGCGTCGCAGGCGAGGTAGCCGAGCCATATCGTGCTTCCGTTTCTGAAGCGGAAGACGCGCTCGCCGGCGGAGTAGGGGACCTCTCTCCCGATTTCTCTCTGGAGCGGGAGGACGTGGTTTTGTCTGAGCTCCGAGAGGGTGCGTCTGATTATGAGACAGCGGATTCCGGGCCATCTGAGACAGAGGGCGATGAGCTTGCGTCTGAGCGCCCAGCTTTTGCCGCCGCCCCTCGCGCCGCCGTATGCGGTGAATCTCGCGGTGGAGGCGAAGAATTCGGCTTGTTTTCTGTTTGGTTTTCCTTTGAGTTTCATTGGTTTGTCCTTTTCATGCGCCTGCTGAGAAGATGTCGTGGTCGCAGTGGATTTCGTCTTCTTCGGTCTGACCCCAGCAGTCGTATTCTTTTAAGTAGAGGCTGATGAGCGAGGCGGTGGCGCCGGAGTTGATGGCGGCGTCCTCGAAGAAGGCGAGGGCGGTGAGGTAGTCGTCGGGGAAGCGTCTCGCGAGGCTCCGGAAGGCGGAGACTGAGATGCCGACCGAGCGGCAGAACCCGGCGACGTTTGGGAAGATGGGCTTTTTGAGTTCTTCGTTCTTTTCGGCGCAGGAGTCGGTGTATGACCGGACGGCGTCGAGGAATTGTTTGCCGGACTTGAATCTGGTTTTCATGGTGGGAACCTTTCGTCGTTGTCTTTGTTGTGATAATAGTATAGCACATTCAAACGTGTCACCGCTTGCCAGACTGTATCAAAAAGTGTCACCGTTTTCAACAAAGTTCCGGCGCGAATTTCTAAAAGTTTCCGGCGTTATTCACATTGGTGTCATAAATGTGCGCTATAATATCATAAGATGCAGTTTTATTTCAGTGAAAGGGCGTCCGGAATTGCCGGATGTTAGTGGTATAATGAACAGGTTTTTGAGGGGAGCGTGCGCGGCGCTGCTGGCTGTCGGCGTTATATCGACGATGAGTTGTTCGTCGGATACGCGGAAGGTCGCGGAGGTCGGCGGAGAGGGCGTTGAGCTTCAGGAGTACAGGTATTATTTTCTGAACAATAAGCGCGAGCTGTACGGCGACGACGCGGAGCTTGACGATGCGTCGGTCGCGGAGCTTAAGAAGATGTGCGGCGAGAACGTGAAGAACCGCCACGCTTTGTCGCTGCTGGCGAAGGAGTACGGCGCGAAGCTGTCGGAGGACGACGACGCGAAGCTCGACGAGCTGGTGGAGGCGTTGAAGTCGAATTACGCGGACGACGACGCGTACAAGGCGGCGCTGACGGCGGATTTCCTGACCGAGGACCTGTACCGGGAGCTGAACGGCGACACGCTGCTGGCGTATAATGTTGTGGAGAAGATGAAGGAGAAGGGCGAGCTGCCCGCGGACGACGATATGGCGGCGATTGACGCGGCGCTGATGTCGGACGAGATGGCGTGCGTGAAGGAGATTTACGTGTATTACCCGAGCGACGAGACGCGGGAGATCGCGCAGAACCGCGCGAACGAGGCGTATTCGCGCCTTATGTCGGGCGAGTCGTTCGAGGACCTGATGCGGGAGTATTCGAGCTACAGCGCGGAGCAGGTGCCGTATGACGCGGGTTATTATACGATGAGATACGACGCGCTGGACGAGGTGTGGGCGGAGGTTGAGAAGCTGTCGCCCGGAGAGCACAGCGGGGTGTTTGAGTCGACGTACGGGTTCCATATTGTGCTGCGGTGCGAGAAGGACGCGGATTATATGGCGGAGCACCGCGAGGAGCTGTACGATATTTATTCGCACTCGAAGTTTTACGAGAGGTTCTACGCGCTGTACGACACGTTGACGGTGACGATGACGGGCTATGGCGAGAAGCTGGACTTCAAGGGTCTGTCGATGGGCAATAAATGATTTTTTCAGAAAAAACCGGAAAAAATCTGAAAACCCCCTTGACAAACGCGCCGGAATGTGGTATAATATAAAAGTAATCAGGCGATACGCAGTATCGCCTCGATACACGGTATCGCCTGGATATGCAGGTATGGCGGAACTGGCAGACGCGCTAGATTCAGGTTCTAGTGAGGGCAACTTCATGCAGGTTCAATTCCTGTTACCTGCACCAAAAGCTCTGTTTACACAGGGCTTTTTCTTTTTGTTTTCGCGTTTCGTTATAATGCCCATATAAATTTTCGACACCCCATATCGTTTGTATATATAAAGATATTATATAATCTTGACAAATCCGGACACCCGTGATATAATATAACAAATAGTCCTGTGATCGATCTTAATTGTACTATTTTTTACACAAATTTGATAAGACAAATAGGTCAATTGACCTTAAGAAAGGGGTATTATCCATGAAAAGGATATTAATTGTACTATTGTTAGCGGCGCAGCTTCTCGCGGCGGCTTCCTGCGGCGGCGACTCCGGCGAAAAGGTTCCGTCCGGCGGCTCCGACAGAACGGAGGACACCTCGGCGGAGGAGACGACCTCGTTTTATGATTCGATAGACATTCCGGACTTCTCCGGGAAGAGCTTCACGATACTCGCGCGGACAAACCTGATCGACGAGATGTACGCCGAGTCGGAGACCGGAGAGATCGTGAACGACGCGGTATACAAGCGTAACTGCAACGTCTCGGAGCGGCTGAATATCGACCTGAACGTTATCGACCAGCCGGGCGACTGGGCGAACAAGGACCGTTTCGTCAATTACGTCAGCTCCGCGATCATGTCTGACGACGATTCGTTCCAGCTCGTCGCGGGATATATGAACTATATGCCGATAACGATACTTGACGGGTATTATACCGACATTAACACCCTGCCGTATATCGACCTCTCGCACGAGTGGTGGGTGAACGGCTTCAACGACAACGCGACTATTAACGGCAGAATGTATATGGCGATGGGAGATCTCTGCTCGTCGATGCTGCGTTACGCTTACTGCGGCTACGCGAATACCAAGCTGCTTGAGGACAATGGATACGTTGCCGAGGATCTTTATCAGGCGGTGCGCGACGGGAAATGGACGTTCGACATGATGACGGGTATGGCGAAGAACGTGTGCAGCGACCTTGACGGCGACGGAAAAATAACCTTCGATGACCTTCAGGGCGTCTGGATGCACTATATGCCGGTGAGGGCGCTGACGAACGCGTTCGCGATTGATTACACGGAGCGGGATCAGAACGGGCTGCCGAAAATATCTCTCTATTGCGAGCGGCTCGTGAACGCCTACGACAAGGTCGCCTCGGCGGTGAAGTCGGATTACTGGTGCTACACCGGCGGCGACGGCGACGTGAAGTTC
Organism: uncultured Eubacteriales bacterium; assembly: GCA_900546315.1. Lineage (GTDB taxonomy): Bacteria > Bacillota > Clostridia > Oscillospirales > CAG-272 > Flemingiibacterium. The sequence continues at coordinate 17,079 of URCP01000040.1, forward strand.
AAGGAGGACAAGGCGCTGTTCTTCTTTGACGTGCTCGGCACGACTGATAAGCTGCGTGATATGCAGTCGGGCTTCGCGGTCGTTCCGATGCCGAAGTACGATGAGGCGCAGGATGGATACCGCACCGAGACAGTCGACACGACGTCGATACTGCTCGTTCCGTCGACGATAAGAGACCCTGAGCTCGTCGGTCTCGCGCTGGAAGCGCTGAACTACGAGAGTCAGAAGCTCGTCACTCCCGCGTACTTTGACGTCGCGATGCAGTCGAAATACGCGCGCGACGAGGAGTCGAAGGAGATGATGCAGATCGTCCGCGACAGTATCTATTTTGACTTCGGATATATATTCGCCGGCGCGATCGGCGGCGGTATAAACTCGATAATGGAGTCGGCGGTGAGCGGCAAGGGACTGGCGTCCGTCTGGGCGGCGAACGAGGGCACGATGGAGAAGGGGCTCGACAAGCTGCTCGAATTTTTCGGGGAGTGACGCGGAGGTTTCAGAGAACGGATGAGTGAGCACCTTTATCAGGTCATATATAATGATCTGCTCCGGAAGATAACAACCGGCGAGTTCGCGCCGAACGAGAAGCTCCCGACCGAGCACGAGCTGATGAGCTTCTACGGCGTCAGCCGCGTGACGGCGATAACCGCGCTGAATCACCTGCGCGATGACGGATATATAACGCGGTCGCCGAGGATCGGTTCGGTCGTCCGCGGGGCCGGCACGAATGGCGCGCCGCGCGGGGATATCCAGTTCGTCACGATATGGGACAATGATTCGATACCTGGGATGTATGAGGCGATGCGCGAGAGGGCGTCTGATGCGGGATACGGAACTGTCATGTACAATTCGCACCACAGCGTCGAGGCTGAGCGGGAGTATCTGAGGTCAATGCTGTCGAGGAGGGTCGCGGGAGTGATCTGTTATCCGCTGAACGGCGAGTTCGGGAATATTTCCGCCTTCGCGCAGCTGAGAGCTTCCGGGGTGCCGCTCATCACGGTCGATAAGCGCGTATGGATTCCGGACGGCGATATACCGTGCGTCACGACCGATAACCGCCGCGCGGCGTATGATATGACGTCCTGGCTCATCGAGGAGATGGGGCACAGGAGGATAGCGTACTGCTGCGCGAGGTTTGACCAGGCGAACGCGCGCTACAGGTTCAAGGGATATGTCGGCGCGCTGATTTCTCACGGGATCGAGTACGACCCGGCGCTGACGGATGAGCTTGAGAGCCCGTCGAAGCCGTACCGCGCGCACCGTTCTGATTTCACGGAGTATCTGAATTATCTGATGGGTCTCGCGGAGCCGCCGACGGCTGTTGTCTGCGAGTGCGATTACGTCGCGATATCTCTGATGAAGAGCGCGAAGGAGCTCGGCGTGCGGGTTCCGGAACGGCTGTCGATCGTCGGTTTTGACAATATCGACATGAGCGGGATGCTTGAGGTGCCGCTGACGACGATGGAGCAGGATTTCACCGGCATCGGCGCGGCGGCGGCGGAGCGTCTGCTGGCGCTGATGGACGGAGGAAAGGTTGAGCCGCTGACTCTGTTCGGCACGAAGCTGATCGAGAGGGCGTCTGTCAGGAAGCTGGATTAGGAAGCGACGGTTCCCACGGCTGGGGTTTGCCGGGGAGCCGTCATATTTCTTGGTTGCTTTGGCAACGGCAAACAGGTAATTTACACAAAATTCATAATAATCGTGTTGACACAATCCACTTTCCGTAGTACAATGTATTACGCAGAAAACTCAAAGGAGATGTAATTTCATGAACATATCCGTTCGTCTTGACGACAATGACAGCAGGCTTTTCAGAAAGTACGCTGAAATGAATGATATATCGGTTTCCGAGCTCGTGCGCCGGGCTGTCAGGGAGAAGATTGAGGATGAGTGTGACCTTGAGGCTTACGACAAGGCAATGAAAGAGTACAAGGCTGACCCGGTGATGTATTCTCACGATGAGGTCAAGAAGATTCTCGGGCTTGACTGATGATATACAGCGTAGAGTACACGAAGGGCGCGCTCCGCGATCTGAAGCGTCTCGACAGGCAGACTGCGGCGCTGATAATCGGTTGGATCGAGAAGAATCTTGTCGGCTGTACAGACCCGCGCGCGAAGGGTAAGGGACTGACGGCGAACCGCGGCGGACAGTGGAGGTATCGTGTCGGCGATTACAGGATAATCGCGGATATAGACGATGGACGAATAATTATCTCGGTTCTGACCGTCGGGCACAGAAGTGAGGTCTACAGATAGCTCCTTTCGTCATTTTCCACCTTGACAACGCGAAAAAAAAGTAGTATAATAGAAGAAAAAAGTGTGAGAGGACAACCGAATGAAAATAACACCCGTAAAAGGCACGGCGGACTACCTGCCGGGCGAGGTCAGAATACGCGATTATCTTCAGAATACGATAATTTCGACGTACCGTTCCTGCGGCTTCGAGCGGATTTCGACGCCGATCATCGAGGAGGGGGAAAACCTCGATAAGTCGGACGGCGGCGAGAACCTGAACCTGATCTTCAAGATCCTGAAGCGCGGCGAGAAGCTCGCGCGCGAGCTCGACGAGAGGTCGCTCTCCGACATGGGGCTGCGCTACGACCTGACCCTACCGCTGACGAGATATTACGCGAACAACCGCGCGAAGCTGCCGAATCCGTTCAAGGTCATCCAGACCGACCGCGTCTACCGCGCCGAGCGCCCGCAGAAGGGCAGAATGCGCGAGTTCGTTCAGTGCGATATCGACATCATCGGCGACGAGTCGTGGTGCGCCGAGGCTGAGCTTATCTCTACAACGGCAAAAGCGCTGCACAACGTCGGTTTTTCGAACTTCAATATCCGCATAAACGACCGCAGACTGCTGCGCGCGATAATCCTGACGTCGGGTCTGCCGGACGCGGACGTCGATTCGGTCTGCATTTCGCTCGATAAGCTCGACAAGATCGGGCTTGACGGCGTGAAGAACGAGCTGATCGAGAAGGGTTTCGAGCCGGAGCCGGTCGGAAAGCTGATTTCGGCGATATCCAAGGAGCCGTTCACGCTTGACGACGCGGAGAAGATCTGCGGCGAGATGGAATGTATTACCAATCTGCGCAAGATAATGGAAGTCGCGAATTCGCTCGCCGACGGCTATTCGGTGATATATGACCTGACGCTTGTTCGCGGACAGGGGTATTACACGGGAACGGTGTTCGAGATTTCGAGCCCGGAGTTCCGCGGGGCACTCGGCGGCGGCGGACGATATGACAACCTGATCGGAAAGTTTCTCGGCGAGTCGATACCGGCGGTGGGATTTTCGATAGGATTTGAGCGTCTGGCGGCGATACTTTTGGAGAAAAACTATAAAATCCCAGAGAGCCGTCCTCGCATGGCGGTGATATATAACGAGGATAATTTCGAGAAGGCGATGCACCTCGCCGACAAGCTACGCGAGGATTACGACACGTCGCTGTTCTTGCAGCCGAAGAAGATAGGCAAGCTGTACGCGAAGCTCGAGGCGGACGGATTTGTCGGCGCGATGACGCCCGACTCGGACGAGGTCAAGCGCTTCGGCGATCAGATTTGAACAAATTGAACAAAAAAGTGCAGAGCGCGTTGGTATCCGACGCGCTTTTTACTTTGCGTTCACGAAAAGTTAAATAAATATGCTGTTACCGGGCGATATAATGTGGTACTATATAAGTAAAGTCCAACAGAGAATGTCGGTTCCGGAAATTTGCCGACAGGAGGGGATATTTCAGCGAAAGAAGGGAAAAGTGATTCCGAAAGTGCAAGTCAGTTTGCACAAAGAAGGATAAAACAATCTATGATTAAGTTCAGAATAAGTTTACTTTTGTTAATATTAACACTGTTTCTCCTGATGGCATCCGCATGTGAAAGCGATAGCGAAGACGTCATGTGGAGCGCCGAGGACCTGACGAGCGCCGCGGTGGAGAAGTTAGTCACGTCGGACCCGGAGCGCCGCAGCGGCTTCATAATGTCCACTCAGCGCGTCTCGATAAATCGCGGAAAATGGACAATACCGATAAGCAGGGAGTGCGGAACTCCGGATTATCTGGTTCCGAGAGATGACCTTGAAATGCGGAATTATGGCGTGATTACGTACGATGAGAGCACACATAATGTTGATTTCGTCGTGTTTGAGAATGACGGAAACGCGGTAATGACGGCGTACCCGCCGCTCTATATAATGGAGTATCCGGACGTCGGGTTCATTGTTGTTGATCATGCGGCGACATATTCTGCACCTGGGTATCGGTACAGTCTGACGCTTTACGATTATAGCGGCAATATAGTTTCAAGCCAGACGTTTTCCGAAATATCGTCGACAATAGACAGCTTCGGACTGTACATGAAGTCGGCGGATTATAATGAATTTTGTGTTACGGACAACGGCGATATTTACATTATGACGTCGGATTTCATCGCGCGTCTCGGATACAATGATGGCAAATTCCGTGTCGAAAAGTACAATGAGCTCACGGCACTCGACGACTTCGCGGACGGAAATGTCGTTCCGGTGGAGCTTTCTCCGCAGGTGATGCGCGGTTATCTCCGCAGGCTGCCGGACGGCGGCGCGGCGCTTATATACAGGCGATATATTGAGGACGACGCGACGGAGTGGGTAATGCGCCGTCTTAATGATGACTATTAAATGCTGTCGGACGTTTAAATATTGCCCTATCCCGGCTAAAATCCGCCTATATTTTCGCCGGACGGCGGTGTATGGGTGCTTGACAAGCTCGGTCTCTATCGTGCCGACAAGACCAGAAATGACAAAGACCGGTCGTCTGAACTCACGCGAGTGATGGGGCTCACGGACACGGGAAGCGTAATAAACTCCTGTAATACGGTAAGAATCGGGGATAACGATGAGCTGACGGTATGTGTTTCCGGCAAAGATGATTCGCCCCCGTATATCGCAAAAATGACAAAGCAAAAAGACAACGACTCACGGATAACGCTGATCGTCGCGGTAGACAGCGAGAACATTCTGAAGGATGATTATGACCTGCGAAATCAGATATCCGGCTTCAACGAGTCAAGCGAGAATTACCGCATAAAGCTCGCGGAGCTGCGCACAGACGAAAAATCAACCGCGAACGAGAAGCTGATCAGACTGATACGAGGGGGCAAAGCGCCGGATCTTGTGGTCTTCGGCGGCGATCTTGTGCCGGATGATGAGCTGTTGTCAAAATGCACATTTGTTGATATTGACGAAGCGCTTCCGGACATCGTTGAAAGCTATCTTCCGTCCGCCGTCGAACCGTTCAGGACAGGTGACAAACTGCCATATCTGCCGGTGAAGCTGCGTTTTCACCTTATAACGACGGACGATAGACGCGCCGGAATGATTGATACGTCGAGCTTGAAAAACGTCGATCTGCTCATAGAATACGCGAATTATACCGGTCAGGCACTCGCGAGCTTCGAGGAAGGACAGGACCCCGCGATGACATTTTTGACAAATTATCTTGAAAGCATTGTCCGGAGCTGTGTCGTCAAAAGCGAGAAAACCTGCGATTATACTGGAGATTTTGAGCTGTTTCTTGATCTTGTCTCAAAGGCGGAGTATTCCATATATGACAAATCTCTTCCGAACACAATGCGCCGGAATTCGCTCCTGAACTTCGAAACGGTCGAAACGCCGATCGAGCTCATGCTCGCGCTGAGGGGCGGAGAAGAAGACCCAGGCGGCACGACCGTGCTGAATTACCCCGGCAGCGGAGCGGCGCTTGCCGAGGCGACAGAGTCATTCGCGATTCCGGAAAAGTCTGAAAAACGGGATGAAATACAGCAATTTATCACCAAGTATATTAATATATCCAACGAAAATTGGCAAAATAAACAATATGTATCGTCCCAATTCTGGAATAAATTGCCTTTAACCTGCGATTCATATGCCCGGATGACGGAAGAAATGGAATCGCGCGCCATGTCCATCTGGCAGACGTCGTACACCAACCCGCGCACGGGCAGGACCGAGTGTGAACAATATGTCGGCGTGTCAAAAATTCGCGACGACAGCCCCGCAATGCTGACGACAGACGAAAAATCAACCGTAGAAGCCATCTTTTTCGGCGTCAAAGCTCGCAAAGGCGCTGATAAATCGCTCGCCGAGATCATAGAAGAAGAGTCCGCGTCCTGCCTCGCCGGTTTCCAGACCCCCGAAAAGACCGCGAAAGTCCTGAATAAACGCGTCAAAAACGAAATTCCGTAAAAAAATCGAAGAAATTTCAAAAACCCCCTTGACAAACGCGCGTGAATGTGGTATAATATTATACGTTCCAGGGAAAAACCGAGACACGCGAGAGTGGCGGAACTGGCAGACGCGCACGTTTGAGGGGCGTGTGGTTCTTAC
>URCP01000041.1 GCA_900546315.1 uncultured Eubacteriales bacterium
CATCAGAACGACTACCTGACAACGAAGATCGCGTCGAAGCAGGATTACTGGTTCCACGTGAAGAATCAGCCGGGCTCGCACTGTGTTCTCTTTACCGACGGAGACGAGCCGACCGAGAGGGATTTCACCGAGGCGGCGATGATCGCGGCGTACTATTCGAAGGCGTCGGAGGGGCAGAACGTCCCGGTCGACTACACGCTCGTGAGAAATGTCAGAAAGCCGGGTGGCTCGAAGCCCGGATTCGTCATCTATACGACGAACTACACGGCGTACGTCACGCCGGATGAGCGCCATGTGCTCGCGATGAAGGTCTGAGCGCGGTGACTTAAGAAAACGCTGATTTAAAGTTGTTTTCGCAGAAAAAGCCCATAAATCCGGGGACTTTTTCTGCGAACCCCCGAGTTGTTCAGCGAATTCTTAAAATAAAATTTTATAATTCAGTCCATAAAACACTTGAATTTTTTCCCCGGACGCGGTATACTTATGTTGCTGCCGTCTGCGCTGATATGTCAGACTGACACGTCAGCGGGGAAAATTTACAGATCAGGAGGTGGGTCCGGGATTACCGGATGGCTATGAATTACGATATCGAAAAACTTGTTTATCTTATCTGGCTTTCTACCTGTTCGAACCCCGGAAGCGAGGACGCTTTCAGACTGCTCGACCATTTCGGCGGCGCGCGGGAGATATTTGATGCGGACAGAGCCGATCTCTCGAACGTTGTCAGAGCCGACAGCGCGATTATCGCGAAGATCACGCGGCACGATATCGACAAGGCGAGGGATATCCTGAGAACCTGCCGCGAGCTCGATATCGACATACTCCCGTATGACTCTGAGGAATACCCGAAGCGCCTTACCGGCATTCGCGGCAGACCGCTCCTGCTCTACGCAAGGGGGCATGTCGACGGACTGAACGAGCGGCTCTGCGTCGGAGTCGTCGGCACACGGAATATAACCAATTACGGCGGCAACGCGACGGTGCAGATCTGCACTGATCTCTGCAACGCCGGCGCTGTCATCGTGAGCGGCGGCGCTCTGGGAGTTGACAGTTACGCCAACTGCACGGCGTACAATATGGGCTGTGATACGGTCGTGGTTCTCGGAAACGGGCTCGCAAATCCGTATCCATCCGAAAATGTGGAGTTGTTCCGCGGGATATCAAAGCACGGAATGGTCATAAGCGAGTATCCTCCGGAAGCCCCGTGCAGCAAGTATACTTTTCCTGAACGCAACCGGATAATCAGCGGAATGTCGGACGCTGTCCTTGTCGTCGAGGCTGGACTGGGGTCGGGATCTCTGATAACGGCGGGCTGCGCGGTGAGACAGGAGAGACGGCTCTACGCCGTTCCGGGCTTTATCGACGCGAAATACAGCTTCGGTACGAACAAGCTGATCCACGACGGAGCCTCGATCTGCCGCTGCGGTGCCGATATACTTGAGGATTTCAGGGAAAGTTTCAGCTATCTGAGCGAAAGCATGGTGGTGCGCGGAAAAGAGTGGGCAATCGTACCGCGCGGCAAAAACAGGCAGATGAGACCGCAAGGTCAGGAAAAAGCTCACGCGGGTCAGGAAACGAGGGGCGGAACGGCTCATCTTGTGAATGAGACGACCGCGCCGGAGGATCGCGCGGTGCCTGAGCGCATAAAGAAAAAGATGGAGACCGTGCCCGCTGACTTAAACGCTTCTCCTGCCGTCCGCGCGTCCACACCGGCGCCGCAGCTGTCCGATAACGAGAAGATCGTCTACGACAGGATACCGGCGGGGACGCAGGTGCTTCCGGAGACGCTCTGCGGAGATGATCTCGGGATCACGGAAGTGATGTCGATCCTGACAATGCTTGAACTCTACGGATGTGTGGAGACGCTTCCCGGCGGGTTCTGCCGGAGGAAAAACGGCGGCTGAAATTCTGCCGCCATCGTGAAACGCTGATTCAGAGTTGTTTTCGTGAAAAACCTGATTATCCGGTGTTTTCAAATACAATAACACGATTCAAGGAGATTTTTAATCTGATGTCAAACCTCGTAATAATGGAGTCACCTCCGAAGGCGGTGACGGTCAAAGGGTATCTCGGTTCGGGATACAAGGTGGTGGCTTCCACCGGACATATCCGCGATCTTCCGAAGAGTACGCTCGGGATCGACATTGAGGATGATTTCAAGGCGAAATATATAAACATCCGCGGCAAGGGTCCCCTCATCAGGGAACTCAAGAAAGAGGCGAAGAACGCCGACAAAGTCTACCTCGCGACCGACCCGGACCGTGAGGGAGAGGCTATCGCGTGGCACCTTTCGATCGCCCTTGATATACCCGAGGACAAGATACGCCGCGTCACGTTCAACGAAATAACAAAGAAAGCCGTAAAGGCTGGAATAAAGGCTCCGAGAGACATAGACATGGGTCTTGTCAACTCTCAGCAGGCGCGCAGAATCCTCGACAGGATTGTCGGCTACAAGCTGAGCCCGTTCCTATGGAAGACGGTCAAGAGCGGACTTTCCGCCGGACGCGTGCAGTCGGTCGCGACCCGAATCATCGTCGAGAGAGAGAACGACATCCGCGCGTTCAAGCCGGAGGAGTACTGGACGATCGACGTCATGCTCGAGAACAAGAATCACGGGCATATCAAGGCGAAGTTCTACGGAAACGCCGACGGGCGCGTGGAGCTGCACTCCGAGGAGGAGACGATGAAGATTGTCTCGGCGGTCGACGGCAAGGAGTTCACCGTCAGATCGGTCAGGAAGGCGGTCAGGACGAAGAATCCGGCGCCGCCCTTCACGACCTCGACCATGCAGCAGGAGGCGTCGAGAAGACTCGGCTTCCAGTCACAGAAGATAATGCGCGTCGCGCAGGAGCTGTACGAGGGCATAAACCTCGGCACTCAGATGGGCGGCGTACAGGGTCTTATCACTTATATGCGTACCGACTCGCTGAGAATCGCCGACGAAGCGGCGGACGCGGCGAAGCAGTATATAGTCGACAAGTGGGGAGAGCAGTTCTACCCGCCGGAGCGCCGCGTCTTCAAGACGAAGGCGGGAGCGCAGGACGCGCACGAGGCGATACGTCCGTCGAACCTCGCGTATGAGCCGGAGAAGATAAAGAAGCTGCTGACGAACGATCAGTACAGGCTCTACAAGCTGATCTGGGACCGCTTCATGGCGAGCCAGATGGCGTCCGCGGAGCTCGACACCGTCACCGCCGATATCGAGGCGGGCGGATATATCTTCCGTTCAAGCGGGTATTCGGTCAAGTTCCAGGGCTTCATGACGCTCTACGAGGAGTCGGAGGAATACGTCGCGCCGAACGTCGCGGACACCGACACTCCCGAGAAGAGCATAAAGCTCCCGAAGATAGAGCAGGGCGACGTGCTGAAGCACGACGAGACGACACCATCACAGCATTTCACCGAGCCGCCTCCGAGATACAACGAGGCGTCGCTCGTCAAGTTCCTCGAGGAGCGCGGAATAGGTCGTCCGTCGACTTTCGCGACTATTATTACAACTATAATCACCCGCGGATATGTCGTCCGCGAGGGCAAATCGCTGAAGCCGACCGAGCTCGGAGAGCTTACGACGAAGCTGATGGTCGATTACTTCCCGAAGATCGTCGACTATGAGTTCACGGCGGATATGGAGAACGAGCTCGATGAGATCGCGAACGGTGATATCACGATGTCGCAGGTGCTTCACGGCTTCTGGGACGACTTCGAGAAGACGCTTGAGCACGCCGAGAAAACGGTCGAGAAGAGCGCCTACGAGCTCCCGGTCGAGGAGACCGACATAATCTGCGAGAAGTGCGGCGCGAGAATGGTCGTCAAGAACGGCAGATACGGAAAGTTCGCCGCCTGCCCGAATTATCCGGCGTGCAGGAACACGAAGCCGCTCTCAAAGGACGGAAAGGTCGTCGAGGACAAGGTCGTCGAGACCGACATGGTCTGCGAGAAGTGCGGCAGCCCGATGGTTCTCAGAACCGGCAGATACGGCAGCTTCTACGCCTGCTCGAAGTATCCGGAGTGTAAGAACACGAAGCAGATCGCGAAGGAGATAGGAGTGGCGTGCCCGCTCTGCGGCGCGAAGATCGTCATGAAGAAGGGCAAGAGCCGTTCGGTCTTTTACAGCTGCGAGAGATATCCGGAGTGTCAGTTCTCGTCGTGGGACGTTCCTACGAACGAGAAGTGCCCGAAGTGCGGCGGTATGCTCTACAAGAAGAAGGGCAAGAACCTGCTCATCTGCAAGAACGAGAACTGCGACTACAAGCGCGAGATTGAGCCGGAGCCCGAGACCGAGACCACGGAGGACATCACCTGATGGAACCGATAAACATCATCGGCGCCGGGCTCGCCGGGAGCGAGGCGGCATGGCAGGCGGTGAGCCTCGGGGTGCCGGTGCGGCTCTATGAGATGAAGCCGTCGAAGTATTCGCCGGCGCACCACAGCCCGGGGTTTGCCGAGCTTGTCTGCTCGAACTCGCTGAGGTCGAATATGCTGGCGAACGCGGTCGGCGTACTCAAGGAGGAGATGCGTCTTCTCGGCTCGCTGGTCATCGAGGCGGCGTACGCGTCGGAGGTTCCGGCGGGAAGCGCGCTCGCGGTCGACCGCGACCTCTTTTCCGGTTTCATCACCGAAAGGCTCAGAAATCATCCGCTGGTAGACGTCATCGAGGGCGAGGTCACGGAGATCCCGGACGGGATAACCGTCGTCGCGAGCGGACCTCTGACGTCCGAGGCGCTGTCAGGGGCAATATCGCGGCTGATCGGGTGCGATTACCTGCATTTCTTTGACGCCGCGGCGCCTATCGTTTCGTTCGATTCTATCGATATGACAAAGGCGTTCTTCGCGTCGAGATACAATAAGGGCGAGGCATCCTATATAAACTGTCCGTTCACGAAAGAGGAGTACGACCGCTTCTACGGGGCGCTCATAACCGCCGAGACGGCGGAGCTCAAGGAGTTCGACAGGAGCGAGCAGAACAATAAGAAGCCGGAGGTCTTCGAGGGCTGTATGCCCGTTGAGGTGATGGCGAAGCGCGGACGCGACACGCTGACCTTCGGTCCGATGAAGCCGGTCGGGATAACCGTCCCGTCGACCGGCAAGGAAGCCTTCGCGATAGTGCAGCTCAGGCAGGAGAACGCGAGAAAGAGCATGTACAACATCGTCGGCTTCCAGACCCACCTGAAATTCCCGGAGCAGAAGCGCGTGTTCGGCATGATACCGGGGCTTGAGAACGCCGAGTTCCTGCGGTACGGCGTCATGCACCGGAACACTTTCATGAATTCGCCGAAGCTGCTTGACAGGACGTATATGCTGCGGAGCCGTCCGGGGCTTTACTTCGCCGGACAGATGACCGGTGTCGAAGGATATGTCGAGTCCGCCGCGAGCGGGCTTGTCGCCGGGCTGAACGCCGCGAGAATGGCGCTCGGTGAGGAGCCGCTCTGTTTTTCCGCCGAGAGCGTCATCGGTTCAATGGCGGCATACGTGAGCGACCCGGCGGTGACGAATTTCCAGCCGATGAACGCGAACTTCGGACTCGTCCCGCCGCTCGGACGCAAGGTGAAGGGCGGAAAGCGCGCGAGGGGCGAGGCTATGGGCGAGAGAGCGCTCGGGTATGTAAAAGAAGCCGCTGAAAAGCTCGGAAAGACCCCGTCGCCGGTGCCTGAGACACATATAAGCGGCGAAGAAGAACAGGAATAAAAGAGGGAATACGAAAATGAACATAATACTCGACGCGATGGGCGGCGACAACGCCCCGCTTGAAATACTGAAGGGCGCCGCCGACGCCGTCCGCGAATACCCGGATGTCGAACTGACGCTCGTCGGACAGGAGAAGACGATACGCGACCTGTGCGCCTCCGAGAACATATCTCTCGAGAGAATGACCATAATCGACGCGCCGGACGTTATCACGATGGAGGACTCCGCGCAGACGGTCGTCATGTCAAAGAAGAACTCGTCGATGAGCGTCGGACTCAAAACTCTCGCCGCGGGCGGCGGGGACGCTTTCATCTCCGCTGGCAACACCGGCGCGCTGATGACCGGCGCGACGCTGCTTGTCAGATGTGTCAAAGGTGTCAAGCGCGCGGCGATCGCGACGATACTCCCGATGGAGAAGCCGGTGCTTATGATAGACTCCGGCTCGAACGTCAATGTCACGCCGGAATTTCTCGCTCAGTTCGGAATTCTCGGCTCGGTCTACATGGAGCAGGTATTCGGCGTCGCGAACCCGCGCGTCGGACTGCTCAACAACGGTACAGAGGAACACAAGGGCACGCAGACGATGATCGACGCGTACGCTCTCCTCTCGAAGACCGAGGGAATCAATTTCGTCGGAAACATCGAGGGCAAGGCGATACCGTTCGGCGCGTGCGACGTGCTTGTGACCGACGGTTTCACCGGAAACATAGTGCTCAAGACGATCGAAGGGCTCAGCAAGTTCATGATGAAGAAGCTCAAGGGCATCTTCATGAAGAACGCTCTCAATAAGCTCTCCGCGCTGATCATAAAGAAGGAGTTCTCGTCGCTGAAGAAATCCTTTGATTCGAGCGAGTATGGCGGAGCGCCGTTCCTCGGGATATCGAAGCCGGTGTTCAAGGCGCACGGAAGCTCTGACGCCCGCGCCGTCAAGAACGCGATAAGACAGGCGAAGGAGTATCTCGAAAAGGGCGTGCCGGACATAATCGACGAGCGTATCGCCGCCGACCTCGCGAAGAAATCCGCGGACTGACCGTCGCGCGAAACCGACGCAATACGATATTGATTGATGACAGGCTGGTCTTAAGTCTGAAAATAAATTTTCAGACCAAACAGTTTTGAGGCTTTCACGACATAGGGTCGTGAATTTTGAAAGACGGACAAGCCGTCTTTCAAAACCGCCTCAAAACTGTAAGTTTGTACGAAAGGCATGGTCATAAAAATGCAGGATAATGAAAAACTGCCGCGCTCTGTCGAGAGCTTCGAGGAGCGTATAGGTTACAAGTATAAAGATATAAAGCTGCTCGAGACGGCTCTTACCCATTCGTCCTTCGCGAACGAGATGAAGCCGAAGGGGCAGCACGTGAATTTCAACGAGCGCCTTGAATTTCTCGGCGACTCGGTGCTGTCTATAATCGTCAGCGATTATCTCTTCAGGCGCTATCCGGAGCTTCCGGAGGGGGATCTCACGCGCATACGCGCTGGCGTCGTCTGTGAGAAGACGCTCGGAAAGATCGCGCACAGTCTCGAGCTCGGTAAATATATGCGTCTCGGACGCGGCGAGGAGCTTGGCAACGGACGCGAGCGGATGTCGATACTCGCGGACGCCTTTGAGGCTCTGCTCGCGTCGATATATCTGGATTCTGGCTCTAAAGAGGCGGTGGTCGATTTCCTGATGCCGCTGATGAAGCCGGAGATACGTCTCTTCGTCGAGAACGGCAGCAACAAGGATTACAAGACCCTTCTCCAGCAGATCGTCCAGCAGGAGCGCGGAGAGCTGCTCGAGTACGTCATCACCGGCGAGAGCGGACCTGACCACGACAAGTGGTTCACGGTTGAAGCGAGACTCAACAGCAATGTCATAGGTCACGGCAAAGGACGCACGAAGCGCGACGCGGAACAGCAGGCGGCGAAGGAAGCCCTTGTTCTCTTCGGCGACGCGCAATGAGACATATAAACATACCGATATTTATCCCGCATCTCGGATGCCCCAACGACTGCGTCTTCTGCAATCAGCGGAGGATATCCGGAAAGCAGGAGTTCGATATCCGGAGCGTTGAGGGCGAACTCGAGCGCGCGGTTTCAACTATAGATTACCGAAGCTGTGAGGTCGAGATCGCCTTCTTCGGAGGGAGCTTCACCGGAATCGACCGCGGAGACATGGTGTACCTGCTGTCTCTCGCGAAGAGATATATAGACGCCGGAAAGGCTCAGGCGGTGCGGCTCTCGACGAGACCGGACTATATCGACGGGGAGATACTTGATATCCTCGGGAAATACGGCGTGACTGACATTGAACTCGGTATACAGAGTATGTCAGACAGGGTTCTCTCGGCGTCGAGGCGCGGGCATACGGCCGAGTGCTCTAGGAGAGCGTGCCGCATGATAACCGACCGGGGCTTCAATCTCGTCGGTCAGATGATGATAGGCCTGCCGGAGTCGACGATTGACGACGAGATAAGCACGGCGCGGGAGATATCGGAGATGTGCGGGGCGGCGAGGATATATCCGACGGTCGTGTTCCGCGACACCGACCTCTGCGGGATGACCGAGAGCGGAAATTATCTGCCGCTGACGCTCGAGGACGCGGTCAGGCGTTCCGAGGCGGCTCTGAATGTTTTCATAGAGCACCATATCCCGGTCATACGTCTTGGTCTCTGCGCGGCGGACAACCTTTTTGAGCCGGGTGCGATCGCGGGCGGCGCGTACCACAGCGCGGTCGGGGAGATGGTCTACGCGGAGCATTATTACAGGGTCATGCGGGATTATATCGAGAAAAATCATCTGAAAGACGAAATCTCAGGGAAAAACATCGTGATCGAGGTCCCGAAGGGCGAGGTCTCGAAGGTATCCGGACAGAAGCGTGCGAACAAGCTCCGACTTCAAAATGAATATAATGTAAAAAATGTCAGGATCATTGAAAACCCGGAACTTTTTTGGTATAATATAAGGATGAGGGCAGATTGGCGCGTCGACGCGTCGGTCTGACAAAATGTAAAGGGAACGGAGGAAAAGCCCATGTATCTTAAATCTCTTGAATTATTCGGCTTCAAGTCGTTCCCTGACCGGACGGTTCTGAACTTCGCGGGCGGAGCCGATTCGGTCGTCGGCGCGACGGTCGTCGTCGGACCAAACGGAAGCGGAAAGTCGAACATATCCGACGCGATGCGCTGGGTGCTCGGCGAGGTGTCCTCGAAGTCGATCCGCGGAAATCGCATGGAGGACGTCATCTTCGGCGGAACCGACGACAGGCGGCAGATGAATTTCGCCGAGGTTTCGGTGACGTTCGACAATTCGGACAGGCTCATGGAGTACGACAGCGACGAGGTTATCGTCACGAGACGCTATCTGCGCCGCGGTGAGAGTGAATATTTCATAAATCGCCGACCCGTGAGACTGCGCGATATACATGAGCTCTTCATGAACACCGGCGTCGGACGAGAGGGTTACTCGATAATCGGACAGGGGCGTATCGCGGAGATCATATCTCAGCGCAGCGAGGATCGCCGGTCGATATTCGAGGAAGCCGCCGGAATATCGAAATACCGGTACAAAAAGGAAGAGGCTGAAGACAAGCTCGCGTCGGTCGACGAGAATCTGACGAGGTTGAACGACATAATGTCCGAACTCGAGGGTCGCGTAGGACCGCTCGAAAAGGAAAGCGAGCGGGCGAAGAGATATCTCGAGTATTACGAAATAAAGAAGCGCGACGACATAGCCCTCTGGCTGCATGATTCGGATAAGCTCGCTGATGAGCTCAAAGCCGCGAACGACAGGCTGACACTTGCGAAGACAGAGCTTGACATCGCGTCCGAGGCGCTCGCGACCCTCGAGAATCAGAACGAACGGGTTTTTGAGGCGTCTCAGGAATCAAAGTATAAATACGAAAAGCTCCAGAGTGCGATTGACGCCGAGTCGAAGCGCCAGCACGAGTTTGACAGCTCAATAAAGCTGACCGAGAATGATATCGCGCACAGAAAAGCGCAGATCTCAGAGCGCGAGGCGTCGAGAGAAAAGCTCGCGGAAAAGCAGGCGGAGCTCGAAAAGGTTCTCGAAGAGAAGAAGAAAAATCTTGAGAACTCGCGTGAGCGGGAGACAGAGCTTGCGGAAAAGATGACAAAGCTCGAGGCGGACACCGCTGTTCTCCGCGCAAAACGAGCCGATCTCGCGAAGAAGCTCGACGACCAGCACGCGGAGCAGAAGAAGAAAGAGGACCGCCTTGTAGAATTGAAGATCCGTCTGTCCGTCCTCGACGCGACCGAGAAGAGCGACGGCGAGAAGACGGCGTCGATAGAGAGCGATATCGCGAAATATTCGGAGAGCATAGCGCTCCTCGAGGACCGCATACAGAAAGCTGTGAAGGTCATCGCGGATTACGACGCGAAGGCGGCGGAGTTCCGTGAGAAGTCGAAGGAACACGAAGAGTCAGTCGAGGCGGAAAAGCGGAAGAAACAGGATTACATCGACAAGGCGAACTCCGTCTATCTCGACTATACCGCGAAGAAGCACCGCATCGACGCTATACGCCGTATGGAGGAACTGTTCGAGGGCTATTCACAGAGCGTCCGCTTTATCATGAGCGAATACGAGGCGGGCAGAGTCGATGGCACAAAGCAGATTGCCGCCTCCGGAGACGATCGTCCCGGCGGGCGGATCTGGGGGCCGGTGTCGAGACATATAAGCGTCAATAATAAATATGTCCTCGCGATAGAGACGGCTCTCGGCGCGAATATACAGAATATCATAGTAGACGACGACGCGACCGCCAAGGCGGCTATAGCGCACCTCAAGAAAAAGAGCGCGGGTCGCGCGACATTCTATCCGATAAGCTCGATGAAGCCGCGCTACAGTCCGATTCCGGAGTCCGAGTGCCAAAAGTTCGCGGGCTACATAGGGACGGCGGACAGCGTTCTGAAATACGACGCGCGTTTCGACGGGATAATCCGGAACCTGCTCGCGTCGACGCTCATCTTCGATAACCTCGACAACGCGTCGGTTATGGCGAAGGCGACGGGGTACCGCGCGCGGGTCGTCACTCTCGACGGTCAGGTCATAAACGCGGGGGGCTCGTTCACGGGCGGTTCGGCGAAGCGAGACTCCGGAATGCTCACGAGAAAGAGCGAGACCGAGAAGCTGAAGACCGAGACCGCGGAGCTCGCGAAGACGCTCGAGAGCTTCAAGACCGCGCAGAACGACTGCGACGCAAGAATCGCCGCGGATACGAAGGAAATTAACGCCCTGTCCGCTCAGCTTGGTATGCTATCCTCCCTCAGCGGCGCCGAGAAGACGCAGCTCGAGGTTCTCCGCAGCCAGTCGAACGGCGAGAAGAATATGAAAAAATCGCTCGAGGAAGATCTTGAGCGCCTGAAGAACGGCTACGACGAACGCGCCGAGGGAATGGCGAAGCTGACCGGTGAGTCGGAAACGCTGAAAAAGGAAATAGCGGAAATCGCGGATACGCGGGATGGCGAGGCAGTCGATCTCGGTGAGCTTGACAGCTGTCTCGA
Source organism: uncultured Eubacteriales bacterium (assembly GCA_900546315.1). Classification (GTDB taxonomy): domain Bacteria; phylum Bacillota; class Clostridia; order Oscillospirales; family CAG-272; genus Flemingiibacterium. Next base: position 11,190 of record URCP01000041.1, read on the forward strand.
GGCGTCCGACCGCGAGCGCGAGGGGCTTTTAGTCTCGCGCGCGGAGGCGGGCAAGGACATCGAGAACGCCGGGCGCGAGCTGTCCGAGGCGGAGCTCAGACTCGCCGAGAGCCGCGCCGGGATAAGCGACAACGAGGAAGCTGTGAAGCGTCTGTCCGACGCGAACAAGGAAGCCGGCGAAAAGCTGACGACACTCAGGTCAGAGCTTGATGCCTCGGCGGAAAAACTGAAGCAGCTCGGTCTCGAGAGGGCGGAGACGAGCGCGAAGAACCTCGAGTTCGAGTCAAGGCTCTCGAAGCTCCGCGCCGAGATAAAGACGCACACTGATAAAAAAGAGGTCTGCTTCAGGGAGCACACGCTCGCCGAGACGAGGCAGAAAAACCTTGTGACCGAAAAGGACAAGCTCGCCGCGAGACTGTGGGAGGATTACGAGCTGACATATTCCGGCGCGCTCGAGTGCGGAAAGCCCGCGACTGAGGAGGAGCGCCCCGCGATGACCGCGGAGCTCGCCGACATGAAGGCGAAGATTAAGGCGCTCGGAAGCGTGAATCTATCGGCTATCGACGAGTACACCGAAGTGAAGAAGCGCTACGACTTCATGACCTCGCAGATAAACGACCTTGAGAAATCGAAGGAGAATCTGCTTGAGATAATCTTCAAGCTCGAGGCGGAGATGCGCGAGACCTTCGCGTCCGCGTTCGCCGAGATCGACCGGAACTTCAAGATCGTTTTCAGGGAGCTGTTCGGCGGAGGCACGGCGGAGCTTGTGCTGTCCGATCCGGAGAACGTGCTCGAGAGCGGAATCGAGATCCGCGTCGCGCCGCCCGGAAAGATCATCAAGAGCCTCATGCTGCTGTCGGGCGGTGAGCAGGCGTTCGTCGCTATCGCGATAATTTTCGCGATACTGCGCGTGAACCCGACGCCGTTCTGTATCTTCGATGAGATAGAGGCGGCGCTCGATGAGTCGAACGTGTTCAGATTCGCGGATTACCTGAAGCGTTATTCCGACCGCACGCAGTTCATCGTGATAACACACCGCCGCGGCACGATGGAGATAGCTGACCGCATCTACGGCGTGACGATGCAGGAGAGGGGCATATCGAAGGTGCTCGAGCTCGACGTCAGAGCCGCCGAGGAGACAATCGGTGAAAATAAGAACGACGAAAAACAGTAAGATAGCACGAAAGGTGTAGTCATAAAAATGGGATTTTTTGAAAAACTCAAAGAAGGGCTGACGAAGACGAAGAACGCCATCTTCAAGCAGGTGGACAATCTCTTCAAGAGCTTCGTGAAGGTCGACGAGGATATGCTCGAGGAGCTCGAGGAGCTGCTCATAATGGCTGACGTCGGCGCGGCGTCGAGCGAGGAGATAATCTCGAGGCTCCGCGAAAAGATTAAAGAGGACCGCATAACCGATCCGGAGGACTGCCGGATTGCGCTCAGAGACATACTCGTCGACATGATAGGCGAGGGCGAGCCGCTGAAGCTCGACACGAAGCCGAGCGTGATACTCGTCATCGGAGTGAACGGCGTCGGAAAGACGACGTCGATCGCGAAAATCGCGCACAGGCTTAAGGAGAACGGCAAGCATGTGATGCTCGCCGCCGCCGATACTTTCAGAGCTGCCGCTATCGACCAGCTCCAGATCTGGGCTGACAGGGTCGGCGTTGAGCTCATAAAGCACACGGAGGGCTCCGACCCCGCCGCGGTCGTTTTCGACGCCGCGAGCGCCGCCAAGAAGCGTCAGGCGGACGTTCTGATAATCGACACCGCCGGAAGGCTTCATAACAAAAAGAACCTGATGGATGAGCTGGCAAAGATAAACCGTGTGGTCGACCGTGAGCTTCCGGGCTGCTCGCGTGAGACGCTTCTCGTTCTCGACGCGACGACCGGGCAGAACGCCGTCAGCCAGGCGAAGGAATTCAAGCACGCCGCCGACATCACCGGACTTATCCTGACAAAGCTCGACGGAACCGCGAAGGGCGGTATCGTGTTCTCGATAAAGAAGGAGCTCGACATACCGGTCAAGTTCATCGGCGTCGGTGAGAAATACGACGATATGCAGACGTTCGACGCGAAGCAGTTCGTGGACGCGCTGTTCGAGGCTTGAAAACCATGCTGAAATTTGTTTTAGCGTCGAGAAACAAAAAAAAGATACGCGAGCTTGAAACTTTTCTCACGGGTATACCGTCTGATAAGGTGATTCTTTCCCTTGACGACATCGGATACCATGGCGAGATCGTCGAGGACGGGAAAACCTTCGCGGAGAATTCGCTTATCAAGGCGTCGGTTCCGGCGAAGCTCGGGTATATCGGCGTCGCCGACGATTCCGGGCTTGAGGTCGACGCGCTGAACGGCGCGCCGGGCGTATATTCCGCGAGATATTCCGGAGAGGGCGCGACTGATGAGAAGAACAACGCGAAGCTGCTCTCGGAGCTTGAAGATGTTCCGGACGACAAGCGCACCGCGCGGTTCCGGACAGTCGTCACCTGCGCGTTCCCGGACGGAACGTACTTTCAGGTCGACGGCTGCTGCGAGGGAAAAATACTGAGGGCTCCGGAGGGGAGCGGCGGCTTCGGCTATGACCCGCTCTTCTGGTACGCGCCGTTTGAAAAGACCTTCGCGTCGCTGACGCCGGAGGAGAAGAACGCGGTGAGCCACCGCGGCAAGGCGATGAGAAAGTTCGCTGGGGAGCTTCCGGGAGAGCTCGCGAAGCGCGGAATAAACTGAGTTATATTTTGGAGAGAAATCATATGCTGACAAGCAAACAGCGCGCGTATCTTCGCGCGATGGCGGCGCCTATGGACACGATCTTTCAGGTCGGCAAGGGCGGCGTCAACGACAATATGTGTGAGCAGATCTCGAACGCTCTTGAGGCGAGGGAGCTGATCAAACTGCGTGTTCTTGACAACTGCGACCTTAACGCTAAGGAAGCCGCGCAGATCATCTCGGAAGAGACAAACTCCGATGTCGTGCAGGTCATCGGCACGCGATTCGTTCTTTACCGCGAGTCGGTCGATCACAAGAAGATCGAACTGCCGCGATGAAAACTGTCGAAAAGCTCGGGATATACGGCGGAACCTTTTCGCCGATACACAACGGACATATACGCGCGGCGGAGAAGTTTCTCTCCGACATCGAGCTTGACAGACTGCTGATCATGCCGGCGGCGATACCACCGCACAAGGCGGCGGACGGCGTTTCCGGCGAGGACCGGCTCGAGATGGCGCGCATAGCGTTCGAGGGCGCTGACCCGAGGCTCGAGGTCTGTGACTTCGAGGTGCGCCGCGAGGGCAGGAGCTACACTATAAACACGCTCGAGCACTTCACGTCGCCGGACCGGCGGATATATATGCTGGTCGGCACCGATATGTTCCTGACTCTCCCGGAGTGGAGGCGCGCGGAGGACATATTCAGGCTCGCCGACATAGTGCTCATGCGCCGCGAAAAGCTCGATGAGACCGGCAGACTGATCGCGGAAAAGAAGCTCGGATATGAGCGTGAATTCGGCGCGCGGGTTCATATTATCGACGAGGAGCCGCTCGAGATGTCCTCGACCGAGCTGCGTGAAAAGCTGCGGCGCGGCGAGCCGGTCGACAAACTGATACCGGACGGCGTCGCGCGGTATATACGCGAAAAGAAACTTTACACCTGATTGTACGAAAGGCATGGTCATACTGGAATGCTTACAAAAAAACAAGAGGAAGACCTCGCGGGTCTGCGCGAGAAGGTAGCCGGGGTCGTGACCGGAAAGCGCCTGACGCACACGTACGGCGTCGAGCGCGAGATCACGCGGCTGTCGGAGGTATACGCGCCGGACGAGGAGTACCGGCTGCGCGCCGCAGCCCTGCTCCATGACATCACAAAACAGAAGAAGGGCGACGAACAGACCGCGCTCTGCGACAAATACGGAATAAAATACACGAAGGAAGACACCCTGATGCCGAAGACTTTCCACGCGCGGACCGCCGTGGAGGTCATAAAGCATGACTTCCCGGAATTTGCCGATGATTATATCCTTGGAGCCGTGAGATACCACACGACAGGCAGAAAGGGCATGACGACCGGAGAAAAGCTGCTGTACCTAGCAGATTATATCGAGGATACACGCACCTTTGAGGACTGCGTGAAGCTCCGCGAGTATTTTTACACAGGGCTTGAGAAGTGCGCGGACGCGAAGGACCGCGAGAGTCTGCTGTCGGATACGCTCATACTGTCGTTTGATATGACGATCCGCGGGCTTATCGACGACGGGACGCCGATCCATCAGGATACCTTCGAGGCGAGAAACTACCTTATCGAGGTAAAGGAATTTGAACAATAACCATAACCAGCAAAGAAACAACACAGGGCGTCAGCCGCAGAACCGCCAGCCCGCCCGTCCGTCCGGTCAGTCCGGGAGCGGGAACAGAAACCGCACCCAGTCCGGATATCCGCGCGGCACGGCGCCGGCAAGGCGTCATCCGCAGAAAAAGCGAGGCATACCGGCATGGAAGGTAGTGCTCGCGGTGGTGGTCGTCCTTATCATTTTGGTGATCGGACTCACCGCGACATTCTTAAAGCTCTACAAGCCGTCGGTCGATACAGGCGTCCCGTTTGACACGGACGACGGCACGATAACGAGCGGGAACGACACAATCGTGACCGCGCCGACCACGGACGAAACATCAGCGGAGCCGGATATCGACACATCGAGCGATATCGACGGATACACGAGAAACACCGACTCGGTGAACTTCCTCGTGATAGGTCGCGATGTCGGCGGATGGAACACCGACGTCATAATGATCGTCAACTTCAATATGAAGGAAGGCAGCCTGTCGGTGATGCAGATGCCGCGCGACACCTACGTCGACTCTGACGAGGGCAACGTGCACGGGCGCATAAACACTACGCTCAGCAAGTTCTACAGCGCCGACCGCAAGAAGAATCCCGACCACACGACCGACGAGTCGATCAAGGCGGGAATGGACAGTTTCTGCCGCTTCCTCGAGAAGATACTCTGCATAAAGCTCGACGGATACTGCTATATGAACTTGCAGGGATTCCGCGGGATAGTTGACGCGCTCGGCGGCGTTTATGTCGACGTGCCGTATCAGCTCGACTACGAGGACCCGGACCAGAATCTGTATATTCACATAAAGCCCGGACCGCAGACCCTCAACGGTACTCAGGCGGAAGGCTTTGTCAGGTTCAGAAGCGGATATGTTCAGGCGGACATCGGACGTGCCGACGCGCAGAAGATATTCCTGACCGCGCTCTTCAAGCAGATTAAGAACAGCATGAACGTCTCGACAATAGCAAAGCTCGTCGAGCAGGTCATGACCTATGTCCTGACCGACGTTCCGCTCGCGGATTTAATCATCTACGCGAAGGAGCTGCTCGGAGTCGACATGAGCAACATCTCGATGATGACGATGCACGGCTCGGCGATCGTCAATGAGCGCGGCGCGTGGCTGTATGTCATGAACCGTGCCGCGACGCTCGATATGATAAACACCTATTTCAACGTCTACTCAAAGCCGATAACCGACGGCATCTTCGACCGGAACCAGTCGTTCAACGACGAGGATGACTCGATTGTCAATGAAATATACTGGGCATCCCCGGACGATGATGTGGTCCTTGTCAAGCCGGACGTCAAAACCGGCGAGGAGATCGACGACGACGGAATAAAAATATATCTGAATTAATTTTCCCGAAAGGAAACGGTAAATAAATGAATAACAATCTTGAAAACGTGAATGAGAACGCCGAAGCGCGCGATCTTTCACATGCCGACCCGCTCGAGATCGCGAAGGAGCTCGTGCACGTCCTCGACATGAAGAAGGCGCGCGGCATAAAGCTGCTGCACGTCACCGAAAAGACGATAATCGCCGATTATTTTCTGATCTGCCAGGGCACATCCAACACGCAGCTGAAAGCGCTCTGCGGCGAGGCGGAGTACAAACTCGGACTATGCGGCGTCGCTCCTCTCAGGATCGACGGATACAGTGAAGGCAACTGGATCGTCATGGACTTCGGTTCTGTGATGGTTCACATAATGAGCCGCGACGACCGCGATTTCTATAAGCTCGAAAAGCTCTGGGGCGACGCCGAAGTCGTCGATATAGACGATATACTCGTGAAATAAGCGATGTGCTGAGCCGTTATGCGGCTTGACATTTCAACGGAAGAAAATCAAAAAGATCAAGGATCAATTAAGATCAATAAGATAGAAAGAGCGAAACGACATGAAATACGATTTCAGAGAAATTGAACCAAAATGGCAGAAAAAGTGGGACGACGAGGGCGTCTTTCGCGCGACGGAAGATCACTCGAAGCCGAAGTTCTACGGTCTTGTCGAGTTCCCGTACCCGAGCGGAGCCGGAATGCACGTCGGACACATCAAGGCGTATTCCGGACTTGAGGTTGTCTCCCGCAAGCGCCGTATGCAGGGCTACAACGTCCTGTTCCCGATAGGCTTCGACGCGTTCGGACTTCCGACCGAGAACTACGCGATCAAGACCGGCATCCATCCCCGTAAGGTCACGGACATGAACATCGCGAAGTTCACCTCGCAGCTGAAGCGCGTCGGTTTCTCCTTCGACTGGTCGAGAGTCATCGACACGACCGAGGAGGACTACTATAAGTGGACACAGTGGATTTTCAGAAAGATGTTCGACGCCGGGCTCGTCTTCCGCGCGAAGACTCTCGTCAACTACTGCCCGTCCTGTAAGGTCGTCCTCTCGAATGAGGATTCCCAGGGCGGCAAGTGCGACATCTGCCACAGTGACATCATCCAGAAGTCGAAGGACGTCTGGTATCTGCGCATAACCGAATACGCGGACAAGCTGCTCGAGGGATTAAAAAAGGTAGATTATCTCCCGAACATAAAGCTCCAGCAGGAGAACTGGATAGGCCGCTCCGAGGGCGCTTTCGTTGACTTCACGCTGAAGGGCGCCGACGAAAAGCTCCGCATTTACACGACGAGACCCGACACCATGTTCGGCGTCACATTCATGGTAATGGCGCCCGAGCATCCGATACTCGAAAAATACGCGTCCTCGATAAAGAACCTCTCCGAGGTCGAGGCGTACAAGACAGAGTGCGCGAAGAAGACCGAGTTCGAGCGCACACAGCTCGTCAAGGACAAGACCGGCGTAAGAATCGACGGTATCTCAGCGATTAACCCGGTGAACGGCAAGGAGATCCCGATCTATATCTCCGATTACGTAATGATGGGCTACGGCACCGGCGCTATCATGGCTGTCCCGGCGCACGACCAGCGCGACTACGAGTTCGCGAAGAAGTTCGGCATTGATATAATCGAGGTCATCGGCGGCGGTGACATCTCGAAGGAAGCATACACCGGCGACGGTCCGATGGTCAACTCCGAATTCCTGAACGGCATATCCACGAAGAAAGAAGCCGTCGCGAAGATGCTCGGGTTCCTCAAAGAAAAGGGCATCGGCGAAAAGGGCGTACAGTACAAGATGAAGGACTGGGCGTTCAACCGTCAGAGATACTGGGGCGAGCCGATACCGATCGTCCACTGCCCGCACTGCGGAATGGTCGGCGTTCCGTATGACGAGCTCCCGCTGAAGCTCCCGAAGGTCGAGAACTTTGAGCCCGGAGAGGGCGGAGAGTCCCCGCTCGCGAAGATAGATTCCTTCGTCAACTGCACCTGCCCGAAGTGCGGCGGACCCGCTAAGCGCGAGACTGACACCATGCCTCAGTGGGCAGGCTCTTCGTGGTACTTCCTCAGATACTGCGACCCGCACAACGACAAGGCGTTCGCGTCGAAGGAAGCTCTCAACTACTGGATGCCGGTCGACTGGTACAACGGCGGCATGGAGCACGTCACGCGCCACCTGATCTACTCGAGATTCTGGCACAGATTCCTCTACGATATCGGAGAGGTTCCCTGCGACGAGCCTTACGCGAAGCGCACCGCCCAGGGTCTTATCCTCGGTCCGGACGGCGAAAAAATGTCGAAGTCCAAGGGCAACGTCGTCGACCCGAACACCGTCGTCGACGAGTACGGCGCGGACGTCCTCAGAGTCTATATCCTCTTCATGGGCGACTACGCGTCCGCGGCTCCGTGGAGTGAGAGCAGCGTCAAGGGCTGCAAGCGCTTCCTCGAGAGAGTCGCCGGTCTCACCGACATCCTGCGTGACGGCGACCCCGATCCGAAGCTCGAGTCGAGTTTCCACAAGACTGTGAAGAAAGTTTCCGAAGACATCGAAGAGATGAAGTACAACACCGCCATCGCCGCGATGATGACCCTCATCAACGAGATCTACGACAAGGGCTCCCTGACAAAGGATCAGCTCGACGTCTTCACCCGCATTCTGTGCCCGTTCGCTCCGCATCTCGCGGAGGAGCTCTGGTCTTTCCTCGGACACGACACCCTCTGCGCCGTCGCGAAGTGGCCTGAGTATGACGAATCCAAGACTGTAGACGACGTGGTCGAAATAGCGGTTCAGGTCTCCGGCAAGCTCAAATTCACCAAGGAGATCCCGGCAGGCACCTCCAAGGAAGACGCGATAACTCTCGTCAAAGCCGACGACAGAATGAAACCGTTCCTCGAAAGCAAGACAATTGTCAAGGAGATAAGCGTCCCCGGCAAGATCGTTAATATTGTTGTAAGATAAAGTAAGCAGGGAGGAGGACCCCTTTTCAAAGGGGTCCTCCTCCTCCCTGCACCCTCCACCTCCCCTGAAACTTCAAACAAAACAAAGGATTACGCACAGACTGACATGAGTGCGTAATCCTTAATTTTTTGAAAAGTTTACGGAAGAGAGGGGGTGCAGGGGGAGAGGAACCGCTTTTCAAAGCGGTTCCTCTCCCCCTGCGAAACAAACAGTTACGACCAAGTTCTGTCGTTAGCCCATTCTTTGTTCCATTCGTCGGTGGGTTCCCACTGACCGGGGTATTTCTTGTGCATGTGTTCTGCGATGAGTTCTTCGTTGAGGGAGTCTATGCCGAGACCGGGTTTGTCCGGGACGGTTACGAAGCCGTCTTTGATGACTGGCTTTTCGAGTCCGAAGACGAGGTCGCTCCACCACGAGACGTCGGAGGAGTGGTATTCTATGGCGAGAAGGTTCTGGACGGAGGCGCCGGCGTGGACGGCTGCCATGAAGCCTATGGGGCTTTCAGCCATGTGGATTGCCATTGCTACGCCGTATTTTTCGCACATGTCGCCGAGTTTTTTCATTTCGAGCATGCCGCCGACGGTGAGGGTGTCGGGGTGGATGACGGAGACTCCGCCGGCTTTCATGAGGGGTTCGAAGTTTTCGTGGAGGTAGATGTCTTCACCGGTGCAGATCGGCACGGTGGTGGCGTGGGCGATTTTCGCGAAGTGTTCGGTGTACTGCCACGGGGCTACGTCTTCCATCCAGCTGATGTTGTATTTTTCGATGCGGCGCGCGAAGCGGATGCAGTCTTCTATGCAGACGTGGCCGAAGTGGTCGATCGCGAGCGGGACTTCGTAGCCGATTATGTCGCGGACTTCCTTTACGTAGTTTTCGAGGTAGTCGAGACCTTTTTCGGTGATATGTATTCCGGTCGCGTGGTGCGGGATTGTGAAGGTCTCGTAATTTTTGCCCATCATCATGTCGTAGTCGATGGAGCCTTTCTGGTGGGCGAGGGCTTTCGCGGAGTACTTCTTTATGTCCTCGAGGAAGCCGAGAGGCGCGTTGAGGCAGCCGGGCTCGTCGAGCATGAGTTCAATGCCGAGGTCCATCTTGAGGAAGGTGTAGCCGGCTTCCATGCGCTTTTTGAGGGCTCTGCCCATGTCGGCGCCGGTGTGCTTGCCGTCGACGTCGGTGTCGCAGTAGACGCGGATTTTGTCGCGGAATTTTCCGCCGAGCATCTGCCAGCAGGGGACGCCCCACGCTTTTCCGGCGATGTCCCAGAGAGCGACCTCAATGCCGGAGACGCCGCCGCCCTGACGGGAGTGACCTCCGAACTGCTTAATGCGTCTGAAGAGCTTGTCGACGTTGCAGGGGTTTTCGCCGAGGATTCTCGACTTGAGCATGAGGGCGTAGGTGGCGCTCGACGCGTCGCGGACTTCGCCGTAGCCGATGATTCCCTGGTTCGTGTAGATCTTGATCAGCGGGCAGTGCTTCGGCGCGCCGTCGATGTTGGCGACCCTGAGATCGGTGATTTTCAGGTCGGAGGGGGAGGAGCAGGTGTTGACATTCTGTTCTATCTGCTCTCTCAGGTTTTTTTCTTCCATGATTTTTACCATTGCCGACGCTATATGGCGCGGCGTCCTTTCATGTTATGTGATATCCGTGACGACTGGTGTTGACAATTGCCATTCAAAATGTTATAATGTATATACCGATACATGAGATACGGGTATATCATTGCCATGATTATATTATACACCATCGCGGAGATAATTTCATCAAATATATTATGGAGTTTGTAATATATATTTCGTTTTTCGGGTCTGACGAAAGGTATTAACGGGAAAATGATTATCACAAAGTACGAGATATTGTCCGAGGTGAGCTCCGGCGCGCTTCTGCGTCTGTTCAACTCGAGAGCGGTGCGCGGCACGAGACCGCTCGAGAATCATCATCATACAATGCTTGAGGTCTCGCTGATAAAGCGCGGGAACGGAGTCTACACCGTCGGGAACAGGACATACGATATCCGCGAGGGCGACATATTCATATTCGCCAGCGACGAGGCGCACTGTATCACAGAGGTTTCGAGCGAGGATATGCTCATCATGAATATCCACTTCGAGCCGCGCTTCATATGGGCGCCGGGAAACGGTATGTTCGACGCGAAGTATCTGCGGGTCTTCCTCGACCGCGCGCCGGACTTCTCGAACCGGCTCGAGCGGGACACAGACGCGACGAGGGAGATATCCGCGCTGATGCTGTCGATGGAGAGCGAGTTCGAGTGCGCGAAGCCGGAGTATGAGCTCGTCGTGAAGATACGGCTGCTGACGCTTCTTGTGCTTCTGGCGCGCTCCTGCGGGGTGGACGGCAGACCCGAGCGGATAAACAGCCCGAGCCTGCACGCGCTCGACAAGGTGATGGAATATATTTCGGCTAATCTGTCGTCGCCGCTGTCGCTTGATGATCTCGCCGCCCACGCGAATATGAGCAGGTCGTATTTCTCGACGACCTTCAGGCGGCTGAACGGCGTGTCGCCGTGGGAGTACATCACGATGAAGCGCGTGGAATTGGCTCTTTCGATGCTCGAGCACAGCGACAGGTCGATAATCGAGATCGCGTGCAGCTGCGGCTTCAACAATACAGCCAATTTCAACCGCGCGTTCAGAAAGGTTACGGGGAGGACTCCGTCGAGCTACCGCCGTGCCGGGGCGGATAACTCAGGCGAGCTCTGAAGCATAAGGCAAACAGAATCGGTCGGAAGGGATATTCTCCGTTCCGACCGCTTTGTCGTCTGAATATTGGCTGTCAGTGCCGTCTTCCGGCTCCGCCGCCGCGTGACGAGCCACCGCCGCCGCTGTGACTTCCGCCGGAGCGTCCGCCGCCAAAACCGCCGCCGGATGATCTGCCGCCGCCGAATCCGCCGGAGCCGCGTCCGGACCCGCCGAAGCCGCCGTGCCCGCCGGAACCGCCGCGGTCATGTCCGCCGAAGCCGCCCCTTGGAGGGGAATTTCGCCAGCCGCGTCCGCTGTTCCTGCCCATCATGCTTCCGAGGAACATTCCGGTGAAGAAGCCGCGTCCGCCGCCTCCGCCACCGCCGCCGCGCGGACGGTTATTTCCGCGACCGAACAGTATGAAGAGGATTATGACGATTATGAGTATTGTCAGCATTCTGCCGCTTCTCCTTTCCGCCGTATTCTGTACGTAGTCGTAGGAGCCGTCATTTGTCGTCTCGGGGCGTATCCATGAGCCGTCGGAGGAGGATAATGTGGTTTCGGTCTTCATTCCGTAGATCCCGGCGACCTTTTCATACAGCGCGTCGAAGACCTTCCTGACGCCCGCGTCATAGTCCTGCGACGCGAAGTCCGGCTCGAGGTAGTCGGCGAGTATGTCGCCTATCGTGCCGGAAGTCAGGTTTTTTTCGAGCCCCTTGCCCTCGGTGCACCAGTAATCGTCGTCGCCTATCGACAGGAGCAGGAGGATGCCGTTGTTCTCCTTTGACGAGCCG
>URCP01000042.1 GCA_900546315.1 uncultured Eubacteriales bacterium
ATCTTTTCGAGAAATTCCCGCTTGTGCGTTTTTACTTCTTTTAATTCGTCGTGTATGAACGACAGGCTCATTTGTTTATTCATGAATTTATTATACCACTTTTTTCACAATTTTTCAAGACCCTTGGTTTTATGCGGTGTTGCCTTAAATATTAAGGATCCCCGACAAATTATATGGCAAAGTCCATAGGGTTGTCGGGGGTCTTTTGCAAAATAAGGTATTCCGCTATCAATATTGCCGCGTCTGATAGTATGTCATGTCCGGCGCGGCTTGTCATATCCCTGAAAACTGAATTACACGGAGGATGTCATGCGATGAAATGGGCACATTCGATTGGTCTTATAGCAATATCCCTTATCATGAGTTCACTTGCAGCCTGTGGGAGCGCCGCGCCGGAAGGTCCGGTCACGACGTCCGCAGGCGATACGACGACAGAGGCGCCCGTCGACACGCGCACTGAGCTTGAAAAGCTCGAAGGCGCGGATTACGACGGGTATGAGTTCGGTATCCTGCTCAACAACCAGGACGACAGATTCGTCGACGTGATGACGGTCGGCGAGATGAACGGCGACATCATGAACGACAACGTCTACAAGCGGAACCTCGCGGTGCAGGAGAAGTACGGCATCGTGATAAAGACCGAACAGGACGAGTTCCAGAAGGTCAACGAAACCTGCAAGACGAGCGTCATGGCGGGCGACAACGAGTATGATCTCTATTTCTCGAACTGCTATGCGACGGGGCTTGCCTCAGCGGGTTACCTTTATGAGCTCGGAGGGCTGCCGGGAATCGATCTGTCGAATCCCTGGTGGGACCCGGCGGCGCTTGAACAGCTTTCGGTCGGGGGAAAGATTTATCTCGCGACCGGTGATATAAGTCCGACGTCGCTCATGACCTCTTCCTGCATGGTCTTCAATAAGCGTCTGCTCGATTCTGTGCAGATGGAATATCCTTACGAGGCGGTGAAGCAGGGAAAGTGGACGCTCGATATGCTCGCGGAGCTGACGAGCGACCTGTCGCGGGACATCAACGGCGATTCGTCGATGACTCTCGAGGATGATCTTTTCGGGTACACGAGCTGGATGTGTGACAGTCCGTACTCTTTCTTCTACGGCGCGGGCGGAACGCTTTCGGTCAAGAACAGCGAGGATGTGCCGGAAGTGTCGTATGACATGGACATGATCACCGAGGTCTACGACAAGATTTACCGGATAATCATCACGAACAGATCATACTTCGTTACGGACGCCGCGAAATACCCGACGTTCTACGAGTGCTTCTCGGACGGAAAGGCGTATTTCTCCGAGATGACGCTTCAGAAGATAGAGATGTTCCTCAGAGACATGAAGGACGACTTCGGAATAATCCCGATACCGAAGCGGAACGAGACGCAGGAGAACTACATCGCGTGCGTCAACGGCGCGGGCGGATTCGTGGTCGTCCCGGCGAACGCCGAGAACCCGGAGCGTACCGGACGTGTAATGGAAGCGCTCGCCGCCGGAGCGTATGACGGCATCACACCGGAGCTCTACGACGTCATAACGAAGACAAAGGTCGCGAGAGACGAGGAGTCGGCGGAGATGGTCGACCTGATAATCGAGCACCGCGTCTTTGACCCGTACTATATAAATCTTGTGAAAAACTACGACTTCATGCAGTCCGCCCTGTCATCGAAGAAAGAGAGCGTGACGTCGGTACTCGAGTCGGGAAGGTCGGCGGCGGAGCAGGCTATGGCAAAGCTTGCCGAAACGTACGCGGAGAACACCAAGTAATAAAAAAACAGACCGTCGTCGGCGGTCTGTTTTTCGGTGATTATTCGGTTTTTCCGGTGGAGCCGCTCTCTGACGGAGCCATGTTTTCCTCTGTCTGGAGTCCGACGCGGCGGATTTTCTTCGAGGTCGTCTTTTCGAATTCTGTGCTTCTGAGCTTTATCTTGAGAACCTTCTTGTAGGACGGGAGTGTCTTGTTGAGATCCTCGACGGCGTTCTTGATCATCGTGTTGCGCTCCTCGACCGACTTGCCGGCGAGAAGCTCCTCGTTCGGGTAGATCTCGGCACAGAGCGCTGTTTCCTCGCCGCTCTCGTTTCTGACGGCGTAGACCACGACCTCGCTGACGTACGGGATGTTCTGGAGATAGCCCTCGATTTCCTCAGGGTAGACGTTCTTTCCGTTCTTGAGAACGATGAGGTTTTTCTTTCTGCCGGTGATGAAGAGCTGTCCCTCGTCGTTGAAGCGGCCGTAGTCTCCGGTGCGGAACCAGCCGTCCTCGGAAAGAACCTCGGCGGTCGCCTCCGGCTTCTTGTAGTAGCCCATCATGACGACGTCGCCTTTTACGCAGATCTCGCCCTCGCCGTCCTCGTTCGGCTCGTCGATCTTTACCTCACAGCAGGGGAGGCTCACGCCGACCGAACGGTAATCCGAGTAATAATCGCGGTTGACCGAGACGAGCGGTGAGCACTCGGTGATTCCGTAGCCGTTGATCAGGTTTATTCCGACGGCGTCGAAGAATCCGGCGAGCTCGGGTCTTATCGGCGCGCCGCCGCAGACGAGCTTTATGATCTCGCCGCCGAAGACGTCGTGGACCGACTTGAAGAGGGTCTTTCTCATGTCGATGCCGACCTTGCGCATCGCGTTCGACGTCTTTATGAGCTTTTCAAACGCTTTTGCCTTGCCCTTTGCCTCGATGCCGGACATTATCTTCTTGTAGAGGTTTTCGACGAACAGCGGCACGAGAAGGATATAGTCCGGTTTGAAGAATTTCATGTTCTCGGCGACGTGCCTGAGACTGTCATTCACGCAGATCGTCGAGTGGTGATGGAGCGAAACGAGTATTCCGCAGACCGCCTCATAGGTGTGGTGATACGGGAGCACCGACAGACATCTCTCGAATACTGTCGAGACCTCAAGTCCGTAATAGACGCTTGAGACAAGGTTGTGCTGTGAGAGCATGACACCCTTCGCGATACCGGTCGTTCCGGAGGTGTAGACGAGCATTCTCAGGTCCTCGTCCTTCGGCTCGAGCGACGTAAAGGCGTTGTCTCCGGCTGCTAAAAGCTCCTCACCGTGCGATATGACGCTCTTCATAGAAATGAAGCGTCCGCCCTCGTCCTCCGCGTTCATGTCGATCCCGACGAAATACTTTATCCACGGGAGCTTGTCGGCGGCGTCGCGGAACTTCTCCTCGTAGTGCGACGAGAAGAAGACGACCTTCGAGTCGGAGTGCGCGAGGATATTCAGTATCTCCGGGAACGGGAGCTCCTTGTCGACCGGCACCCAGACGCCCTCGGTGCAGAGGATGGTGAGATACGCGAGTATCCATTCGTAGCGGTTCTCGGAGACCATCGCGACATGGTCGGCGGTGATACCGAGCGCGGCGAGCCCTGTGCCGAGGCATCCGACCTCATGTCTGAATTCGTGGTAGGTCACGTCGCGGGTCTGCTTCTCAGCAAAGTTCGTGTAATAACGGATGGCTGTCTTGTCGCCCGCTTCTTCATCGGCGCGGCAGAGCATATCCTTGAAGTCAGTGAAGCGCTCTACCTCGTAGAGCGGATAATTCTTATTTTTTGCCATGATAAAACCTCTTATATATGTGATTTTTTGTAATATGGGCAATCATAGTCCTGGTATAACCTCTTTGTGTCCGGATTTCTGAAAAAGTTACAGAAAACCGAAAAAAATCTTCTGAGTTTTTTTCGTGTTGAGACAGCTGCGTACACTGAATGTTCACAAATGTGTGCTATAATGTCTGTAGCGGCGGTCAGCCGCATTATCACAGTGTGATTACGAGGATAATATATATGCCGAACCATTTCGATTACGAGATTCGTACGCTTAACACGGATGATGTCGATCAGTATAACGCGCTTTTACGCTATTCGTTTCAGGTTACCGAGCAGGAGCTCGCTGAGACCGGCTGGCAGGACGACGAGATAAAGCAGTCGAAGTTCCCGGTGCTCGAGCGCGCGGACGTGCTCGGGTGCTTTGACGGGGACACGCTGATCTCGCAGTTCGCGGTCTATCCGCTCAAGATGAACGTCTACGGCGCGGTCTTCCCGACCGGGTTTGTCACGAGCGTCTGCACATATCCGGAGTACACCGGGCACGGTATAATGAAGCGTCTGATGCTCCAGAGCCTGACGAATATGCGCGGCAAGGGGCAGTCTCTCGCGCTGCTCTATCCGTACTCGATACCGCTCTACCACCGTCTCGGCTGGGAGATCGTCTCGAACAAAATTTCATATACGATAAAGGACAGGCAGATACCGGAAAAGGCGTCGGCGCCCGGCTATGTAAGGCGTGTCAAGTGGGAGAACACGGATTTCAAGAATCTCCACTCCGCGTTTGCCGCTGTGACGCACGGGTGTCTGTTCAGAAACTCGCTCGCGTGGGAGGAGTACTGGCGCTGGGACGAGGACGACACTAACGTCGCGGTCTATTACTCGGAGCATGACAAGCCCTGCGGATATATGGTATACCTCATAAAGACGGATATCATGTATATAAAGGAGATGATTTTTCTGAACCGTGAGGCGCAGCTCGGTCTGTGGGAATACATACGCGCGCATGAGTCTATGATCGACGAGGTGAGGGGAAACACCTTCTTCAGCGAGCCGATAGCGTTCGAGATGGACGACGGCGACATACGCGAGATGATAAAGCCGTACTGCATGGGAAGGATAGTCGACGTCGTGCAGTTCTTCGAGAAATATCCGTGCGACCCGGACGAGAAGCCGGTGAAGATCGCGTTTGAGCTCGACGACAATATGCTCGAGTGGAACAACGGGACCTTCGTTGTCAGGTTCGAGAACGGTCACTGCCACGTCTGCCCGCACGGCACGCACGCCGATTACTCGGTGAAGATGAACATAGCGACGCTGACGGCGCTGCTGCTCGGATACAAAACGGCGGAGAGACTTTACGAGCTTGAGCGGATATCCGGAAGCGAGAGCGCGATAGAACGTCTCGACGACGTTCTCTTTCACAAGATACCGTACATTTCGGACTATATATAGTCAGACCCGCGTATCTTGGCATCCAGCCGCCGTCGAGAACGCCCGAGTTTCTCGAAAACTGAGAGAGCCGCCGTCCGGTGCGGAGTTGTCAACCGAGCCGGACAATACCTATGAAACAAAAAAGCAGGCTGTCGTGCGGACACGGCAGCCTGTAAGTTATTTTATTCGTTTATTTGGAATTGATAGCTTCCATTACCTTGTCTATCTCGGCAACCGTTGAGTCCTTGTAAGTAGCAACGATCGATGAGGCTCCGCCCTGTCCACTCGTGATTGCATTTGCAAGACTGCTTCTCAGTTTTTCTCCGAGACCGAACGCGTAAGCGGTGTAGTAGGTTCTCGAATCACGGATTATGTCAAGCATCTCACTTGTCTCATCGTCACGGATGTGCTTGAGCTGGAGTACAACATCATAGTACTTCGGGACTATATCCCGATACGAAAGATAGGACATAGCATCAAGGATGATCGCCGTCTCATCAAGCTTGGTATTCGTTACCGGAATTGTCAGGAAGTAAGTCCAGACCGCAACAGGGCTGACGTAATCGTCATTCTCATCATACTTCGGCATCGGTACGATTCCGTAGTCGTCCTTCATATCAGAGAACTTTCTTCCGCCGTCTCCACCCTTGATCTCCATGGCACAGAACATCGAACGTCCGGCTGCGAACACCATCTCGTAGTGGCTTCCGTTTGTCTTGTCGTTGGAGAAGAAGGCAGTTCCTTTCTCGCCGAAGACCTTTGTCAGCTTGTCTGCAACGTCGTAGAAATTACCCGTACCTGCCATCAGAGTCGCTTTGCCATCTTCAAACTTTATCTGCTTGTTTCCTGTGCAGACGAATGCCTGAGTGATGAAGTCAGGCTGCATCGAGGTGAAGCCGTAGATTGAATTTCCGTCCTTGTTCCAATCCCAGCTCTCGTCGCCGTTCAGATTCGCGCCGACCGATATGTACTTGTAAAGCTCGTCAAATGTCCACTTGCCAGCTTTGACTGTGTCGTATGGTAGGTCAAGCTGATGATCTTCAATCATCCGACGGTTGAAATAGAGGCACCACGACATCTCAAAATTGTGGAGCGTCAGATCGCTGCTGGCAAAATAGAGCGCCTTGTCATTTCCGACATATGCGTCCGCCATGACATCTTGATCCCACCACGGCTGGTCGAACTGGAACCCCGATTCCTGCGAGAGATCCTGAAGCACTCCTTCGGTGATAAGCGCACCCATATTGTAAGTGAGTATATAAGCCGCGTCACAGATATCGTCTCCGGCGGCAACGGCCGTTTTTACCGCTGTGGCAACGTCAGATTCGCGTCTTTCTACGATTTTGACGTTGAACTTATCTTCGATCGTGGCGTTTCTCTCCCACGTAGCGTCGTTGATGATGTCGCCGTTCTGGCTCTCGACCCAGATGTCACGGTAGGAATCGCCTCTCGTTCCCATTTCACCCCACTGAAGGAAGACGAATTCATCGCCGTTCATGTTGAGTTCAGGAAAGGAGTATTCAGCGTTTGTGTCTGTTTCTGTAGTTGTCTCGCCCGAGATCGTGGTTTCGGTCTGAGTCTGGGACTCTGATCCGCACGATGTGCAGGACATCAGGAGAAGTGCCGCAAGAATGAGTGTGAGTTTGTTTTTCATAAGAAAAAACTCCTTTTTTATAATACTATTGACATTATAACGCAAATAGTGTATAATATCAATGACAATAACGGAAATATTGGTGACAGAAAAGGAGATTCGGCATGGAATGGGAATATGAGGAATGGCGTGATAAAATAGTCATACCATATTGTGAGTTTGACAGTGATGACGGCGGGAAAAAATATTATATCAGACGCCCGCACCTGCATCACAATATCGAGCTGCTGTACGTTATTGAGGGCGGACTGGGGCTCGACCTTCTGAGCGTCGACGGTGAGGAGACCCGGATGGTGCTGCGTGAGAACGACGTTATCGCGATTAACTGCAATATCATCCACGCTACTTCGCCGAAAAACAGTGTTGCCTATTACGTCGGTTTTGTTCCCCCGAAATGCCTTATGACGCCTCTGCATATTGATATCGGTAAGACATACATGAAGCCGTATCACGATGAAAACAGGCTTCTGCGCCCGTTTTTCGACAATATGGCGATGTTCTCGCGCGGAGAGGGCGGACCGGCGGAAAAGGACGCTCTTATGACCTCGCTCGCGAACAGCGTTATGGCTATACTTCTTCCGCGCATGAGCGAGGGGTTGGCGGAGCTGCGCGGGAGCACGGTCTGGACGGATATGCTGACATACGTCTACAAGAACTACCGCAACCCTGAATTGACGGCGGATTCGATCTCACGCGCGTTCGGATATTCGAAGCGTACGTTGTCCGATATCTTCAGCGAGAGCGTCGGGAACAGCGTCAAGCGCTATATTGACTCGCTGAGGGTAAACGACGCGAAGACGCTTCTCCTGACGACGTCGGCGAGCGTTGAGAGCATAGCGTATGAGGTAGGCTATGACTGCCCGCGCACCTTCTTCCGTGTCTTCAAGGCGCACACGGGAACGACGCCGACCGCGTTCCGCGAGATCTCACGAAAATAAAAATGTCCCCCGGAGAGATTCCGGGGGACAGGCTTTTTAAGGTTATTTTCCGAACGCGGAGAGGACTTTCTTGAGGTTGGCTTCGACCTCGGGCTCAGCGGCGGCGATGGTAGAGGCGGCTGTTCCGTTTCCGTTAAGGACGACATTTTGAAGCTCATCGTTCAGCTTGGTCGTTATGCCATACAGGTTCGAGACCTGGGTCGAGCGTGTATCTCTGACTATCTCGAGCATTTCTATCGAATCGTCGTTTCTGAGACCTTTCTGAGAAACGGTTATATCATAATATATCGGCAGGCAGTTCTTGTAGCTGTCGTATGTGAGCGCGTCAATTATTATGCCGGTACGTTTCATATCAGGATTTGTTACCGGTATCGTGAGGAAGCAGGAGATCGGGTTCGAATACGTGATATAGTTTTCCTGTTCTTCATCGTATTTCGGCATTGGAACAAGACCAAAATTGGACTCCATTGTGCGAAGCTGAAGAGTGGTCTTGACCTCGACTGTCATGAAGAGCGCGCGGTTTTCATGGAAGGCATAGAGGTATCCTGCTTTTTCTTCAAGGTTGCCTCCGTTGTCTGTATACACATTTCCGGATTTTTTGTCAAGGATCGTGCTGAGCTTGTCTATTGTTGCGTACATACGGTCAGTATTCGCCGAGAAAGTGAAAGTATCCCCGGAACGTGTCATGAGCTTGTTTCCGGAGCCGAACAGAAACGCGTCAGTGCTTGAGACGTGGTTCGCGATAGCGTAAACGCAGCTGCCTTCCGCGTTCCATTTTGTGAAGGATTCGTCACCATTAAGAGACGGAACTCCGGTTATCATGGTGTTGAAAGTGTCAAGTGTCCATTTGCCTTCTCTTACAAGGTCATAAGGATATTCGATCCCGCGGTCATCCATCATATCCTCGTTGAACAGAAGCGCCCATGAGAGGTCGAGCGACATGAATTGAAGAGGTCCTGACGCTGTATACAGATGACCATTGATTTCCATTTCATCATTCAGGACGTTGTCCCACCACTTTTCATTGAGCTTCAGTTCCGGTATCGAGTAGAGATCCGCGACATATCCGTCAGTAATAACAGATGGCTGGAAGTAAATCGGAAGGTAAGCGGCGTCATAGTCGCTGTCACCAGCCATGACCATTTGCGCAATGGCCGAGCACAGATTTTTCTGTCCGGAATCCCACCCCGAAGCGTCCGCCTTGTATTCACGTATCTTGCAGTTGAATCTGTCTTCGATACGGCGGTTGCGGGCGTAGATCATGTCATCGAGCTGTTCGCCGGTTTGTTCCTCGAAGTCCACGCGGACGTTGCATCCGAACTGCTCATCGGGGCTGAAGAATGTGAATTCGTAGCCGCCGAAGTCCTCGTCTGGGTAGGAATATTCGTCTTTTACGGTGTCCTGAGAAACACTGTCGGCGTTTGTAGTCTCATCATTTTTGACGTCGTCGCTGCCGCAGGAAACCGCGGAGCTGCATACGATGAGAGCTGACAGAAGAGATACTAATCTGGTTTTTTTCATGAATAACCGTCCTTCATTTTAATGTTTCGATGTTGTATTTTTTGCATCTTCTGACGACATTATAACTCAGATTGTGTGAAATGCGAATCACCGAAATATAGCCAACGATAATTATACCAGATAAAAACAGAAAAGTCAATGAACCAATTCGCGTGTGTATGAACGATTTGAAACAAAAATGATGTATAGCGACAAATAAATTTCCCGCGGAAAAATTCCGCGGGTCTGTCTGATTGGTTATTTTCCGAACGCGGAGAGGACTTTTTCGAGGTTTGCTTCGACCTCGGGCTAGGTGTTATCTTCGGTGTAAACCGCCTGCGCGAGCGCGGTTTTGTTATCCGTTTCCTGCCACACCTCGGGTACGGTGTCCGCGAAGAGGATGTTTCTGACGATAAGCGTTCCCTCGTCAACAAAGGTCGTCGCGCGGTCAAAGCCGCCGACACGTACGATACTGTATTTATTGAATCCTTTGCCCCTCACGGTAAGGTCGCTGCCGTCATATTCCCATCCGGTCATTATTACTGGATGCGTGCCGAAGGTCATGTCGGTGCGTTCGTACGGGGAGCCAGCGTCGTCATACAGCTGCGAGTACTCGAGCATTTTGAGCCCGTCGTCATCCGTCTCGCCTGTCCTCAGCTCGACCCTGTGCAGACGTGATATCGCGCCCTCGTCGATCGAGCACAGCTCCTGTATGTACGCCGAGAGCATATACGCCTCAAGATCACGGTCGAGCGAGTCCGGGTCGGAGCCGAAGATGTCCGTGTTCGTCCAGACCGCGTACTCGGTCTCATAGAGACTGCCGTTCGTGAGGTCGTTCGCCGTCAGGGTCAGCGCCGGCATATGGTCGCCGTAGAAGACGACGACGCAGGGCTCGCCGCGCTCTGTGAGCGCCTCGATAAGCGCCTTTATGAAGTTGTCGGTCTCGCGCAGCTCGTTCACGTAATACGTGAGCTGTGAGAGCATCGCCGGGTCATCCGTGCCAGAGATGGTTATAAGCTCTCCGGTGCTGTCATAGCTGTCCGGCGCCTCGTAGGAATCGCCGAACTTGTCCGGATCGAGCGGCTCACTCGGGTATTTACCGTGCCCCTGTACCGTTACCGTGAAGACAAAGTCCGGACTGTCAGTCGAGTCGAGTGCCGAAATAATCTCACCGGTCAGGACGTCGTCACGCTCCCATCCGAGCGGGTTGTACGTGACGCCGGTCATCATCTCGACAGGAGTGAATGTCTCGAAACCGAGGTTAGAGTAGGCGACGTTGCGGTCGTAGAATACCGCTGTGTGGTTGTGGATGGCGTGGGTCGAGTAGCCGAGCGTCTTCAGATTCTGTGCGATACTCTCGCAGGCGCGGGATTTCAGTATCGTCGTGTACGGATATTCCCCGAATCCGAAGTGATCAAGATTCATGCCGGTCAGAACCTCGAACTCGGTATTCGCTGTCCCGCCGCCGAAATTCTCCACTGTCAGATAACCCGAGACGCCGTTTTTCAGCGAGTTGAAGGTCGGCGTCGGATCCTCGGAACAGTCGAGCCACCTTATATGACTGACATCAAAGAAGGACTCAAGCTGAACATATATGATATTCGGCTGTTCCGCCGGCTGACCTGAGACTTCAGCCGTGTCCCCGGATGTAACCACGTCCGTCGGCGCCGTGTCAGTGGAGTCAAGTGACTCAAGCAGCTCGCCCAGAACGTCATGGTCGTAGTCCTCCGGCTTCTCGACCCCGTGCGAGACGAGGCTGCGCGTGAAGCAGTAGACGAAGCCGTAGTCGCTGTATGAGTCGGCGAGCTCCCCGTTCGGCGTGATCGCTTTGGTTTTCGCGGCATAGAGCGTGCATCCGAGGACGGCGAGACCGACCGAGACCACGACCCCGATGGTCCGCGGGTACGAGACCTCGCACTTCGGGCATCTTATGTTCAGAAATATCATAAGCCCGATGAACGCCGCCGCTAAAACCGCGATGAGGACGATCTGCCACCACGAAAGATATATCGAGAACATCCCGAGCGCCGCGCGCACGATCAGAAAATCTATCGCAGAGAGCGGTGACGACCTGAAAGTCAGCACGATGAAGTTTGTGACCCCGAGCGCGAGCCACAGAGTCGAGACAAAAAGCAGCGCCGTAAGCCTTTTTTTGGCGATAAGGCAGAGAGACAGCGTGAAAAGGATTATAAGCGAGTTATATAAAAACAGTATCGGATGCTCAGTCATGAACCCGAGCGCGGCGATAAGCGAGCGCCGCCCGAGCGCTTCTATCAGCAGATCCATGAACAGCGAGAGAACGATTAAAAGCGCCGCGGCGTATCCGAGCGGAGCGGTCGAGAGGCGGTAGATGAATCGGTTCTTTGTTTTTGCGGGAAGATCCAAAGCCAGTCCCCCTTTCGTGTTTTCCGGTATCATCGACGGATATTATACCATATCTTTGTGAACTGGGCAATCGTTTTTTTTTACAAAACGATGACGCGCAATTTGCCGCGCGGGCAGTGTTCTTCGTCATAATAGACAAATGACGACAGACCGCCGGAAAATCTGACAGTCTGTCGTCAAATATGATTTTTCTGGAGTCTCAGATTTCGTATTCGCGAAGCAGCTCCGGATACGTGGCGCGGAAGCCGAGCTTTTCCGCTTTGTTTTCGACCGCCATCGCCTTGTTTTTCGCGAAGTGTATGACGAAAAGCTTCTTCGCGCCGGTCTCCTTCGCGCAGGAGACCGAGATGCCGACGTCCGAGTGCAGGCACGCCGGAGGGTTTTCCTGGTCGGTCTCGCTGTCGGCGAGCGCGGCTTCGTGAACGAGTGTGTCGCAGCCGCTCAGAAATTCACGTATCTTCGGGTCGTAGAACGTGTCGCCGGTCAGTCCGAGAACCTTTCCTGCGCATCTGTCCGTGAAACGGTAGCAGAGCCCTTCAACCGGGTGTCTCGACGCGCAGGCTGATATTTCCATATCGTCAGTTTTTATGCTGTCTCCCGGCGAAAGCTCATTGATGACCGGATAACCGAGCCCGTGATAGAACAGCTCGTCGTCCCCCGCCTGAAGAAACTTCATCGAGAGCCCGACGACCCGGGCGACATCCGCCTTCGGACCGTATATATTCAGCTCGTCGAGCCGCTTTCCGCTTTGCAGATACCGGAAGAGAAACTGCGGCAGACCGAGATAGTGGTCGTGGTGCATATGCGTAAAGAACAGACGCTTTACCGAGGTCGGATCAACCCCGGCGGAGAGCAGCCTGTCAACGACATAATAACCCGTGTCGACAAGATATTTCCTGTCGACAAGTATCCCGGAAGCGTCGTTCCCCGCCGCAGAAAGGCACGCGTCGGTGCCCAGAAACATTATCTTCATTCGAACTCACCTAGGAACCATACCTTCGATTTGTCGATCGAAAAGCTTTTTCCGTTAAGATAGGCGAGCGCGCCCGAATCTGTCCTGAAACGGAACTCGAGGCGGTAGGCGTACAGCGCCTGAAATTTATATCCGAGCTTCTTGTCGTCCCGGTTCACGCCGTACTTTCCGTCGCCGAGGAGCGGATGACCTATCGATGAGAAATGCGCGCGTATCTGGTGCGTCCGCCCCGTCACGAGCTCGACCTCGACGAGCGAGAGGCTATTATTCTCGTCGAGCACCCGGTATTTTGTTATGATCTCCTTGTAGCCGGGTTTCTTGACAGTCGAGATATCGACGATATTGTTCGCCTGATCCTTGCGAAGATAGCCGTGCAGTGTGTCCGCCTTTTTCGGCATATGTCCGTGGACGGCGGCGAGATAGAACTTCGAGAGCTCGTCGTTCCTTATCTTTTCGTTCATTATACGAAGAGCCTCGGCGTTCTTGGCGGCGATGACAATGCCGCCTGTGTTGCGGTCGATCCTGTTGCAGAGCGCCGGGGCGAAGGACTGTTCGTCCTCCGGATTATACTCGCCCTTGCGGTAGAGATACGCCTTGACATGGCTTATCAGGGTGTTTACGTCCTCCTCGTCGTCCGAGTGTACGATGAGCCCGGGGCGCTTGTCGAGAAGCATTATATTCTCGTCCTCGTAGACGATGTCGAGCTTCGGCGTCAGCTTCATGAAGGCGCTGTCTGACGCGTTATCCGAAAAGAACTCTTCGGAAATGAAAAGCTCGACGGTGTCGCCCTCTTCGAGGATATATCCTATTTCCGCGCGTTTGCGGTTCACCTTGATTTTCTTTGTCCGTATCCCCTTGTACATGAGCGATTTCGGCATCGCCTTCACGGCCTTTGAGAGGAACTTGTCGAGCCGCTGACCGGCGTCGTTCCTGTTTATTATCAGTGTGCGCATATGGCTCACCTTTCTGTGAAAGACAGAACGCCGCATGGATTATCCTTGCGGCGTTCCGAAGAATTACTTTGTTCCGAAGAGACGGTCGCCCGCGTCGCCGAGACCCGGGATTATATAAGCGTTCTCGTTGAGATGGTCGTCGAGAGCCGCGATATAGATGTCGACGTCCGGATGATCCTCCTGGACCTTTCTGACTCCCTCGGGAGCCGCGACGAGGCACATCAGCTTCAGGTTCTTGATGCCCTTCGCCTTGAGCATCGTGAGCGCGTCGGACGAGCTTCCGCCGGTCGCGAGCATCGGGTCGACAACAATCGTGATTCTCTCCTCAATGTCCGCGGGCAGCTTGCAGTAATACTCGACCGGCTTATGTGTCGCCGGGTCGCGGTAGAGACCGATATGTCCGACCTTAGCGACCGGAACGAGGCTCAGAAGACCGTCGACCATGCCGAGACCCGCGCGGAGTATCGGAACGATTGCGAGTTTCTTACCGGAGATGGTCTTCGCGATCATCTTGGAGACAGGGGTCTCGATCTCGATGTCCTCGAGCGGGAGGTCGCGGGTGATCTCATAGCCCATGAGCATCGCGATCTCGTTGAGCAGCTCGCGGAAATCCTTCGAGCCGGTCTCCTTGCGGCGCATGATGGTCAGCTTGTGTGTGATCAGCGGATGGTCGATAACGTGAAGAGTACTCATTTTTTTAACCGTTGCCTCCGCCGACAGTTCATCGCCGGTATGAAGGCGTCCTTTCCTTGATTAAAGAGCGTTGCGTTTTCGCATGACAAGGCGCAGGCGAGAGGCATACCCCCGCGCCGCTCCGCCGCGAATATTCTTTTTCATATAATATTATAATCCCGATCCCGCCGGATTGCAATACATATGTTGAAAATTATTTCCGAAAGGACCGGATTTCAGCGTATTCAACAAATTCCGCCCCTGTTTTTTGGGCGTTTTCCACCCCGCTTGGCGAGCAGGCGCACCCGAAAACGAGATCGTCGTCGAATCGGACGTAAACATTCCGCGTGTCCGCGAGCACGGACGGCGACGACGTCATCCCGGAGAGCCCGTCGCCTGTCATCTTGACATAGCTCTCCTTCGCCGTCCATATCTCCGGAAAGCGTATGCGCGGCGCTTCCATGACATATCGCGTCTCGTCCTCGCGGAACCATCTCGCGGCGAGCCTCACAAGAAGCCCGTCCGAGCGTTCCGGGAGAAAAGATCTCGGATCCTCCGGATCGGTGTTCCGCCGCTCGATGTCGACGCCGACAAGTCTGTCCGAGACCGCCGCGGCGCAGACTCCGCGCGAGTTCGATATGCTGACGAAGAGCCGCCCGCCGACGACATACGGCTTTCCCCTCGCGTCATAGACGAGCGACTGAGCCACGCCGGAGACCTTCCGCAGAGCGAACAGAGCGAGGTCGACGCCTCCCTTGTGCTCCGGTATCTCCGGCGGCAGCTTTGTCAGGAATATCCGCGTCATCAGGAGTTCAGCTCGTCGCGGTCGAGCGTCATACCGAACTTCTTCTGCGACTTGTCCGACCAGATTATCTTTCTCGGGCATTTCGCGACGCACTTTCCACAGCCTGTGCATTTGTCGTAGTCGATCGACGCGACGAAGTCGTTCACGCTGATCGCCCCGTTTTCGCAGGTCTTCTCGCAGAGCTTGCAGCTGATACACCCGACCTCGCAGTAGGAGCGGGTGACGGCTCCCTTGTCGACCGACATGCATCCGACCCAGCAGTCGGCATCGTAGGGAATCAGCTTTATCAGCTGCTTCGGACAGGCTTCGACGCATTTTCCGCAGCCGCGGCACTCCTTGTAGTCGACGGCGGCGATGCCGTTCTCGATGTGTATCGCGCCGAACGGACATACCGACGCGCAGGTGCCGAGACCTATGCAGCCGTTGGGACAGAGCTTGTCCCCGCCGCCGAGCTTCGACGCCGCGAGACAGTCCGGCGCGCCCTCATAGACGTATTTCTTCTTCGCGAACTCGGATGTGCCGGAGCACATGACCTGAGCGCGCATTCTTACCGGCTTTTCGGCGGCAACGCCCATGACTTCCGCGATGGCGGCGGCGATTTCATCACCGCCGACGACGCAGGCGGACGGCTTTGCCTCGCCTTTCGCTATTGCCTCAGCGAGCGCGTCGCATCCGGCGTATCCGCATCCGCCGCAGTTCGCGCCGGGGAGCTGTTCGCGTATCTTCGGGACTTTCGGGTCGACCTTGACCTCGAACGCCTTGGAGGCTATCGCGAGCGCGGCTCCGAGCGCGCCGCCGAGGATCGCGAACCACATCAGGGCGAAGAGTATGTTTTTTAAGTTTTCCATTGCCATGTCCTCCTCAGAACGACATCCCGGAGAAGCCCGAGAACGCCATCGCGATGAGCCCCGCCGCGACCATCGCTATCGGTATCCCGCGGAAGGACTTCGGCGGGTCGGCGAAGGATATACGCACCCTGACGCCCGCGAAGATGACAATCGCGAGAGTGAATCCCGCCGCCGACGAGAAGCCGTAAGCGAGCGACTCGACGAGATCATACCCGTTCTGAATATTGAGAAGAGCCGCGCCGAGCACCGCGCAGTTGGTCGTGATGAGCGGCAGATAAATGCCGAGCGCGCCGTAGAGCGACGGTATGAATTTCTTGAGGAACATCTCGATGAACTGAACGAGCGCGGCGATTATGAGTATGAACGCGATAGTCTCGAGATATTCGAGCCCGAACGGCACGAGAATCCCGTGATAGACGCCCCATGTCGCGGCGCTTGAGATCGTCATGACGAACATGACGGCAAAGCCCATGCCGAGCGCCGTCTCCGGCTTCTCGGACACGCCGAGGAACGGGCAGATGCCGAGGAACTTCGAGAAGATGTAGTTTTCGATGAGAACCGCAGTCAGCATCAGGAGAAGTATGTGGACGAGGTAATCTGTATTCATTCGTTCGTGCCCTCCTTTTTCTGCTTTTTGCCGTCGCGGACGCTCAGAAGCTTGTTCATCAGCGCGATGAGGAAGCCGAGCGTCAGGAACGCGCCGGACGGCAGAATGAAGATTATCGCCGGTTCAAACGCGTCCGGCAGAACTTTGAAGCCGAGAAGTGTGCCCGCCCCGAGAAGCTCGCGCACGGCGGCGAGGACAGTCAGCGCTATCGTGTAGCCGACGCCCATGAACAGCCCGTCGACGGCGCTCGGGAGGACCGGCTGCTTCGACGCGAAGGACTCGGCGCGCGCGAGGATTATGCAGTTGACGACGATGAGCGGGATGAAGAGCCCGAGCGTCCGGTTGAGGTCAGGCAGATACGCCTGCATGAGCAGCTGCACCGCGGTCACGAAGCCCGAGACGATGACGATGTACGACGCGATGCGTATCTCGGACGGTATGAACTTTCTGAGCAGGGAGATGAACACATTCGAGCAGATAAGCACCACCGTGACGGCGAGCCCCATTCCGAGAGCGTTCGTGACCGACGTCGTGACGGCGAGGGTCGAGCACATACCGAGCATCTGGACGAGGACGGGGTTCTTGTTTATGATGCCGTCCGCCGCCTGATTTTTGAAATCTTTCAGAGTGTATTTCATGAGTTGCCTCCGTCCGCGATGGCGTCGTTTTCGGTGAAGATCCGCGAGTACGCCGAGAGTGCGCGGTTTGCCGCCTCGAGAACCGCTTTCGATGAGATTGTCGAGCCGGTTATCGCGTCAATACCGTTTCCGAGCGAGAGAGTTCCGCTCTTTCCCGTGTACTGCGAGAGGTAGTCCGGGTCGTCGACGCGGCTTCCGAGTCCGGGTGTCTCAGAGTGTGAGACAATCTTCATTCCCGCGATAGTCCCGTCGGAGTTTACGCCGACCATCATGTCGAGTGCTCCTCCGAAGCCGAGCGGACTGACGCTCGCCGCGTAGCCGAGAATGTCCCCGCCGGAGGTCACGAGCCATACTCCGTTCACTCCGTCGATTGTAACGTCCGCGGACTCGCTTGAATCCGAGTCCGGGAAGATCGCGGCGATTGCTGCGCTCTTTTCCTTCGCGTCGTTTTCCGCTATCGTGTCCTTCGTGAGAGCGTTCACTCCGGAGAGCAGCAGGGCGGTCACGGCGCTTATCAGAAGGAGCTTCAGCGCCGTCGCGACGACAAATTTCGTGTCGAAGCCCTTTGCGGCCTCGTCATTGTTTTTGTTTCTTTGCACTGTCGGCACCTCCGAATCTTACCGGCTTCGCGTATCTGTCGAGATACCAGACGAGCAGGTTCATTATGAGTATCGAGAATGAGACGCCCTCCGGATATCCTCCGAATCTGCGGATGAATATCGTGAGAAGTCCGCACCCGAGGGCGTAGATCGCGCGTCCGCGTTCGGTCATCGGCGAGGTCGAATAATCGGTCGCCATGAATATCGCGCCGAGGAAAAGACCTCCTGAAAGGACTTCCGACGCAGCGTAGCTGAACGGCAAGGTGCTCCGCGCCGCGAGGTAGCCGTAGACGAGCACGACGCCGATGTAGATGACCGGTATCTTCCATGTGATGACCTTGCGTATCAGCAGATAGACGAATCCCGCGGCGAGCAGCAGCGCCGAGACCTCACCTATACATCCCGGCGTCCAGCCGAGGAGCATATCGAATATCGGAGTGTCAGAGAGAGCGCCGGTTTTC
Organism: uncultured Eubacteriales bacterium; assembly: GCA_900546315.1. GTDB lineage: Bacteria > Bacillota > Clostridia > Oscillospirales > CAG-272 > Flemingiibacterium. The sequence goes on from URCP01000042.1 coordinate 18,025, forward strand.
AGCGTCGAGAGCGGCGTCGCGCTGACGATCGTATCGGGAATGTCGGCGTTTATCGCGAGCGCCGACAGGCGCTGTCCGGGCTTCGTGAATATCGTCATGTGAGAAGGCCACGCGGTGAAGAGGAACACTCTCGCGGCGAGCGCCGGGTTCATGAAGTTCTTCCCGAGACCGCCGAAGAGCTGCTTCACGACGATTATGGCGAACACCGCGCCGACGGCGGGCATCCACAGCGGAACCGAGACCGGCAGGTTCATCGCGAGAAGCATTCCGGTGACGACCGCGGAAAAATCGGTGATGGTCAGCGGCTTTTTCATCAGCTTCTCGTAGGCGAACTCCGAGAGCACCGAGAATATCACCGAGACAAGCGTTATCGTGAGCGCCCGGAGCCCGAACGCGAAGATTCCCCAGATGAGCGCCGGGGCGAGGGCTATGCACACGTCGAGCATAATCGACCGTGTCGTGTCCTCCGTCCGCACATGCGGCGACGGAGAGACGATCAGAAATTCCGGGAAGCTGAATGACGGCTTCGCGTGTGGTTCAGAGTCTTTCTCAGGGGCTGTGTTTTCCGGTTCCTTTTTCGCCGGCTCCGCTTTTTCTTCCGGCGCTTCGGACGGCTTGTCCGGTTTGCTGTCCGGGGCGGCGGTTTCCTTCGCGGGTTCCGCCTTCGGGGTTTCGTTTTCCTTACTGTCCGGCGTTTTTCCGGTCAGCTTTTCGTCCTTGTTTTCGGACGTCTGATTGTTCATGTCCTTTTACCGTCCTTTCGCTCAGTTTGTCCGGCTCTGCGAGAGAGCGGCGGCAGCGGCGCGTTTTCTGTCGTTTATCTGACCCTTCGCCGCGCGTATATACTGCACGATCGGAACGTGTCCCGGGCAGCTGTAGGAGCAGCTGCCGCACTCGATGCAGCTCATGACGTCGAACTGCTCCGCCATGTCGAGCTTTCCTTCGCTCGAGAACATCGCGAGATAGCTCGGCATGAGCCGCATGGGACAGGCTCTCACGCAGCGTCCGCAGCGTATGCAGCCCGGCTTCAGGTCGGTCTTGTTCTCGACGTCCTCGGAGAAGACGAGTATCGCCGATGTTCCCTTGGTCACGACGCCGTCCTTGTCCCACTGCGCGATGCCCATCATCGGACCGCCGTTTATGATCTTCTTCGGCGTCTTCGTAAGACCGCCGCAGTAGTCTATCAGCTCAGAATATGAGGTTCCGAGAGGGACGAGTAGATTTTTCGGGTTCCTCACGCAGTCGCCGTCGACCGTCACGATTCTCTCGATGAGCGGCATTCCACCCGCGAAGGCGCTGAAAACGGCGGCGCAGGTCTCCGCGTTGAAGACGCAGCAGCCGATGTCCGCCGGGAGCTTTCCGGTCGGGAGCTCGCGTCCGGTGAGGGCATAGATCAGCTGGCGCTCGTCGCCCTGTGGGTACTTTGTCCTAAGTACCTGAACCTTTATCAGCTTCGAGCCGGCGAGGCGCTCCTCAAGCAGGTTAATCGCGTCGAGCTTGTTGTCCTCGACGGCGATGATTCCCTCTCTCAGCGAGAGAGCCTTCATCAGTATCTTTAGACCGTTTATCACGGCGTCGGGGTTTTCGAGAAGGAGGCGGTGGTTCGCCGTTATGTACGGCTCGCACTCGGCGCAGTTCACGAATATGTGCTCCACCTTTCCGACGGCGGAGCTTATCTTCGCGTAGGTCGGGAAGGTCGCGCCGCCCATGCCGGAAATGCCCGCCGCGCGGACGATATCGATTATCTCCTCAGTCGAGGTCTCGGAGAGCTTCTTGTGCCACGGGTGTATGTCCGGGGACAGACGGTCCTCGCCGTCGTTTTCAATGACTATCGACCTGACTTTTCTGCCCTGCGCGTTGTTGTGCTCGGTGATCTTCAGAATCTTTCCGGAGACGCTCGAGTGGACAGGCGCGCCGAGACCGTGTTCGACCGCTCCGATTACCTGACCGCGGTCTACGATGTCGCCGGGCTTCACTGTCGGCTCGGCGGGGACTCCGATGTGCTGGGAGAGCGGTATTGAGACTGTTTTTGGCGGCGGCAGCTTCTCGACCGGGCATCGGCGGGTCGATTTGTGCTCGTCGATGTGTATGCCGCCGTGGAATGTGTGTGCCACTTGCTTCACCTCGTGTACTACAATTATAACGCATCATGCGGATACGTATTAATAATATTATACATCATATTTTTGAACATTACAATCCCTTTTGACAATATTGCGCCGGATTTTAACGATTTTTTTCACATGAATGTGTGAAAACGACATTTTTTTGTGACTTTTGGCTGGCTATGACCGGATAACAAGACAGCTGAGCGCCGCGAGACCAGCCGCGACGACACCCGAGACGAGTTTTCTGAAAAAGAACCCGCGCATCCCGAGCCGCCCGCCGGTCGCCGCCGAGACCTGCATATGTACGCAGATCCCGGAGAACCCCGCCGCGAACGTCGTCAGCGGAATGGCAACCGGCAGTCCGAACCCCGAAGCGAGCCGCGCCGCGCTCGTTATCTCGCAGAACGAGACCGCGACAGCCGCCGCGAGCCGCCCGGCTCCTTCCGTGAGCACCGCTGATATGACGTCTGAAAGAACCGTGAAAAAGACGACGAAGGCGCAGATATTCAGCATTGTCCCGCAGGCTTTCACGACCGCCCCGCACAGCTCCTTCGCGGCTTTTCCGGGCGTCATGCGCTCGCGTGTCGTTTTCTGCTCAGTGGTTGACGGCGATTCACCGCGCCTTGCGGCGATGCGTCCCGACACCGCTCCGACGAGTACGGATGACACGATACAGCAGAGCCAGACGAGCCGCCCGAGCGAGGCGCTGTCGTAGAGACTTATTCCTATCCCGCCGGTGCAGAAGGCTATTCCGGGGTTGTTCGAGATCGCGCAGAGCCGTTCGGCTTCTTCGCGGGTCAGCTTCCCGTTTTCAAAGAGCGCGGACGCCATCACGGCGCCGGACGGGAAGCCTCCGACCGCTCCGACAAGAAACGCCGCCGCGCCGGTGCCGTTTATACCGAACAGGAGACTGAACGGTTTTCCGAGCGGATTCGCTATCATATCCGCGAAACCGGTCCCGATGATGACGTTGACGAGCACGAGAAACGGAAACAGCGACGGAACGAGCCCGGACGCCGCCGCGCCGAGAGCGTGCCTCACCGAATCCGCCGCCATTTCCGGGTACTTTATGAGAAAGACGAGCAGGAATACCGCGAGGCTCCACATCGCGGCGAGCGACAGGGTGAGGTTCGCCGCAAGGCGCGAGGCGTGCTTTTTGTTCCGTTTTTTTGAGGGGGATGACGTTTCGCGTTTTATCAATATATTGATATTTTCGTTTTTTGTACCGGACTCCGCGTTAATAATGACCGACCTCTTTTCATATGATGTACAGGCGGTTCTGCCGCCGCTTGGCGCACCGATTCAGGGCTGCGCCTGATTAACAAGTATGCTGACGGAGAGATGATATATGAGAAAAAATGAAGAAAAGCCGCGCGCGGCGGATACGGACGACGGCGGGAGAGTCAGGCTGCCGGTCTCCCAGAGGGTGCTCGACGCGCTCGATTTCCCGGTCGGCGCGTTCGGGAGGATATCCTTCGTCGAGGCGGCGGGCAACCGCGAGGTCACGGTCGAGGGTTGCGTCGGGCTTTCGGAGTACGGGGAGAAGATGATATCTCTCGAGCTCTGCGACGGTACGATGACAATAAGCGGCGCCGGGCTCGAGCTGAGGAGCTTTTCGGGCGGGAGGGTGTCGGTGAACGGGGTCATACGTTCGATCGAGTGGGGACGGGAGGAATAGCGGATGGTCGTGAGGTTTCTTTCATGGCTCGCCGGGAGAGTCGATTACAGCGTCGGGGACGGGACGGCGAACGACGCGGCGAGACTGCTGATTCTGTCCGGAGCGCGGTTCAGGGATCTTCGGCGGGACGGTCAGGGGCTGACGTTTTCCCTGCCGCTCTCACAGTCGGCTGTGATTGAGAGGGTCTTTGACGAGCATGGGATACCGCTTCGGCGGACGGCGGAGCATGGACTTGCGCGGATACTCAGGCGGTATCGGCACAGGTACGGGATACCGGTCGGGATTGCGGTGTTTTTTCTGATATTGTTCCTGTCCGGGCGGTTTGTCTGGTCGATCGGAGTCAGCGGGAACGAGACGCTGTCGGAGCGGGAGATACTTGAGACGCTCGATGGGCTCGGGTGCGGGATCGGGAGCTATATACCGTCGCTCGATATCGAGGGGGTCGAGGAGGGGCTGCTCGCGGCGAACAGGGAGATTGCGTGGGCGGCGGTGAATCTCAGGGGGACGCGTGCCGTGGTCGAGATACGGGAGGTCGAGAGGGCGGCGCCGGTGCCGGATGAGGACACGCCGTATAATGTCATCGCGGCGGAGGACGGGATTGTCAGGAGGATGGAGCTTTACCGCGGAGCGGGGGAGGTGCAGGAGGGGGATCTGGTTTTCAAGGGGGATATGCTGGCTTCTGGGGTGGTCGAGACGAAGGCGGGGCTGAGGCTTGTGCACGCGCGGGGGAAGGTGATCGCGGAGGTCGAGAGGGATATTCGGGTCGAGATACCGCTCGAGAGGGAGGTTAAGAGGGCGACCGGGAGGGTTTTTCGGGAGAAATCTTTGAAAATTTTAGGATTTACAATAAATTTTTTCAGAAACACTGGAAATTTACCCCCGAGTTGTGATAGAATAGATAGGGAGGTTGATCTGCGTCTGTTTGACGCGGTCGAGCTGCCGATAAAATATCGCGAGACTGTGTACAGTGAGTACGCGTATGAGACGGTGACAGTGGATGAGGAGACGGCGAGGACGGAGGCGTACCGTGAGTTCCGTCGGAGGTGCGAGGAGGAGCTGCGCGGCAACGAGCTTGTGAGCCGCGATATAAGCGCGGGCATGGTCGATGGCGTCTACGTGATAGACTGCCGTCTGTCTCTCCTCACGGACATAGCGCGGGAAGTAGAAATTTATAGATGAGATTATATTGCCCCTTTTTTGAAGCTTGGGAAAAAGGGAGGGGGTGCAGGGGGAGGGGAAAGCCCTTCCCGAAGGGCTTTCCCCTCCCCCTGCGCACAAACGCATAGCAGAAATG
>URCP01000043.1 GCA_900546315.1 uncultured Eubacteriales bacterium
ATGTCCTCGAGAATGTATACGTTTTCCGCGCGGATGCCTCTCAGCGGGAGCTCGAGTTCGCTCACCGGGCACTCGTACCTGCGGAACACGAAGACCGCTCCGGAGTCGCTGTCCGGGTCGTGCGCCTGATACGCGGCGAAATCCTTTTCCGACACCGAGGCGCCCGAGAGAGGGTAGAAGTCGCGGCACATATAGGGTCTCACGCGGTAGGCGTCCGCCAGCATTTTTCTGTACCACTCCGCCTCTTCCACGGTTATGTCGAAGTCCGGGCAGGCGATCGATATCCCGCTTGCGAGGGTTGACCTGAACCTGTAAGTGTCGCCGACGTTTATCGTCCTGCCGGACTGCATACAGGTCCCGAGCGAGTCTGCGAGTACGGGAAGCCATCTTGAGAGACATAGCGTCATGTTCTGCATTGTCGAGGCGCCGAAGTCCTTCTGACAGCAGAAGTAATCGCTGCGGCACATGATCGGGAACATCCGCTTTCCGATCTCATAGTCGAGCCTTCTGCCGCCCGACGCGCAGTTGTCGATGATGAGCCGCGGATACATTTCTCTCAGCCGGTCGAGAAGCTCATAGAGCCCGAAATAGTATCTGAGCTCAGTAAGACCATGCCGCCCGTCCGAATCATTCGGAGAGAAAACCTCGGCGGGATTCACATTGAAGTCGGTCCGGAAAACCTCCATGCCGGTCATGTCGATGATACCGCGGACTTTGCCAAACAGATAGTCACGTCCTTCCGGTGTTCCGAGGTCTATCAGCGCCCAGTCCCTGCATCTGAGCAGGGGAATGTCGTCCCGCCTGAAGGTCTCCGAAAGCTTTCCGACCCTCTCCAGCTCCATCCACGCCGAGAACCCGAGACCGACTTTGCGGCAGGCGTCCGAGAGCTCGTTCAGCCCGTTCGGATAAGATTTTTCTGTGACATTCCAGTCTCCCGCCATGTCGAACCAGCTTCCTGCTTTCTCATCGTGATACCATCCGGCGTCTATGCCGTATATGTCGGCTTTCAACCCGTGCTTTCTGACATTGTCGAGTCTCGCGCGGTGGCGGTCCATATGGAAATTTCCCCACGCGCGCAGGCATATCGGCGCGACCGACGGCTTTCCGTCGACCTTCGGGAACATATACGTGTGTATGAATCTTCTGAACCTGACGAACGCCCCGTCCGCCTCGGTCCCCTCACCGGGCAGATACCACGGAAGCATGAGCGCCGCGGGGAGCCGCACACTCTCTCCTGGGTGGAGGAGAAAGTCTGCTCCGGGGAACGAGAACCGCGAGGTGACGACAGCGTGCCCATCCTTCCACGTTTTTCGGAAATTTCCAGACCAGCTCCCGGAGAAGCCGGAAGCGAAGATCACGCCTGAATCGGGGGACGCGGAGATACTGACATACGGCATCTGCTTCGTGTCTGACGCGCGCCCTGTATCAGAACCGAAATGATAGTCCCAGACCATATTCATTCGCCGGTTTTCGAACATGAAGTCGTCATCGTCCGCGTTCGAGCCGCGGCTCCACATTATCCTCGGATAGAGCGAGCCGTCATACCAAGGGCAGTCGAGCGCGATATCCATGTAGCTTATTCCGGAGAACCGCTCAGAATCGGTGCCCGATATGTTTATCAATGTCAGATACCATTCGACAGCCTCATCCCAGAGGTTGATTGTCATCTCTATCCGGCACTTTCCGTCCGGAGTCGCCGTGGAGCGGGTAAGGACACGATGCCTGTCATGATGTCCGATTTCCTCCGCCGCGGTGAAGGCGAGCTGTGTTGCCGCGCCGCCGTATTCAAGCGATACGGGAATTCCCTCGAGTACCGACGCGAAGCGCTCACTTATAAATGTTTTTTCATCCATAATCCGATTCCTTTCGTGTTATTGAAAATAATTATCAGTTTACAACATTCTGTGGATTCTTTTCGAGCCACTTTTCCATATTTTCAATCGCCGTGTCGACGAGCCGTTGGCGGCATTCGAGCGCCGCCCAGCTTATGTGCGGGGTTATGAAACAGTTCTTTGCGGCGAGCAGCGGGTTGTCGGCGCTGATCGGTTCGGTTCTCACCGTGTCGAGACCCGCCCCGGCGAGCTTTCCGGAGTTCAGAGCCCCGGCGAGCGCGTTTTCGTCGACGAGGGCTCCGCGGCTGTTGTTTATCAGTATAGCTCCGTGTTTCATTTTCGCGATGGCGCTTTCGTCGATGATGTTCTCTGTCTTGTCAGTCAGCGGACAGTGCAGCGCGACAACATCCGAGGACGCGAGCAGCGTATCAAGGTCGGTGTACCGAAGATCATCGTGCTTCTTATCGCTTCTGTACTCATCGTAAGCGAGAACCTTCATTCCAAAGGCAATCGCGATCCGCGCCGTTATTCTTCCGATCCGTCCGAGCCCGATGATGCCAATAGTTTTGTGTGCGAGCTCAATAGACGGATAGTCCCAGAAGCACCAGTCGCTGTCGGACGAGCGGCGGAGCTTTCTCACCTCGGAGTCGTGATGCGCGACGTGATCAGTTATCTCGAGGAGCAGCGCTATCGCGTGCTGAGCGATTGCCTCACTGCCGTAGGATGGCACGTTGCAGACATCGATTCCGAGCTCTCGCGCCGCCGCTGTGTCGACCGTGTTGTATCCGGTCGCAATGACGCAGATAAGCTTCATGTCAGGGCATTTTTCAAGCGTTTCCCTTGACAGAACCGTTTTGTTTATGAAGGCGATGTCGGCGCCACTGAGCCTTTTCGCGGCGTCTTCCGGTTTTGTAACATCGTATCTTGTCACGTCATATCTGTCGAGCGCGGACCAGTCGATCTCACCCGGGTTTTCCCGCGGGTGGTCGAGTATCACTATTTTCATTTTCCATTCTCCATCAGTCAATAGCGGCGAGCTCCGCCATCTCCTCGCTGTACCCGCGAGCGAAGAATCCGCCGTCGCTGCCGCACCACAGGACGTTGCAGCCCATTTTCCTGTATTTCGCCGCGAGGGAAGCGTTGTCGCAGAATATTCCGCAGGACTTGCCGTATGAGCCGCTGATGTCGAATATCTTCTGTATCGCGTCAAGCACGACAGTGTCGCCGATTTTCTTCGGCTTTCCGAGCATGACCGAGAGGTCATACGGACCGATCATGACGGCGCTTATATATTTTCCGAATTTTTCGAGCATTTCCGGCAGAGCCTCAATTCCCGCCGGCGATTCTATCTGCGGGAGAAGGAACCTCGTCTTCGGGAAGTCTTCAAACTTTTCGCCTTTCCTGAACTGCGCGTGACCTCCGCAGCCCTTGCGCCCGTCGGGGGCGAACAGCAGCGCGTCAACGGCGGTTTTCAGCTGTGAGAGTGTCTCGGTGCGCGGTATCATGACGCCGTCCGCGCCCATGTCTATCGCCTTGGCTATCAGGTGGTATTCGCAGTCCTGCGCACGGACGAGCGCGGGCAGTCCCATCAGGCGGCAGATCTGTAGCAGCGGAACGACATTCTGTGTGTCGAAAACGCCGTGTTCGGCGTCAAACAGGATGAAGTCGAGGTCGTCGCGGTTCATGCTCTCAACGAGCAGCGGATTCGCGAGGGTTATGACTGTGGTTCCGCGGACGATTTCACGTTCCGCGAATTTTTTCGCGAGGGTTTCATATCTTGTCATCTTTATTTCTCCGATCATTCGAGTGTTCCGGCGAAATCAATCGCCTCCTGTATCGTCGCGAGCGCCTTATCCTTTATCGAGGCGTTGAGCGACGTGAGCTGGTCGGACTGCCCCAGTATCACTTGATACAAATACGGCACAACGAACGTGTCGTTCCACGGGCACTGACCCATATCAATGATACGTGTCGACTGAATGAGCTCCATCATTTCAACCGACTTCTCGTCTCTGAGCACCTTCTGCGACATGGCTTTCTCGTAGTACGCCGGGAAAACGTATCTCGCGGAGCCGGACGCGAGCGCTTCCATTATGACGCTCGTCCGCTCGGGATCGGGGTTCGTCACCGGAACGACATGGAGCCACGCGTCGACGACGCCTGTGTAATATCTGTCCTGCGCCTCGTCATACTTCGGGTAGGGGATGACGCCGAAATCCGTCTTCATGTCACGGAAAGCGAACAGTCTTCCGACGACGGTCGAGATGAAAAGCGCCTTGTCGTTCATGAAATATTCATTAACCTTTCCGACGTCGTCGTTCGTGTTGAAGATCTTGCCGCTGTTGCGCTTGTCAATGAGCATAGAGACTATTGAGTCGAATTTTTCGCTCGTCATAGAGTTGATGTACGGTATGTCGTCTTTGTCCTTCTTAATTATTGTCTCGTTCGCGGAGAGCCAGAAGGTCGGGTAGACGTAGGAGTTATGCCCGGTGATGCCCCACTGGTCGTCCTTCGTGAGAGTGCCGTCGCCATCGATGTCTTTGGTCGCCATCTCAGCGTATGTGAACATCATGTCGTTCGTCCATTTCCCGTCTTCAACCGACTTGTAGAGGTCGTCTATTCTTAGGTCGTCCGCCAGCTTTTTGTTGAACGCCATGACCGCCGCCCGCTCGAAAGTGTAAACCGACTCCTCACTATAGACAAGGAACCGCTTCCCGTTTATAGTCAGCGCGTCGTTAATGTCGTGCAGGTAATAGTCCTTCTCGAGGTTCAGATGAGTAAGCTTCGATACCGGCATGAGCAGACCTTCGACCGCGACCGAGAAGGCGTTGCGGTTGATGAGCATTATCATATCATACGCGTCCTCCTGCGCGAGGGCGGTCTGACGGAGGGTCTTGAAGTTGTTGTCGTAGTTGTCCTCGCTCGCGACGAACTTGATATTGAACCTCTCCTCAATCTCGCGGTTTCTTTTGTAAAGCGAATCGACGAGAACCTCGCCGGTCTCCTCCTCGGTGTCGAAGAGAACAAAGGTGCCGTTGGGATCGTATTCGGCGGAGAGCACTCGGTATTCGTAGCCGCCGAAGTCATACTCGCCGAGGTCGTCCATCAGCGGGTCTTTGGTTTCCTCAGGTTCGGTTGATGTTTCACCTGTGCTGTCTGATGTGCCGTCGGTCTGTGTCGTCCCACTCCCGCAGGACGCGAGGAGAAGCGCCGCTAACAGTGCGGCGGGGACGCGGGGTGCCTTTTTCATGATGTGTTCCTCCTGATTATTGTATTGTGGTGTTATTTTTTTCGCTCGCTTCACGCGCGAGCATTTCGTCAAGGTACCTTATACTGTAGGCGCAGAAGTCTTTCCACTCGTTTCTGACGACAAAAGCGTTTCTGTCGCCGCTCTTCACCTTTTCCGCCTTTTCCGCTGTGTGATTGTGCGCCATGTGGTTGCCGAGAAAGATATCGACCTTTTCTTTCCCGAGTCGTTCCATTGAGGCTCTGAAATCATCGCGCAGAGTGAAGGGAAGATGATGCTTCTCAAGATACCACCGTTCGACCGAGTTTGTTCCCATCCCGCCGTGCAGTCCGGCACGGCACACAAGCCCGCTGTCCGGATTCCTTACGTCGAAAAAGTATGACATCGCTCCGGCGGTGTGCCCGGGTGTCGCGACGCAGGAGACTGTGGTGTTTCCGAACCTGAACCGGTCACCGTCATTTATGAGAAAGTCCGGCTCGAAGGTTTTTTCGTATCTCATCCCGAGTTCCTCCGCGTATGAGAGCGGAAGTCTTCCGTTCGCGGCGTCGGCGTCCGGGGCGCCGATATAAGTCTTCGCGCCGGTAAGCGAGACGAGCTCACTTGTTCCGCCCATGTGGTCAATGTGACCGTGAGTGTGGAATATCCATCGAATATTCACGGCGTAGAGCCCGTTTTCAGTCATGTCCCGCAGCAGGTCGGGGACGTCCGACGGATAACCGCTGTCGAACAGCAGGATCCCGTCCCCTGTGTCGACAATATGCGTCGAGGCGCCCTCATGCCCGGAAAAATACAGCTCCCCGAAAATATGTGTGAAGATTCGTGCCATTTCATTCCTCCTGAAATACAGATTGTAATCGGTTACAAAATGCTTTATAACTCCGCTTATCCATAGTGATGTAAGCGGTTACAAAACCCGGTATAATCTTGCGCCGTCAAAAGGCGGCGCTGATGCTGATTCAATTGTATAGCTTGCGATTGCTCCTCAGGACAAGCTGCGGCGTAGAGCGTATGAATTCGTCTGGCTCCCGTCCTTCCGAGAGGAGAAGGAACATCGCCTCAAAAGCCTTTCTCGCCTGATACAGCGGGTCCTGATAGATAGTTCCGGTGACGATGCCCGCCTCGAGGTAATGGTCGAGCGCCGGGAAGACGTCCGACGCGAGGAATATGCTCTTTCCCTCGTGCCCGCTTTCGGCGATGGCACGGCATATCGGTACCGAGTTCGCGCTTGTGCAGTAGACGCCGCCGGGGATCCGGGAACCGGAAAGTATGCTCACCATCCTGTCATACGCGGTGTCCTCACGATTTCCTGTCTCTATCACCTCACGCACGGTGAGCGCCATTTTCTCCGCCGCGGACATAAATGAATCGACAATCTCGTTCTGCCCGGGCGACGACCTACCCTCGGTGAACAGGACGACATCGCGTCTTTCTCCGACGGTCAGCGACATGAACTCGGCCGCGAGCCGTCCGGTGGTCACGGTATCGTTCATCGACACGAAGCTTCGCCCGCACTCCGGAAGGTCGCTGCCGAGCAGGCAGAGAGTTATTCCGTTTTCCTCAAGACGGTTGATGTGCGAGATGGCGTCCCGGCTGAATATTCCGCTTATGATGACTCCGTCGATCCCGCCGTCGGCGAACCCGTCGATCACCCGAGCGGCGTCCTCCTCGGCTGCCTCTGCCCTGTCGAGTATTTGCAGGTCGAGTTCTACCTTATAGTCCATATAGCTCCGGAAGGCGCTCTGTATCCCGCGCTCAAGTATACTGTAGTACACCCTGACCTGTCCGTAGATGAGTACGCCGATGCGCAAAGGCTCCGACGACAGTCTCGACGCCATGCGGTTCGGTACATATCCGAGCCTTTTCGCCGTTTCGAGAATGAGATCCCGTTTCTCAGGCTTCAGGCAGGATTTAGGGTCAAAAGCGCGGCTCACCGCAGCAATCGACATTCCGACCTCCTTTGCTATAGTGTACATCGTGACTTTCGGTTTCATTTTTTAACTCCTTGTAACCGTTTACAGTAATTACAGTATAGCATAACTGAATGGATTTGTCAAGGCTTTTCGTGATTTTTTTGCAAAAATCTTATCCTCTGACTTATTCCATGTAGTCGGCTTATTCTGCTGACTCAAAAATGCGCACCGGATTGGACTCGTTTTTTGTCCAATATGGCAATTGACAGAACAGTACCGTCTATGATATAATTGAATTACAAGAGAGATCGGTCTGTCTTTCGGACATTTTCGGGGGAGTTATTTCCCCCGAAAAATATGTCTCAAGGTTAGCTTTAGCTAACCTTATCTGGCCATGAAAGGAATTTAAAAATGAAGAAAAATCGCAGAATAATCACCCTCATTCTTGTCGCCGGAATGCTTCTTTCCTTCGCGTCCTGCACCGGAAAGCAGTCCTCGGGGGACGAAAGCACGTCTGACGCACCGGAGACCACTGACGGTGCCGGAGTTTCCGGAGAGACAACAGCCGCCGACGGCGCGCTTGAGGTCGCAAAGCAGGAGTATACCTTCACGAAGCTCGGCGAGACCGACGTTCTCTCCGCGACTGTCGGCGGCGTCAGCGTATATGACGTCGGATATACGAGCGGTGACGAGAGCGTCGCGGCTGTTGTCGGCAACGCAGTTGTCGCTGTGGGAAGCGGAATGACCACGATCACGGCGACCAGAGGCTCCGACACGGTTGTTATAACTGTCAACGTGAATACTTCCTCGAAGGTCGTCATCGCGGGAGACGATATGGTTCCGCTTAATACCGCGTCGAATCCGACGGCGGCACTCACCGCTGCGGTGGAAGTCCCGACCGTTTTCGACAAAACTGACGCGGGAGTCACATGGACGTCGAGCAATCCCGAGGTCGCGACTGTCGACGCAGACGGAAACGTCACGGCTGTCGGCACGGGCGTCGCGGTCATAACCGCTTCAAGCAACTATCAGATAACAACGACGACTGTCCAGTCGATGATGGGCATGAGCATAACCTCAACCGATTCGGCAATAGCTGATGATAAGGTCGTTGTCATGGTCAACAACGAGTTCGACGCGGAGAAGAACAAGGAGATCATCGGAACCTATACGGGTCACTATGACTGGCAGGGCTTCGCGGCTCAGGCGAGCGAGGAGAATCCCTGCTACACGAAGGACAACTTCCTCTGGATCCGCTCGAAGATAATCCTCGAGCTCAAGGCGGACGGAACCTTCACCCAGAAGGTGCTGAACGCGCAGAGGGCTACATATCCGGATTCGATCGACGATTCCCTCCCCGAGTCCACCTATGAGGAGCAGGTCGCGAAGTACGGCAAGAACAACTGCTACATTTACAACCGCGCCGATCAGGATCCGACCTCCGAAGAGTTCGCCGGAAGCGACAAGACTTACGCGGCAATCGAGGGCATGGAAGCGAGCGGAATGAGGAACTTTGCCGAGAGCGGCTATTTCATGGTAACCGGCGGCGAGCTGAAGCTCTACTACGGCGTGACGAACGGCATGACCGGCGAGTATCAGTCCGAGGAGTTCGATTACGGTAAGATCGAAGGAAACGAGTTCGTGAACAACGAGTATGTTCCGTTTGTCAACATGGTCAAGATGAGCGGCAACATGACTCAGGTTCTGACGAAGTCCGCTGACTGAGACGAATAATGAGAGGAAAGAGAATGATTTCCGCGTTTCTGGCGCTGTCCGCTCTGCTGCTCCCGTCCTGCGGGAGCGCGGCGGGGGAGCCGGAGACGACGGACGCGACGGACGCGCCCGCCACGGACGCTGAGACGACGACCGCCGGAGAGGTGATGGTCACGGGAATCGGCACGATGGTCTGGCACGTTGACACGACCTTCACGGCTGTAGTCGACGTGACGATCTCTGGCGACAAGATCGAGTCTATCGCGCTCAGAAGCTCGAGCGTCGTCAGCACTGACGCGTTCACCGGCTGGAGAGACAACCGCGAGAGCTATCTCGCACAGTACAACGGCATATCTCTCGATTCGATAAGGAATCTTGAGGTACACGGTTCAACCGACGTCACCGATCACCACAATGTCGGCGAGATAAACGGCGATATCGACGCCATAGCGGGCGCGACGGCGAGCAGCGTCGTCATAGCAATGGCGGTCAAGGACGCCGTAAGCAAATACGATTCGTAAAGGAAGGTATTCCGGAATGAAACTTCGAAGAATAGCCGCGGTGCTGCTGATTGTCTGCATGGCGCTCATGATGTTCGCGTGCTCCTCTCAGGGGAGCGGGGACGAAACGACACCGGACGTGACGAGCGGCAGCACAGAAACCGAGCTTCCGGTCGCGACATATGTCGGGAGCCACGCGACGAGCAACGCGATGGGCGACGTTGTCAGCGGTCATCTGATAAATGTCTTCGCAGACGGCAGTGTGAAAATCTACTACGGTATCAAGGCGGGAATGCAGGGGCTTCACTACGGCGCTTATGACGGGAAGCTCGAAAACGGCGTTGTGACCTACAGCGTCACGAAAGCCGACACCGAGAGCTCGACGACAGATTCGTTCGAGCTCCCGGACGGCGCGGAGAGCTTCAAAGCGAAAGTCTTCTGTCTCGCGAGCTACCCGAACAGCTCGGGCGGCGGCATCTATTATGTGAAGATTCCGCCGATAGTTCCCGACGAGAGCGCGGAGTATATATTCATCGGCTCAAAGACCGGGGACGGCGATTTCGGGTTCTATATCGAGCTGAAGGACGGAAAGCTCCGCGCCGCGGCTTCGGCGGACGGGAAAACCGACACCGTGACCGGCAGCTATTCGATCGAGTATTCGGATATCAGCGACATCGACGCGTTCGACAAGCTGAAGATAAAGTACAGACCGTTTTTCGCGGCGGATGGCGAGACCGAGACCGGGATAAAGTTCTCGGATACATCGTTCATCTCGCTCACTCCGGAGAGCGACGGCGGGGTGCTTCCGAAGCTGACTCTCGCGACGATCGTCAATACCGACGGTACGCGCGACAACTGAATACCGTTTTTACACGGCAGCGGCTGGGATCGTTGTGCCATCGCACGGCGGTTTCCCACCTCTGCCATATATCTGTATATTGGGAAAAATAAAATAAAGCCTGAAATAAGGCAAAAAAAGGAGAAAAATCATGAACGCGTTTTTTGAATGGGCATACCGCACGAGAGGAAATTCTGTCAGAGACCTCGCTGAGGGCAAGGAAGTCTCGATGGAGAAGATGTTTTTAAGCTTCATGTCGCACAATCCGATATTCGTCAGCGACGGACCTGCCGGTCTTAACGGCGCCGTCAAGGGAATCGGCTTCATCCCGAGGGAGGAGTATCTCGCTGAGGCCATGGAGGCTTATAAAAAGCATATCCAGTCTTACGTCAAGGGCGACAGGGGCTATTCCGAGCGCGGCCTTCAGATACTCATGAAGTATCTCTACAGCGAAGAGGCGGAGAAGACGATAGATTTCGATCACGTCTACGGCGTCGAGATGGCGTTCACTAACAGCTACAAGAACTACATGGAGAATCCGCGCGCGTCGATGGTCTTCTATCAGCCGCCGAGGATCAGCTTCGAGCTCAAGGGCAAAATGGAGCTGATCGGTGAGCACCACGCGGAGGACGAGGAGGTCGATCCGTTCTCGCTTCCGCTGCTCCAGCAGTTCGTGAACGCTCAGCATGACGTCTACCACCTCCCGAACATCGAGGGCTGGAAGACCCGCCCGGTCTATAAGTTCACGATCGAGGAGATCTACGACAAGTCCGCGACTCAGAACGGCTTCGGGACCCGTATCATGTAAGCCATGAAGAGAATATTTTCTGTTATCCTCGCGGTCGTTATTGCCGCGTCGGTCACACTGACCGGCTGCGGGCGCGAGGCGAAGTATTCCGACGCGCTGAGGATCGGCGCGTCGGAGATTCCAAAGACTCTGATGCCGTATGTCTCGTCGCACACGTCGAACGTTTATGTCGCGAACATGGTCTATGACACGCTGCTTGGGAGTATTTCGGAACCTGCTGACTATAACCTTCCGGACGGAAGCGTCTATACTCCGTATGATCAGGACGAGAACTATTTCGGCTTTACCGACCGTCTCTGCGGCATGGAGGGGGCTTACCCGAGAAAGGACGGCTCGGAGTACGGATGGGTGCTTTTTGAGCCGACAGCGGAGCAGTATGAGAAGCAGCTCGCCCGAAAGGGAATAGTCAAGGGACAGAACGAGGCGGGAGAGACCATCGAGGAGACCGATGAGGAGTTCGCGGTACGCTCGGAGCGTGCCGTTCCGGCTCACAACTGGATGGAGTACCGATTTGAGGTGCGGGACGGATACACATGGAACGACGGCGTGCTGTTTACCGCCGACGATATCGTCTTTACCTTCAAGTACGCGCTCAAGAATTCTGGCGCGCTCGCGAGCATCGCGTATTTCCTTGACAGTTACTACGACTGTTATTCGGATAACGGCGATCTGGTGCTCATTCTCGCGTCGAACAAGCTCAGCGATATCCGGACGATCTGCTCTTCGATACTCATAATCCCGGAGCATATCTGGAGCGGTATCCGCCACCCGGCGCAGGAGAAGAACCTCGACCCGGTCGGAACCGGGATGTATCTCGCGAAGAGCGGGGACTATATAGAGGACAACTCGATAACCCTGACCCTCCGCGATGACCTTGACCCCGCGCTCGAAAAAGAAGCGCTCGGTGATAATCCGATAGAAAAGATAACGATCCTCAGACTACAGAATGAGGACGTGACGCTTAACGCGCTCCAGAAGGGCGACATCGACGTATCGATGGATTCACTGACAGCCGCGAAGGCTTACGCCGTCGACGACAATGAGCGTTACGACGGAGTGAAGGTTTCAAGCTACGACAGCGATTTCGTCACGACGCTCGCCTTCAATGTCGGAAAGTACGGCGCGTTCAATGAGGAGAATATGCCGGAGAGCTATAATGTCCGCCGCGCGATCTCGCTCGCCATCGACCAGCAGGAGCTTATCGACAGCGTCCTTTACGGAAAGGGCACAAAGGTGGGCGACGGGCTCGTTCAGGAGACATATCCGCACGCGGTGAAAAACGCGGACGGAAGCTATCGCTATCACGAGACCGACGCGGAGCTCGCTAACAGACTGCTCGACGAGGCGGGTTATACGAAAAACTCAGACGGAACGCGTGACCTGTCGTTTAAGATTCTCGCCAGCACCGGCGCTGAGACGCTTGTCAACGCCATCGGAAAGCAGCTGAAGGAAAAGCTCGGGATAACCATAGTCTTTGATCTCGCGAAGAGCGACTATTCCGAGGTCATCAAGCAGTCGAACGGCGCTGATTTCGATATGATAATCAACTCCGTGACATTCTCGCCTGACAAGCTGCTGATGTTTGACGCGAGATTCGGGCGTTATCCCAACGGCTCCGCGAGAGTCTGGAACGTCACCGGAGTCAACGATCCCGAGCTCTCGGAGCTCATGTGGGTCATGGACACCGAGACCGACATAAAGGCACAGTACGCGAAGGCACAGGATGTTCAGGCGCGGATAGCCGAGCTTTATGTCGAGATACCGCTTTACTGCGCGAAGAACTACTGTGTCTACACCGATAAGAATTACATGGGCTGGGTCGAGCAGAAGAACGGCTCTGTCCTTAACGATTATTCGATCAGATATCTGGTCAGAAACAAATAATGAAAAACGGATTCATTCTGAAAAAACTTCTGGTGAACGTCGGAATACTCTTCGTCGTCATAACTCTGAATTTCTTCCTTCCGCGGCTCATCTACTCCGACCCGGCGACACCGTATTACGCGGGTGTGCCGGAGGACGCGGTGGCTCTCAGACAGGCGATACGTGAGGAATACGGCTTCGATAAGCCGATGTTCGTCCAGTATCTCGTTTATCTCGGGAAGCTGCTTCGCTTCGATTTCGGCACATCCTACATATACAAGGAGCCTGTCTTCAACGTAATGTTCAAGCGCATCCCGTGGTCGCTAGTGCTGAGCCTTTCCACGCTCGTCATCTCGGTGACGCTCGGAATAATCTTCGGAGCCGTCGCGGCGAAGAACCGCGGTAAGTGGCAGGATTCGACCATCCTTCGTCTGTCGACGCTGTCGACCGCGATCCCGACATTCTGGCTCGCGATGGTTTCGGTAATGCTGTTCGCGTTCACGATACCGGTGTTTCCGTATCGCGGGGCGATGACAGAGGGATATACGCTTGTGATGAACAAACCGCTTTTTGCCGGGGTGTTCTTCGGCTCGGTGCTGCTGACGGTGATTCTTTATCTGATATTCAGAAAGGGATTTCTGACATTCACGGTTCCGCTTGTCGGGCTCGCGGCGGCGGTCGGTGTGTCGATACCGTTTGATGATATCGCTGATATCGCGTATCACGCGTTTCTTCCGGTCGTCATCACCGCGATAGGGAGCACGATATCCTACGCGCTGCTTGTCCGGAACAGCATGATTTCTGTCGTGAACGAGGATTATATCCTGACCGCCCGCGCGAAGGGTGTTCCGGCGAGGAAGATACTTTTCGGTCACACGTTCAGGAACGCTCTTCTGCCGCTCGTGACGAGCATAGGTCTCGGCATCTCCGGACTCATCGGAGGCTCGGTGCTTATGGAGCAGATATTCACCTGGCCGGGAATGGGAAACCTGCTGCTCGAGGCGAACAACAACGGCGATTTCCAGCTCGCGCAGGCGATACTCCTGCTCTTCGCGATAATTACGATCGCGGCAAACTTCATAACCGATCTCATCTACCACAAGCTCGACCCACGTGTCGGGATAGTCTGAGAGGAACGCTGATATGAAATTCATAAAAAAACTCCGCTCAGGGCTGCTTGGCGCGTGGAAATTCTTCCTGAAGATATGGAACCACAAAAAGGGGCGCGTCGGCATCATTATCACCGGATTCGTGATTCTTGTGGCGATCTTCGCTCCGGTTCTGACAAAATACGACCCGTATGATTACGACGTCACAAAGGGCTTGCAGCCGCCGACCGCGGAGCATCTGCTCGGAACCGACAAGAACGGCGTCGACATCCTGACCGAGCTTATTTACGGCACGCGTATCTCTCTTCTTGTCGGACTCGCGTCGGGGATCGGCGTGACGCTGCTCGGAGCGGTGCTCGGCGTTGTCGCCGGGTATTTCGGAAAGGTCAGATCGACGATAATCCTCAATGTCATAAACGTGATGCTCGTCATCCCGACGCTTCCTCTTATGATCATACTTAATAAGGTCAGCTCAAGCTATGTTATGATGATCTTCATCTTCGTGGCGTTTGGCTGGTCCGGGACAGCGCGTATGATACGCGCTCAGGTGCTCTCTGTACGCGAGAGCGGGTATGTCAGGGCGGCTGAGCTCTCGGGCGCGAGCCGGTGGTATGTTATGCGCAGACATATCCTTCCGGCGGTTTCGAACCTGCTTATCATGAACTGCGCGCTGTCCTGCGCCGGTTTCATGATCGCGGAGGCGGGACTGTCTTTTATCGGTCTCGGCGACCCGAACAGCATGAGCTGGGGCAAGATACTCGTCCGCGCGCAGGAATCGGCGTTCACCGCCGGGCTGTGGGCGTGGGTGCTGGCTCCCGGAGCCGCGATATTCCTGACCGTCACCGGATTCATGCAGATCGGCTACGCGATCGAGGACATATGCAATCCGCGCATGGTCAAGAAGAACGCCGCGGCGAAGTCCTTCTCGAAGCTCGATGAAAAAAGCGTCGGCAGGGTTTTCGCGGCGATGGACGATATTCCCGAGCCTGAATGCGCGACCGTGGATCAGCCGCGAAAGGAGACGATCACATGAACACTGAATGTCTTAAGATACGCGGTCTCAAGGTCGTATTCTACAGCGGAGAGGGCTTTATAAAAGCGGTTGAGGGAGTGGACATTGACGTTCACGAAGGCGAGTGCGTCGCCATTGTCGGCGAGAGCGGCTGCGGAAAATCCGTGACCGGACTGTCGATGATGCGGCTGCTGTCGTCTCCTCCGGCAATATGGCGCGCGGATGAAATGACATATATGACGAGAAGCGGGGAAACGCTTGACCTTATAAATGCCTCTGAGATCCGGCTCGAAAAGCTTCGCGGGGACGAGATATCAATGATCTATCAGGATCCGTCGTCGGCGCTGAACCCGGTCATGACGATCGGTTCGCAGATCGGGGAGATTTACAGGTATCACACGGAACTGTCAAAGAAGGAAGCCCGTGAGGCCGGAATCGAGATACTGAGACAGGTAGGCATCCCCGCGCCGGAAAAGCGTTACGATCAGTTCCCGCACGAGCTGTCCGGCGGCATGAAGCAGAGAGTTCTCACCGCGATGGCAATGGCGCTGAAGCCGAGACTTCTCATCGCGGACGAACCTACGACGGCGCTCGACGTGACGATACAGGCGCAGATATTGTCGCTTCTTTCGGATTTGTGCCGCAGGGAGGGAACCGCGCTCGTGATGATAACTCACGATCTCGGCGTCGTCCGCTCGATCGCTGACCGCGTCTATGTCATGTACTGCGGGAAGATCATGGAGCAGGGAACCTGCGGAGAAATACTTGACAGCCCGGCGCATCCCTACACAAAGGGGCTTATCAGGGCGATTCCGACGCTCGGCGAGAGGATGAAACGTTTTCACCAGATACCCGGAAACGTCCCGTCTCCCGCCGCGAAGCCGGACGGATGCTATTTTTCGAACAGATGCGATATATGTGACGCGAAATGTCACGAGAAGATGCCGCCGCTCAGAGACATACAGGGCGAGCCGGGGCACAGATCAAGATGCTGGAGGACTGTGGAATGAGCGAAACCATTGTCAGAACTCATGACCTCTGCGTCGATTTCAGAATAAAGAGCCGCGCGTTCGGAAAGCCGGATATTCTCAGCGCCGTCAGAAACGCGAGCCTTGAGATACGCCGCGGCGAGACATTCGGGCTTGTCGGTGAGAGCGGGTGCGGGAAATCGACACTCGCGGGTTCGCTCGTCCATTTCGTTCCGCTGACAGGCGGAACCATTGAGATGAACGGTGTGACTCTCGACAAAAACAGCGGAAAGTCGGATTGGAAATCGGCACGGAAGGGCGTCCAGATGATCTTTCAGGATCCGTTCGGCTCGCTGAATCCGCGCTTTCAGGTCTGGCAGCTGATCGCTGAACCGATGCTGCTCGCCGGAGAGGACGACGATAAGCTGATGCATGAGCGCGCTTCGGAGCTGCTTGAACAGGTGGGACTCTCGTCAAAGGACGCGGAGCGGAACATCTTCGAGTTCAGCGGCGGTCAGCGGCAGAGGATAGCTATCGCGAGAGCGCTCTCGGTGAATCCGGAGTTCATAATCTGCGACGAGCCGACCTCGGCGCTCGATGTCTCGGTGCATTCGCAGATCTGCAACCTGCTTCTCGATCTTCAGCAGAAGTATTCGCTGACCTATCTTTTCATAACCCACAATCTCGCGCTCGTGAGACACCTCACCGACCGGATGGCGGTCATGTATATGGGACAGATTGTTGAGACCGGCAGCACCGATGAGATATTCGGTAACGCGTCGGGCGATTCGCTCCATCCTTACACGAAGGCGCTGCTGTCGGCGATACCGGAGGTTTACCCGACGCCCGGCAGGAAGCGGATAATTCTCGAGGGAGAGGTTTCGAGCCCGATAAACGCCGGGAATTCCTGCCGTTTCGCGCCGAGATGCCGGCACTGCCGCGAGGAATGCGGAAAGACGGCTATCAGCCCGCGCGTTGTCGGAAATGATCACACAACCTGCTGTCCGTACTTCGGATGAACAAAAGCTGTCCCGGGCTTCCGGGGCAGCTGTTATATAATACTGTAGTTGCCCAAAGCTAACTTGAAAGGAAAAGAAAGTAGAATGTTAAAAGCACGCCTTTTAAGGATTGTGCCGGAGAGCCGCAGATATATCGCCGCGAATATTATCTTCCAATGGATATCTCTCGCCGCGAACATCGCGATGATGACGTCGATAGCGACTCTTCTCGCCGATCTTTATCCGAGCCGCGAGTCCGACCGCGTTGTTCTGACGCTGGCTGTCGCGATGACGGCTGTAGTCGTCAGATTCGTATGTACGACACTCGCGTCAAAGATGAGTTTTCTGTCGTCGAAAGCTGTCAAGAAGACGCTCCGCGGGGAGATTTATGAAAAGCTCCTGCGTCTTGGCGCTTCTTACAATGAGCGGGTCAGGACCTCGGAGATCGTTCAGGTCGCCGTCGAGGGCGTAGATCAGCTCGAGACCTATTTCGGGGCTTATGTTCCGCAGTTCTTCTACGCGCTGCTCGCTCCGCTGACGCTTTTCGTGTATCTTTCGCGGATAAACATGATGTCGGCGGTGATCCTGCTGATCTGCGTACCGCTGATTCCGGTGGCGATCGCTGCGGTGCAGACCTGGGCGAAGAAGCTGCTCTCGAAATACTGGGGACAGTACACCGCGCTCGGCGACACGTTCCTCGAGAATCTTCAGGGTCTGACGACGCTGAAGATCTACCAGTCGGACGATTTCAAGAACGACGAGATGAACCGCGAGGCGGAGAAGTTCAGGAAGATCACGATGAAGGTGCTGACGATGCAGCTGAACTCGATCACGATAATGGATTTCATAGCCTACGGCGGCGCGGCGCTCGGTATGATCATCTCGGTCAGCCAGTTCAGAGCCGGGAACCTTTCTCTCGCGGGCTGTATACTGATAATCCTGCTCGCGGCGGATTTCTTCATTCCGATGCGCCAGCTCGGCTCGTTCTTCCATGTCGCGATGAACGGCATGGCGGCGAGCGATAAGATATTCGCGCTGCTTGACCTTCCGGAGTCAGACGAGAAGACGGCGGATTTTCCGAAGGATTCGGATATCGTCTGCCGGGATGTCCGCTTCTCCTACGAGCCGGAGCGCGAGATACTTCACGGTGTCAGCCTTGAACTGAAAAACGGCGCGTTCACCGCGATCGTAGGTGAGAGCGGATGCGGAAAGTCGACGATCTCGTCGATACTAACCGGGAAGAACAAAGGCTATACCGGTACGATCAGCGTCGGTGGGACCGAACTCTCGGATATTTCCGAAAAGAGCCTGCTTGAAAATGTGACCTACATAAGCCACCACAGCTATCTCTTCAAGGGCACTGTGCGCGACAACCTGCTGATGGGCAGACCGGACGCCGACGACAAGGCGCTCTGGGAGGTGCTCGAGCGGGTCAATCTCGCCGACTTCCTGCGCTCGGAGGACGGGCTCGACACGAAGCTATCGGAAAAGGCGGCGAACCTTTCCGGCGGACAGTGTCAGCGTCTAGCGCTCGCGCGTGCGCTTCTTCATGACAGCCCGGTGTACATTTTCGACGAGGCAACCTCGAATATCGACGTTGAGAGCGAGAATGATATACTCGCCGAAATTCACCGTCTCGCGAAGAGCAGAACTGTTCTTATGATATCTCATCGCCTCGCGAACATCACCGGCGCGGACGAAATATATGTCATGGACAAAGGAAATATCGTCGGTCACGGAACGCACGAAAAACTGCTTGAAACCTGCCCGGCATATTCGGAGCTCTGGAACGCGCAGCAGGCGCTCGAGAACTATCATGGAAAGGAGAGCGTGTGATGAACACTGAAAAACAGACAAAAAGACGCGGCGGATTCACCGTTATGGCACGGCTGATCGGGCTTGTGAAGCCGCTTTCGGGATTCATGATCCTCGCGATCCTGATGGGTCTCGCGGGAAATCTCTGCGCGTCATTCATTACGATACTCGGCGGGTACGCGATACTTGAAGTGCTCGGGATCGGCGCGGGGAAATCTCTCGTGGTGATTTTCACTCTCGCGGTTCTCTTCGCGCTTGTGCGCGCGGGGCTCCGGTACGCGGAGCAGTCCTGCAACCATTTCATCGCGTTCAAGCTGCTCGCGCTTATCCGCGACAAGGTGTTCAGGGCGCTTCGAAAGCTCTGCCCGGCGAAGCTCGAGGGGCGAGACAAGGGCGACCTCATATCGGTCATAACGTCGGACATCGAGCTGCTCGAGGTTTTCTACGCGCACACGATTTCCCCGGCGGCGATAGCGCTGCTGTTCACGGTGATCATGTGCCTGTTCATCGGCAGCTTCAATGTTCTGCTCGGACTTCTGGCGCTCGCGGCTTATCTGATAGTCGGGCTTCTGATACCGCTCGTCGTCTCGGGGCTCAGCGGGGACAACGGATTAAAATACCGCGCCGGCGCGGGTGAGCTCTCGGCGTTCGTGCTCGACAGTCTGCGCGGATTGTCCGAAACTCTCCAGTATAATCAGGGCGCGAAACGGCTCGGAGAGATGAACGCCCGCTCTGACGCCCTCAGCGCAGACGAGGAGAAGATGAAGCGTATCGCCGGAAGAAATTCCGCCGTTACGAATGTTGTCATTCTTGTTTTCGATCTTCTGATGCTTTTCTCGTCCGTGTCGCTCTACCGCGCGGGTGAGGTTAGTTTTGCCGGCGTCCTGATACCGACGATGGCGATGATGAGCTCGTTCGGACCGTGCGTCGCGCTCGCGGCGCTCGGAAGCACGCTTCAGAACACGTTCGCCGCCGGAAACCGTGTGCTCGATATTCTCGATGAGACCCCGGTCACGGCGGATATAACGGGCAAGCCGGAGACGACGTTCGACGGCGCCGCGGCGAAGAACCTCTCATTCTCGTACGCTTCAACCGGAGAGCGGATACTTTCCGACCTGTCGCTCGACATACCGAAAGGAAGCGTCGTCGGCATAACCGGAAGGAGCGGCAGCGGAAAATCCACGCTTCTGAAGCTCTTCATGCGCTTCTGGCGGGCGACCTCCGGAGAGGCGGACATATCCGGAAGGTCGGTTGACGAGATAAACACCGCCGATCTTCGCGGGATGGAGAGCTTTGTCACGCAGGAGACGCATCTTTTCCACGACAGCATCAGAAACAACCTGAAGATAGCGAAGCTCGACGCGACAGACGAGGAGATCGAGAACGCCTGCAAAAAGGCGTCTGTCCACGATTTCATCATGACGCTGCCGCAGGGCTACGACACGCCTGTCGGAGAGCTCGGCGATACGCTTTCGGGCGGCGAGAGACAGCGGATAGGTCTCGCGCGGGCGTTTCTGCATGACGCGCCGCTCATGCTTCTCGACGAGCCGACGAGCAATCTTGACAGTCTCAACGAGGCGGTAATACTGAGGTCGCTCCGCGAGGAGAAGAGCGGAAGAACGATCATGCTTGTATCGCACAGAAAGTCGACGATGAGGATATGTGACAAGGTCTGCTCGGTCGAGCACGGAAGACTCAGCTGAATAATGTTCGGGAGACCTCCTATGGGGTCTCCTTGTCACATTTGCCGAAACGCGGTACGTCTTTCAGGGCGCCGGGCGGTAATGTGAAAAAAATATCACAAATGCTCTGAAACCCCTTGCAAATCCGGGCTTTTTGTGGTACAATATGAATGTGAAGTTTTCTCTGGATGAACAGGCTGCCGACGGCGGCTTTTAATGTAAAAATGAGTTAGCGTACACTAACTGCATTGTAAACGGAGGCAGATCATATGGAATACTTTTCAAAGAAATACCGCCGCGACTGTCTGCTCGGGGCGGTCCCTTCTACGTGGGACTTCATCCTGAGTCAGGGTTCCGCAAACGCGGCGCTGCTCATCTGGCTTGCGGCGAGCGCCGTCTGCGCGGGCAGACTGAAAACAGAAGAGTAAATGTGATGTTCGGAGTTCTCGGCGTGCCGCTGTTCAGGGAGCACACCTGCGCCGTGGACGGTTACTGCGACTTCAAGCTGAAGCTTGTCGCGGAGCCGATGCCGTATGATCCGCCTGTGTTCTCGCGGGGGAAGGGGTTCAGGTGATACTATGATAATCAGAAAATATTGATGAGAATATAATACATGATATAGGAAACGCGTTCGCGTACTATGATTACGGGGACGAAAAGGGAATTGCCACCGCGTTTCCTGACAAGGACGCCGTCGCGCTGTATATATGCGGTTACGTCAGGGGAATGCTGAACGGCGGCTTCATGCGGACGACGAGCGGGCGCGGAGATGGCTTCATTGAGACCGATGCGATGGCGAAGGTTGACAGGTATGTCCGTCTTGGAATGGAACTCGACGGGACATGGAACTTCGGGGAGTATGGGAAGCTCTACGATATGATAAGATATCCGGTCTGAACCGGGGAATAATTTCAGGAGACGAGAAAATGAAATATATTGGAATGCCCACCGGAATGTGGGTGTTGTTCGCGGGCTCATTCCGTGAACAGCTGACGAATGTGTTTGGCTATGACAAAGAAACAGCGGCGCGGATAACGAAGGAAGCGAAGCCGAGATACAAGGAGATAATTTACGGTCTGCCGGAATTTGAGAAGAAAGACCGGTTCAGAATGAATATTGTCAACTGCGCGATGCTATGCGCTTTTATCCTGTCGATGCCGCGCCGCCCCGAGGTCGGACCGCTGACCGATTACTACGCGAAGTCGATGATGACCGGACCGATGCGCTGGTTTTGCCGGAAGAGCGCCGCGAAAAAATACACCGCGAAGGACATCGCGGGCATGAAAGCGACAGCGGAGCTGAGAGCAGCCGACCGCAACCCGTACTCGTGGAACATGGACTTATATGAATATCCGGACGGCAGCGGCTATGAGGCAAGATTTTCAAAGTGCGGGATCTGTGTTCTTATGAATAAGCTCGGGCTTTATGACCTGACGCCGGCGCTGTGCCATCTCGACTACACGATGAGCGAGGCGGGCGGAGGATGCGACTTTGTGCGGGAATACACGCTTGCCTCCGGTGGACCGTACTGCGACTGCGGATATAAAAAGAAAAGAGGTTAACGGAGTATAAAAGCCCGGTGCCCGAGAATTATAAAAATTTGAAACTTATCTGACGTGAAAGGATCAATCGCAAAATGAAATACAACGGTTTTTATTTCGGTATTTTCCAAAGCCCGATGAAAAAGGTCATAGAGGAAAAATACTGTCGTGAATACGCGGACGAGATAATGAAAAAGAGCAGAATGGTCTATCGTGACCTTGTCGGTGGCGCGGACGACATCGGTGACGACAATCCTATGGCGTATAACGAGCTCTTCGCGCTGGCGTTTGTCGCGCCGTACATCGCGAGCGATAAGAAGATTCCGCCGGAGACGGTGCAGGAGATGATGCGCCGCTCGCTTTATAAGATCAAGTGGTATTTCAGCATGACAAACCTCAACACCGTGCGCGGAAAGGCGGCGAACAAGAAGGTCATAATGAAATACGTAAAGTGGTACAATCCGGAAAAGGAGAAGCTCTATCCGACGTCGTTCATGGTCGATTTCGTCGGTCAGCCGCACGAGGGCGCGTGCTATTACAGGATAACGCGCTGTCCGATCTGCGTTTACACCGACAGACTCGGGGTATCCGAGCTGATGCCGCTCTTCTGCGAGCTTGACAACGTGATGATAACATTACAGCACGGCGTTCTGCACAGAGAGCATACGATAGCTTCCGGCGGGGATTACTGCGATTACTATATAACCGGCGACCGCGAGAAGCTGTGACGAAAATGAGCTGACGCGGGATATCCGCGTCAGCCGGTGAAAATTCACCTTTCATATATTTCGAAGAAATCGCGTATCTTCCGCGAGCGGGCTATGTTCAGAATTTTCTGTAAATGCCTACCCCCATGGTAAAACAGTGCATATTTTAAGATCGTCCGAGCCTGAGGCAGAAGCAGAGCTACCGCCTATGGCGGCGCGTAGCGTCCTTGACAGGTTGGCAT
>URCP01000044.1 GCA_900546315.1 uncultured Eubacteriales bacterium
ACAACCATTCGGTTTTCTGCGTGCCGAAGACCGTCAAAGACCCTGAGCGCTCCGGACTTATCATGGAGGCGATGGGATATGAGAGTATGCGGATTGTGACGCCGGCTTACTATGAGATAATGCTTCGCGGCAAGGTCGCGCGCGACGACGAGTCGCGCGATATGCTTGACATTATCCGCGATTCATTCCAGTTCGACTTTGCGATAGTCAACTCGATGCTGATCGACAATATCTTTCCGTTCTACGGCGGTCAGATGTGTGCCGAAAATAAGTCGATCGCGTCAGATGTAGCGTCAAAGCTCCCGGTCTGGCAGAAGAAATTCAGAAATGTGCTCGGATTCTACGGAATAGAATAATCCTGCACGAAAAAATCAGAAAACAAGCAAATGAGCCCGGTCGGATTCCGGGCTCATTTGCTATTTACTTCAGTTCATCCACAAGCGAATCCATCGTATCCGCGTAGAGCTTTTCCATCGACGCCCAGAGGGACGAGATGTCACTGTTGGTGTTTACGGACTTTCTCATTGCCATCGAGGGCGATTTCTCGTCTCCGAAGTTGTAGGAGTAGATCTGCGTGAAGTCGAACTCTATGTTCGCGAAGATCATGTCGAGCATTGCCTCCGAGTCGGTGTCGCGCGCCGCCTTGCCCTTCAGCGCGCGGTCGTAGTACGCGGGCAGGAGGTTCTTCCAGCCGTAGTACGCGAGCGCCTCGAGAACCGCGCCGGACAGCTCCTCGTCAGCCGTTATCGGGATGACGAACGCCGTCGAGTCTCCGATCGCGTTGTAGGTGATGTATTTCTCCTGCGCCTCGTTGAACTTCGGGTAGGGGATTATCCCGAAGTCGTCTTTCATGCTGCGCATTATGTGCGCCGCCTCGATGTTGTTAGCGAGGAAGAGCGACTGCGAGTTCTGGAACAGCTCCTTGGCGTCAGGCGAGGAGCCGAAGAACGCGATGTTCTTGTTGTTGAGAAGCGCCCGTATCTTCACCTGCGCGTCGGCGTAGCGCTCGGTGAGACCGAGAAGTTTCGGCATTCCGTCAGAGTCGCGCTCGGTGATCTTTATATCGCAGGACTGGATATATCCGTCGACACACATCCACATGTCCGACGCGATCCCGAACCGGTCGTTATTGTCCATGACGGTGTCGCCGTTCAGATCCGCGGCGGCGGTCTCGGAGAGCTCCGCCATCTTGTCGAGCGTCCACTTGCCGTCGTTCACGAGACCGTAGATGTCGCCGGTGTTCAGATCCTCCGCGAGCTTCTTGTTGAAGTACATGGCGTAAGTCACGTCGTAGTATGTCGGGTCGATATTTCCGAAGCAGAGGGTCATCTGACCGCCGAGGTCAGCCGCCTCGATTATGTTTGACGGCCACCACGGGTTCGTGAAATCAATGTACGGGTTGGTCTTGAGATTGTGGAAGTTGCCGCCGAGCGAGTCTTTCGCCAGTCTGTAGCCGTAGCCGCCCGCGAGCTGATAGGAGTCGTCGCCCGCGAGAATGCTCGCGTTGAGTACGTTCAGCCACTCGGGATAATCGCTGACAAGTCCGGGACGGATGTCATAAGTGAAGGTGACGCCGAGAGTGTCCTGAACCGTGAGGTTTCGCTCGAAGACCGCGTCGTTTATGACGTCGCCGGTCTCCTCTTCGACCGGGAAGCGGCTGTCTGTCCAGATCAGGATGTTGAGATTCTGACCTGAGAAGTCCTTGTCCGGCTTCTTGTAGACGGGACCGGTCTCAGCCTCGGTTGTTGTGTCAGTTTTGGTATTGTCCGTCGCGGAGGTTGTCACGGCAGGTGTGCCGGAGTCCCCGCAGGACGCGAGCGCGGAGGACGCGAGCAGCGCCGCCAGCAGAATAGCGAGACGTGATTTTTGTTTTGTTTCCAAGATCTTTTTCTTTCCTTTCTTTGTTTACCGCTTTATCGGCATAAAAATAATTATACCTCGCTCTTGTAAACCGATCAAGCACCATTATGTAAATAATAAGAAAAATCAGTCCGCGGACAGTACTATACCCCCTCCGAGATCGGTCAGCTGTCCGTCAGTATCCGCGACGATGTATCCGGCGCCGGCGACGAAATCAGCGATATCCGCCGGGCATTTGCCGAAAAAGAACACGATCCGCGAGTCCTCGTCGACAACCGACGCGCCGCCGATGAAGCCGTATTCACAGCCGTCGAGCGCTATCCCGCCGGGTCTGATGACCATTACATCGATTCCGTTTTCTGTCAGAGCTTTTGCCATTCCCATGTCGGCGGTCACGGCTTTTCCGGCGCTCTCAAGCGGGAGCACGGCGCATCTCGCGTACCCCTGCTTTGTGTTCACCGGCGTGAGGCCGGATATCTCCGCGAGCTTCAGGACGTCCGGAGACAGGCTGTCAAGCCTCCCGAAGAGCTTCCCGCCAATGGCGAGCGCGTTGAAGCGCGTGTCGTCCGGATAGACGCCGCGCGGGAAGTCGTCGCTTGTGAATATGCCGTTTCCCGGTCCGACCGGTCTTTCCGGTATTCCGAGCCGCGCGGCGTATTCGCGGTTCATGAGCGCCGCGCCGCCCGCGCTGAACACCAGCGTGTCCGCGTGCGAGCGGACGACTTTTCCAAGCCTTTCGTCCTCCGGGAGAAAAACGACGTCATATCCCGGAAACATATTCACGAAGCGCCGCGCGCCCTCGCCGATAAGCAGTTTTTTCATCCGTAATCCTTTCTGCCGTTTGAAAACAGCAAAAAAAGCCCGCGGAAACCACAGGCTTTATGATGCCGACCGGAAAATATCCGATATATCCGTAAACCGGAACTCAGACGGCTCTCTGGACCTTGCCGGAGCGCAGGCAGCGGGAGCAGACGTTGAGCGTCTTCGGGGTGCCGTTGACTACAGCCTTGACACGTCTGATATTGGGCTTCCAGGTACGGTTGGTTTTGCGGTTCGAGTGGGAAACGGCGAGACCGAACTGAACGGCCTTTCCGCAGATTTCACATTTTGCCATGATTTTGACCTCCTAAATAGCCGCGCGTAATTGGGCGCACGACAGCGATTCATGATTAACAGAATTATTATAACACATTCCGATTGAAATTGCAAGAGGTTTTTGAAAAAATCCCAAAAAAAATTGCGCGAAAAATTCCGCCGGTTCGGTTCGCGATATGTCTGTTATAACCGAAGAGTTGTTTTTTTCCCGCGCCGACTGAACCGACTGGTTATTGAAAAGCTGTACAAAATAAGATACGCTTCGAGTGCTCGGAGGGCGCGCTCTATTCCTTCTGGGTCTCGGACGACGAGAGCGGCAGGAGCCATGGCTGCCTCGCCGCCGGTGAGGCCGGGAAGGGCAGTTACTGGGACGAATAAAATATTGAGATTGAGGAGGAACAGGCAATGAAACGAAGAATGATATCGATGCTGCTGCTCGCGTCGACGCTTCTCGCGTCCTGCGGCGGAACCGGGAGCGGGACTGAGAGCACCGCGGACGCTCCGGGCGAGACCTCCGGCACGACCGACACCGAGACGGAAAAGCTGACGAGCGGCCTCGAGGCGGTCGATTACGGCGGGGAAGAGATAAATTTCCTGACATATAAAAACTCCGACTACCAGAACTCGCAGATGGACATTCTCGCGGAGACGCTGAACGGCGAGCACGTCAACGACGCCGTTTACAACCGCAACAAGACGCTCGAAGAGAAGTACAACGTCGTGATAAAGTCGGACGGCGATTCCTCATTCGACGCGCTGGCGGCGGCTGTGAACAAGCTCGTCATGGCGGGCGACGATACATACGACATATTTCTTATGTCGACCGTGAACGCCTTCAAGTGCGGATTTACCGGGAACCTTCTGCCGATGAACGAGATTCCGCACATCGACCTCTCAAAGCCGTGGTGGAACAGCCGGATAGCCGAAGACACCCCGATACTTGGCGTGAATTATTTCTACATCGGCGACATGCACCTCAACACGTGGACGCAGAGCTATGTCACGTACTTCAACAAGAAGCTCGCGGTCGATTATGATATCCCGGACCTCTACGGGACGGTGAAATCCGGAAAGTGGACCTTTGACGAGCTCACGCGCCTTACGAAGACGGTTTACAAGGACCTCAACGGAAACGGAGAGTACGACGGAAACGACCTCTACGGCCTCTCCGCCTGCTCGGTTTGTATCGACTGCTTCTGGATATCGAGCGGCGTCAGGTTCATATCAAAGGACGCTGAAGACGGGCTCACGCTGTCTATCGACGAGAAGGTATACAATATGTGGGAGAGAATGGCGGCTCTGCTCGACACGCCTGAGATGCTCTACACAGACAGAAAGCAGTACACGAAGATGCGCGACACATACGACCGCGGGGCCTTCACTGAGGACAGGGCGCTGTTCTTCATCGAGGGACTCTGCGTCGCGTCGAATAAGCTGCGCGATATGGAGACCGACTACGGTATCATACCGACTGTATCTGTTCCCACGACCTCTTCCGGCAAGCTCGATATGCTCGGACGTATAATCGAGGACATGGCGTATTTCTCGTCCGAGACGGTCAGACCGGCTTACTACGAAATGATGCTTGCCGGGAAGTTAGCGAGAGCGGAGGAGGACGTCGAGATGCTCGGGATTATCACGAACTCGATCTCGTATGACCTCGCGTACTCGCTGCTCGATATGTGGAGCCTGCGCTCCGCCGTCACCTCGAAGCCCGCCGCGTCATACATCGAGTCGCAGCGGAGCACTTACGAAAAAGCGATAAATAAGGCGATGGATTCGGTGCGCGAAAATACCGCGTCCTGATCGGATTATGCAAACTGCACAAACTTCCGTCCCACGAGGGGCGGAAGTTTTCTCACGAATAAACACGAAAAGCCTTGAAAAAATCACAAAATAAGTGTAAAATATATTCTGAAAGATTTTTTCTTAAAAAGGGAGATAATATCATGACACTCAAACTCAGTGATAAATATATAAAGGGCTTCCTCTCCGACGAGGACCTCACCGGCATCGAACCCGCCGTAAAGACCGCTATGGCGGAGATCAAGGCTAAAAACGGTCTTGGCAGCGATTTCCTCGGCTGGGTCGACCTTCCTGTCGACTACGACAAGGAAGAGTTCGCGCGCATCAAGGCGGCGGCTGAAAAGATAAAGAAGACCTGCGACATTCTCGTCGTCATCGGCATCGGCGGCTCCTACCTCGGCGCACGCGCCGCTATCGAGTTCGTCAAGAGCCCGAACTACAACGCGCTGAAGAAGGACACCCCCGAGATCTGGTTCGCCGGAAACAACATCTGCTCCTCCGCGCTTTCTGAGCTCCTTCAGGTCTGCGAGGGAAAGGATATCTGCGTCAACGTCATCTCGAAGTCCGGCACTACCACCGAGCCGGCTGTCGCTTTCCGCATCTTCCGTGAGCTCCTCGAGAAGAAGTATGGCGAGGAGGGCGCGCGCGAGCGCATCTTCGTCACCACCGACAAGGCTAAGGGAACTCTCAAGAAGTTCGCTACCGACAAGGGCTACGAGACCTTCGTCGTTCCGGACGACGTCGGAGGACGCTATTCGGTTCTCACCGCTGTCGGTCTGCTTCCGATCGCCGCTTCCGGCTGCGATATCGACGCCATGATGAAGGGCGCCGCTGACGCGCGTGCCGCTTACGGCTCCGACAACATGAACGAGAACGACGCCGCAAAGTACGCCGCTCTCAGAAACCTTATGTACAGAAAGGGCAAGACCACCGAGATCCTCGTTTCCTACGAGCACGCTATGCTCATGATGAACGAGTGGTGGAAGCAGCTCTACGGCGAGTCCGAGGGCAAGAACAACATGGGCATCTATCCGTCCAGCGTCGTCTTCTCAACTGACCTCCATTCGCTCGGTCAGTATATCCAGCAGGGCAGACGCAACCTCTTCGAGACTGTCGTCGATATTGCGAAGTCGAACGACACCGTCGTCATCCCGGACGATCCGCACAACATCGACGGTCTGAACTTCCTCTCCGGACACGAGCTCCACTCGGTCAATCAGGCTGCTATGAAGGCAACCCTTCTCGCGCACGTCGACGGCGGCGTTCCGAACATCGTCCTTGAGCTCGCGGACAGAAGCGAGTACTCGTTCGGTTATATGGTATACTTCTTCGAGCTCGCCTGCGCGATCTCCGGGTATATTCTCGGCGTCAACCCGTTCAACCAGCCCGGCGTCGAGGCGTACAAGAAGAATATGTACGCGCTCCTCGGCAAGCCCGGCTATGAGTCCGAGAAGGCGGCTCTCGAGGCACGGATGAACTGATCCGCCGATCGGCGGATTTGCGCGGAAACCGCGGAAACGCTGAATCTTCATAAATGATTCAGCGTTCCGTCACTTAGCACTGTTTTTGACGGCGGATTTGTACAATGTGTAAAAACTTTGCTTCCCACGCGAATTTGTTCAGAAATGTACTTGAAATTTTCACGGTTTTAGTGTAAAATATAAATAGGACAAACCACAACCAACATTACAGGAGGTTCATTATGGTAAAGTTAATAATAGGCATCAAGGGCACCGGCAAGACAAAGCAGCTCATCGAGCTCGTCAACGCCGCTTCCGAAAAGAGCGCCGGTTCGGTCGTCTGCATCGAGAAGGGCACGAAGCTCACCTATGACATAAAGCACACCGCGCGTCTGATCGACACCGATCAGTACGCTATCTGCGACGCTCAGTCGCTCTTCGGCTTCATCGCCGGAATCATCGCGTCGAATCACGACGTGACCGATCTTTACATCGACTCCGCGCTCAAGATCTGCGACAACGATCTCGCGGCTTTCGACAAGCTCCTCGGAGAGGTTGACGAGCTCTGCAACAAGTACGAGCTCAACTGCACGATGACCGTCTCGCTTCCTGTCGAGAAGGCAACCGACGCAATCAAGAGATATCTCTGATAACGTCATAAAAATTCGTCGTCGCGCCGGGATTTTTCCCGGCGCGGTGATTGATTTCGTGAGATGCGGTTTTTATTCATATGAATGATATATACATTCCCGAGGTGCGCGGGCACCTCAAGAAAAACATAATCGGTTTACCCGAGGCTATCGGGAAGGCGAGCGGTATCCGTATAAACGGGCGGATTCTGCGCTCGTTCATATTCACGACGGATGTCGCGACTATACGCAATAACAACGCGGACGCCATAATCGCGGTGTATCCTTTCGTGCCGCAGCCTATAATCACACAGGCGATCGTTTCGGTGGCGGACGTCCCCGTGTTCTGCGGGATCGGTTCCTCGTCCGGGGCGGGCGGCATAAAGCGCGTCGTCAACCTCGCGAAGCACGCGGAGTATCAGGGCGCGCAGGGCGTCGTCGTCAGCGCGAACATCTCGAACGAGGCGGTCGCGGAGATAAGCGCCGCTATCGATATACCGGTCATCATGACCGTCATCTCGGCGAACACCGATTTCAAGGCGAGACTCGAGGCGGGCGTGTCGATACTCAACGTTTCGGGCTCCATCGAGACGCCGGATATCATTTGCAGTATCCGCGCGGAATATCCGTATGTGCCGATAATCGCGACCGGCGGACCGAACGACAAGACAATATCCGAGACCATCGCGGCGGGCGCTAA
This sequence comes from uncultured Eubacteriales bacterium, assembly GCA_900546315.1. GTDB lineage: Bacteria > Bacillota > Clostridia > Oscillospirales > CAG-272 > Flemingiibacterium. Next base: position 7,551 of record URCP01000044.1, read on the forward strand.
CGCCATTACTTACACGCCGCCGACGTCCGGATACCTTTTCGCGGAGAAGGCGAGCCGCTCGAGACAGCTCGAGATAAAGGGCTGAGTTCTTCCGTTTTACGGGTGAGTATTTATGATGAAGATCTGCGCGCTCGGGGATTCCGTTCTGAAGGGCGTCGTGCCTGAGAACGGGCGGTACCGGGTGCTTGACGGGCGCTTTTCGGATCTCTGCGCCGCGGAGCTCGGAATTTCCGTCGAGAACAACGGACGGTTTGGAAGCACTGTTTCCGGCGGTGAGCGGATGCTCGACCGGATTATATCCCGCGGAGGGCTCGGGGACTATGATTACACGCTTCTCGAGTTCGGCGGGAACGACTGCGACTATAACTGGAAAGCCATAGCTGCGGCGCCGGATGACACGCATCTTACGAACACACCGCTTCCGGAGTTCCGGGAGATATACGCCGGGCTTATCGATAAGGTGCGCGCGGAGGGCTCGAAGCCGGTTATGCTGTCGCTCGTGCCGATAGTGTCCGAGAGATATTTTGAGACTTTTTCCGCCGGGATGAACGAGAGCGGGAAAGACAATATCCTGCGCTGGCTCGCGGGGAATATTGAGTTCATACATGACTGGCACGAGAGGTACAACCTCGAGGTGTTCGCCCTTGCGAGGGAGCACGGGGTGCCGATCGTTGACATCACTTCGCCTTTCCTTGCCGACAGGCGGAGGGAGGCGCTGATGTCGTGTGACGGGATACATCCGTCGCGCGAGGGGCACAGACTTATAGCCGACGAGATCAAGCGGCATATCCTGAGACGGTTCGACTCGGTCGAGAGATGGCTCGGGACGGCCGTATAGACGGTATGATCCGGTCTCTGGTCCGGCAAAATAATAACAATCTGGAGAATCACATGATAAAATTCAGGAAAACCGCCGTGCTGCTCGGGCTCGTGTGCGTTGCCGCCGCGCTTTTCTGCGGCTGCCGGAACGACAAGAGGATATCCGAGGGATACGGGGCGGTGACCGCGGGCTGTGAGTCCGCGTCGGCTCGTGAGTCCGGCGAGATAATGATATATGAGACAATCAAGCCGGAGAAGGAGATCGGTGACAAGGTCCTCCTCAAAACTACCGAGACCTATATAAAGTACGTCAAAACCGACGCGCTCGAGTATGATTTCACCGAGAGCACAAAGTCGCTGACAAGCGGCGATGTCGATCTCTTTGAGGCGACCCGTGAGAACGGATCGCTTACGATATCCCGCAACGGCAAGGCCGTCGACGCGAGCGAGGAGCCGGATATCTTCGCGAACCTGAAGGTCGATTATGCCGAGAGCGATATTGACAGCGTCGATAAGATCGAGGCGAACGACGGAGTCACCGTCTGGGCGGTCAAGATGAACGACGCGTACGCCGCGAAGTTCGACAAGACAGAGGACGGCATGACATACGGCTGCGAGAAGGTCGCGTACAACTACTACATTGGAACCGACGGAATGGCGTCGACGGTGGTCTGCGAGTACACCTACAAGCTGACCGCGGACGGAGAGTCCCAGACGCTCGTCCATTTCATACAGACGACTGTGGAATAATTTTTCTGGCGTCCCGGAGTGATTCCGGGGCGCTTTTGTCGTTTTTTCGGAATGTAAAGTTTAATAGAAAAAGTGTTGTTGAAACTGTTAAAGCTGTCGGCGGTACTTGACAAATAAAATCCGGTGTGATATAATATATATGATGACGGCGGGGTGGTCCCGCGATCGTCACGGCGCTTTTCGGGGCGCCGGTGGGTGTCCGTCGATATGTACCGGCACGGGAGCCGCGATAGAGGTTTCGCGGCGGACCGCGGCATTGCTTCCGGTGAAACGGAGGCGAGAACGGAGCGTCCGGCGACGTTCCGAGACAATTCAATACAGACCGGCTCGTATCGGATTTATCTATGGAAAGGTATGGCACGGTGTATGAAAACAAAAGTACCGCATAATGTTCTGACCATTTCGGAAATGACGAAACGACCCAACAAGATCCGCGCGGAGGTCATTGATATCGATAATATCGTGCTCGATGACGAGCTGATAAAAAAGCTGCGCGCGAGCAAGAGTATGTTCAATAAATCTACATACGTGCAGATACTCTGCGGAGGTATCCGCTACAACGTCGAGGGCGTGGACCGCCTGAAGAACGGAAAGTACAGGATAACTCTCATATCCCCCGAATTCTACGCGACCCTTACCGGCGCGCCGGGCGAGAATGTGAATCTCGTCAAGCTCGCCGCTATATCATAATACTTACAGTATCGGAAAAGACCGCGCCGCAACGAAAAGCGGTGCGGTTTTTTTAAGGATACACTGAATAATTCGGGTTTTAACAGAAAAAAGTCCCCGGATTTATGGGCTTTTTTCTGCGAAAACAACCTTAAATCAGTGTTTCCTGGAAAGGAAAGAACCCGCGATGGATGAAAATCTGAAGAGCACAGATACGGGCAATATTCTGCCCGAACCGCCGCGCCCTGACGCTGAGACGGGTGCGATGAACGACGCGCAGGCGGCGGTGGACACGCAGGCAGCGATGCCTCCGGCGGAAACACAGCCCGCCGACACGATGACCGCTCAGGTCCTCGGCGCGCGTCCGGCGCTTCTGGCGCTTTCGCACGTCAATAAGAATTACGGCTCGAAAAAGGTTCTCGACGACCTGAGCTTCACGATAGGGCGCGGAGGCGTCATCGGTCTGCTCGGTCCGAACGGGAGCGGAAAGACCACGACGATCAAGCTGATCGCCGGACTGCTCGTCCCGAACTCCGGCGAGATACTTATAAACGGCATGGCTCCGTCGCCCGCTACCGCCGCGATGATATCCTATCTCCCGGAGCGCAATTTCCTGCCGCTCGGGGAAAAGGTGTCGTATCTTATCGACTACTTCGCCGATTTTTACCGCGATTTCGACCGCAGGAAGGCGTACGAGATGCTAGGTCGTCTTGGCGTCAGCGAGAAGGAACGCCTGAAGAACCTCTCGAAGGGCACGCGCGAAAAGGTTCAGCTGATTCTCGTGATGAGCCGCCGCGCGGAGCTGTATATTCTGGACGAGCCGCTCGGAGGTGTTGATCCGGCGGCTAGAGACTATATTCTCGACACGATACTTTCGAATTACAGCGAGAACGGGTCGATACTCATCTCGACGCATCTCATTTCGGACGTTGAGAGGGTGCTCGACGACGTCATCTTCATGGCGGACGGCAGGGCGGCGTTCTGCGCGTCGGTGAGGTCGATACACGAAAAGCACGGGAAGACTGTCGACGAGCTCTTCAGGGAGGTCTACAAATGTTAGGAAAACTTCTGAAACACGAATTCCACGCGACGGCGGGTCAGTTCGGGCTTGTCGCCATCGGGCTTGTCGGCTTCGCGGCTCTGTCGAGACTGTTCCTGCTGCTCGGGAACGTCGCGGATTTCTTCACGGTTCCGTACGGGCTCGCGACGTTCGCTTATTTTGTCATGCTGATCGCGGCGCTGATACTCGTTTCGGTCATCATCATCCGCAGGTTCTATATGAACACATACGGCGACGAGGGGTATCTCACGCTGACACTGCCGGTGAAGAGACGCACGATCATTTTCTCGAAGCTGATCGTCTCGTCGGTCTGGCTGCTCTCCTGCTACGTCGTCATGACGGCGTCGCTCGCGATCGCTTTCTGGTCCGCTGAGGTGTTCGACTGGATGTCTGAGTTCTTCATGTATTTCCCGATGGTTGCGGACAGGTTTGTCTCGATGATGGGCGTTTCGGTTCCGGCGCTCACGGTAGTGTGCGTTGTCATCATGCTCATCAGCGTCGTGATGACGCCGCTCAGCTATTTCGCTGCGGTGTCGTTCGGACAGCTCTTCACGAAGCACAGGTTCATCGGTTCGGTGCTCGGATACCTGCTTATCGGCGCGGCGAGACAGATCCTCATGACGATCTACAGCTTCACGACGGTGAATATCTTCTCGGACGCCATGAACGCGCTGTCCTATGGCAGGTCGCTCACCGGGATGCAGACCTTCGGGCTCGGCGTCAGCGCGGTCGTGTATCTGCTGCTTGACGCGCTCATCTGTGTGCTGCTCTTTATGATGACGAATGTTATCATGAAGCGCGCGGTTAATCTCCAATAATAAATTAAACGCTGTATCGGTGATACGGCGTTTTTTTCACGTGAATATCTTTTTTGCGGAAAAATGTGTATAAACAGTCCCGAAACGGCAACAATAATGTCTGCAAGGCGCAACATTTAGTCAAGAAAGGCTGGTCTTATACATGGAAAACCAAACAAAGAAGAATTCAGTGAACACGGTGATATACCTTCTGCTCGCGGCAATGCTCGCCGCCGTCGTATTCGTGTCGGTCTGGACCGTGGCGTCGAAGAAATCAAGACGCGAGGCGCCGGACACGACCGACTCGGTCTCCGAGGTCTCGCCGGACGACCCGAGAATACCCGTGACGTCCGCGTCCGACATTCCGGAGGACGAGACCGGGATCGACGCGTCGGCGTCAACCGACGGCACACCCGACGACACAGCGGTGAGCGCCGACACTGCGGCGAGCGCCGACCCCGACTCCGCCGTGAACCCGGAAGATGATCAGGCGGCGGCAGTCACCGATAACGGAGCCGACGTAGGAAAGCGCGTCTTCGCTCTCCCGGTCGACGGAATCCCCGGAAAGGCGTTTGAGACGGACATTCCCGTCTACTCGATCACAATGAACGACTACCGCGCGCACACCGGAGTCGATATCTCGGCGTCGGTCGGGACGAAGGTTCTCGCGTCGTCGAGCGGGCATATCGCGAGAATCTGGAGCGACCCGATGATTTTTTTTTTTTTTAATTTGTAGGAGTGCTACGTGATCGACACGACCGACCAGAACCGCGCCGAGGACATCGCCGAGGGCATCGAGGTCGGCGGGACGGTTGAGATGGGACAGGTGATCGGTTATGTCGGCGACAGCGCCCTCGTCGAGATTGCCGAGGAGCCGCATGTGCACCTCGAGATGAAGATAAACGGTGACTATGTCGACCCGCTCGACTATGTAACGGTCTCCGGCGATCTTGAGATTTATTATAACGACTGACATTTCACAAGGTCAGGACTGCCCGCGGGTATGTCCTGACCTTGTGTCATACGTATCAGTTGCCGGCGACCGCTTTTACGATCTGGTCGGCGTTGTGCTCCGGCGAGCCTGTGCAGTCTATCGTCACGTCCGCGTACTTTTCGTATAGCGGCAGACGCTCGTTGTAGGTGTCGCGGAGGGTCATTCCGGGCTTCATCGCCACTCCTCTTGTCGCGAGGTTCCGGATACGGCTTTCGATCTCCTCGAACGGCAGGCGCATATATACGACTGTTCCGAGAGACTTCAGGTGAGCCATAGCCGCCTCGTAGTAGACGGCGCTGCCTCCGGTCGCGATGACGGTGTTTGACGCCTCGACGCTCTTCAGAGCCTCTTCCTCGGCCCTGTAGAAGCCGTCGAGCCCGGACTCGGAGAGTATCTGCCAGAGAAGCCTGCCCTCACGGCGCTGGAGCACGAGGTCGGTGTCCATGAATGAGTATCCGAGCTTCTTCGCCGCGAGAACTCCGACGGAGCTCTTCCCGCAGCCTGCCATTCCTGTCAGGATTATATTGTTCACTGTGAATCTCCTTTTTTAATGAAACGCTGATTCAAGGTTGTTTTCTCAGAAAAAAGTTCATAAATCCAAGTCATTTTTCCGAGAAAAACCGATTTGTTCAGTGTGTCCCAAATAAATATTTTGCTTATCGCCGGAATATCCGCTTGCCATTCCGCGCCGGATGTGGTATAATAATAACATAGAAATCTGACAGTACGAAAGGACGCTCAGAATGGAAAATACCAGAAATAAATACGCGAAATATCTTTTTGACGCGGCGGCGGTCATCGCGGGCGCCGTGCTTTTTTCGGCGTCGATGAATATGTTCCTTCTCCCGGCGGGGATCGTCGTCGGCGGTATGACCGGTATCGCGACGATAATCAATATGTTCTTCGGCGTTCCGGTCGGCGTCATGATCATCATTCTCAATATCCCGCTGATACTGCTCAACACGAGATATTTCGGGAAAAAGTTCTTCGTGAGGACGATGGTCGGAATTGCCGCGACCTCGGTTGCCACCGACTTCATCACCGTGTTTCCGGTCACGGTCACAGATCCGCTGCTCTGCTCACTTCTCGGCGGCGTCACTATGGGCGTCTCGCTCGGGATACTGCTCGCGCGCGGGTACACGACCGGCGGCACCGATCTTGTCGCCTGCCTGCTCAAGAGAAAGTTCAGAAAGCTCCCGACCGGGACGCTCATAATGGCGTCCGATCTCGTCATCGTCGGCGTTTCGGCGATACTGCTCCGCAGCTTCGACGGGCTCCTCTATTCGGTCATCTCGATCTTCACGATGGGAAAGCTGACCGACCTGATGCTAGACGGCTCACAGCACGCGGAGCTCGCGCTCATAATTTCAAAGAAGCCGGAGGAGACGGCGAAACGCATCGCAGAAAAGCTCGACCGCGGCGCGACACTGCTCGACGGCAAGGGCAGCTACACAGGCGAGGAAAAGCGCGTCGTAATGTCGGTCGTCGGACGCCGGGAGCTGTTTCTTCTCAAGGAGGTCGTCTCCGAGGTCGACCCGGACGCCTTCGTCATCGTTTGCCAGGCGGCGGAGGTGCTCGGCGAGGGCTTCTCGGACAAACGCCGCGAGGACGGCATGCTGTTCTGACGCCATATTAATATTATATCTCAAAAAAACGTCCGGGTCAAGTCCTTACGACGGTTTTTATATTATTAAAATTAACAAAATATGCTTGCATATCCGCTATATCTGCGGTATAATATTTCAGGAATACTTTTGGAGATTCCATGATTTCATGAAAGGATGGCTTTCATCAATGAATGATTTTATAAAGAATATAATATCGCGCGCGAGCGTCAAGAAATACAAGCCTGACGCCGTTCCAGGCGAATATATCGATGAGATCATCGAGGCGGGGCTGTGGGCTCCGTCCGGGATGAACCGGCAGTCGCCGATCATCGTCGCCGTCACCGACAAGGAGACGCGCGACAGGCTCTCCGCCGCGAACGCCGCCGTGATGGGGATGAACGGCGACCCGTTCTACGGCGCTCCGGTTGTTCTCGTGGTGCTTGCCGATAAATCCTGCCCGACGCATGTTTACGACGGGTCGCTCGCGATGGAGAATATGCTCCTCGCCGCGCACAGCCTCGGGCTCGGCGGATGCTGGATACACCGCGCGAAGGAAGTCTTCGATAAGCCCGAGTGGAAGAAGTGGCTCTCCGACATCGGCGTCAAGGGCGACTATGAGGGCATCGGCAACTGCATTGTCGGCTATCCGGACGGCGAGCCGAAGCCGAGAAGCACGAGAAACGACGGCAGAGTCTTCAAAGTCTGAACCGTCGGACATTCCGACTTACTGGGGGTGACGATATTTGACCGACAAAAGAGCTCCGCACAGCGGGCTCGGCGACAATTACTGGGAACGACTGGATAACGCGGCGAAGATCGTCCCCGCTGTCTCCGATTCGAGGGGCAGCAACGTCTTCCGCGTAAGCGCGGTGCTGATAGACGAGGTCGACCCGGAGCTGCTCGAAAAGGCGCTCGCACGGGCGCTGAAGCTTGTTCCGGCGTTCGCCGTGAAGCTGCACCGCGGGCTGTTCTGGTACTATTTCGACGCTAACCGCGAGACTCCGCCGGTGAGGGAGGAGCACGCCTATCCGTGCTCGCCGATATGGAGAGCCGGACGCGAGCGCGGGTTTCTGTTCAGACTGACTTATTACCACAAGCGCGTGAACCTCGAGGTGTTCCACGCGCTGTCAGACGGCATGGGGACCGCGAGATTTCTTCAGATAATCCTCATGTGCTATTTCAGCATCCTCGACGGCAGCGCGCTTCCGCAGGAGTATATAAGAGAATACTGCGACCGTGTGGCGAGGGATTCGGACGAGGACAGCTTCGCGAGAAATTCGGGTATGTCCGGCGCTCCAGACCGGAAAAAGAAGGAGCGGGAGCCGGAGGCGTTCCATATTCAGGGCTTCAAGTACGACGACACGAGGCTCGGGGTTCTGACCGCGAGCCTTCCGACCGACAAAATGCTCGCGCTCGCGCACGAAAAGGACGCCACCATGTCCGAGTATATGTGCGCGCTGCTGATCTGGTCGATAATGAACACGTCATACAGGCGCTCGATGCTGAACCGACCGGTCGTCGTCAGTCTTCCGGTCAATCTCAGGAATATGTTCGGTTCGACGACTATGCGGAATTTCTTCGGGCACGTGAGCATCGGCGTGAGACCTCGGCGCGGGATGACCTTTGACGAGGTGCTCTCAGAGGTGAAGGAGCGGTTCGATTCCTGTCTGACGAGGGAGTATTTCGAGCGGCAGATAGACGCGAACGTCGGGATCGAGAAGATCGGTCCGGTGAAGTTCGTTCCGGTCTGGATAAAGGATCTTGTTATGCGGATTCTGTTCGCGCAGGCGGAAAAACGGTATACGATAACTTTCTCGAATCTCGGGAGGATGTCGTTCCCGGAGCCTGCCGGGGAGAGGATACGGCGGTTCGAGATGCTGCTCGGCGGCTCGAGGACTCACCCGAAGAAGGCGACGCTCTGCTCGTATAAGAACGAGATGGCGCTGACCTTTACTTCTACTGTCGACGATAATTCGCTTGAGCGGTTCCTGATACGTCAGCTTGTGTCCGAGGGGATAGAGGTGACGATAACCTCCAACGAGACGCCGGAGCCGGATACCGCGGAGGAGAAGTCGCGGGAGAAGGAGAAGCGGAAAGCGGATAAGGTTTCGCGTAAATCGGAGAAGAAGTCCGAAAAGTCGGAGCGGAAGTCCGAGAAGAAGGCGCGGAAGGCTGAGAGAAAAGCGGCGAAGAAAGCCGGAAAGGGGTCATGATATGCTGGTGTGTCGTAACTGCGGCGTGAGGCTTGAGAATGACCTTGAGTACTGTCCGCTGTGCGATATGGAGACTGAGGTGGTCGACGATGATTTTGAGGAGGATTATCCTTATGTGAGGACGGGGTTTTCGCGGAGGATGTTCGTGAAGATTGTGACTTTCCTTGCGGTTGTTGTGGCGGCGGTCAGTTTTCTCGTGAATCATCTGATAAAGACGGAGAGTCCATGGGCGTTCATTACGGCGGCGGCTATTGTTTATATATGGCTGAACCTGATGAATCTGGCGCGGGATACGCGGAATCCGGGGTCTGTTACGCTTTGTCAGCTGCTTACTGTGAGTGGGTTTTGTTTTATCATTGATTATCTGACGGGGTTCCGGCGGTGGTCGGTGAATTATGTGATACCGGGGCTTATAATGGCGGCGGCGGTGACGATTGTGCTGTGCATACTGATAAGGCCGGTGAAGTATCGGGCGTATACGCTTTATCAGCTTGTTATCGCGGTGCTCGGGGTGCTCGACGTGTTTTTGTGGATTGCCGGGTTTTCCGATATAGAGTGGCCTGTTGTCGCGGCTGCGGGTGTCTCTTGGCTGTGTTTTGCCGTGACAATAGTCTTTTCGAGCCGCAGTACTCGCAGTGAGCTGCGAAAGCGATTCCACATTTAGTTTTGGTATAGCGCACTTTCTTTTCCCTTTGTTTGTATGAAGTTTGAGAAGGGAAGAGGGGGGCGGGGGAGAGGGGGAACCCTTTTCAAAGGGTTCCCTCTCTCCCCCGCAAGCTAACAATTATATATTTACGAAAGGGTATGCGAAATGATTAAGATTGAAATGGAAGATGGCGGCGTTATAACGCTTCAGCTTTATCCGGCGGTGGCGCCGATTACTTGCGCTAACTTTGAGAAGCTGGTTAAGGAAGGGTTTTATGACGGGCTTATATTCCACCGGGTTATCAATGGGTTTATGATACAGGGCGGGGATCCTACCGGGACTGGTATGGGGGGCTCGCCGGAGACTATTAAGGGTGAGTTTAAGTCTAATGGGGTGACTAATAATCTTAGTCATACGCGCGGGACTATATCTATGGCGCGGACGCAGGTTAAGGACAGTGCTTCTTCGCAGTTCTTTATTTGCCATGAGGACGCTGCGTTCCTTGACGGGGATTACGCGGCGTTTGGAACGGTTGTTGACGGGATGGACGTTGTGGACAGGATTGCGGCTGTGGATACGGATATGCGTGATAAGCCGATTCATGACGTGGTGATGAAGAAGGTTACATTCGTCGAAGACAAATAAGAAAACAGGCTGTCGCACTGACGTGCGGCAGCCTTATGGTGATGTGTTACGCGTTCTTGAGTTCGGATTCGAGCCAGATCATTCCGTATTCGAAGGCTTCGTAGAGGCCGGTTTTGGAGCCGACTTTGACTACTTTGCCGTCGTCGGTGCTTTGGATTTGTATCAGGACCTGATCGGGAACCTCCTTATCGCCGGCCTTTTTGGTCGACATTATTCCGAGAACAAGGACATATTTATCTTTCATGTCGCCCCAGCAGATCTGCTGTCCGTCACGGACGAGCGGTTTGCCGCGGAACATCAGGTATTTTCCGTTTGAGTCACTCATTACTATTGTCTTCCTCCCATTCTGAATTCACTATATATATTTTAACATATTGGTAGTTCATCTTCTACATACAAATTGTAAATTATATTAAATGGACCGGTGAGCGGCTTGTGTGGGGGATGGATGGGACGTTTGTCTGCTGCGGGCTCTGACCGCGAAAGGAATTATTGTAATATGAAAATTAAGAGATTTTTAACTATCATGCTGTCGGCGGCGATGATGACGCTGGCGGTCGGCTGCGGCGAGGAGAAGGCGCCGGAGGAGCCGCCTGTGACGTTTGACGTTGATACCGTGACGGCTGAGACGACCGAGGAGGAGACGACCGAGCCGGAAACTACCGAGACTGAGACTGAGACCGAAACTGAGACTGAGACTGAGACCGAGCCGGAATCAACTGAGCCGGAGTTCATAAATCCCTTGACCGGGCTTGAGGCGGATAAGGATTTGGCGACCCGCAGACCGGCTGCTATAATGATAAATAATATTAAGATCGCGACGCCGCAGGAGGGCGTTTCCTGTGCCGACGTGATGTATGAGTGCATCGTCGAGGGATGGCAGACGAGGCTTATGATGCTGTCGATGGAGTATGAGGATCTGCCGGTCGTCGGGTCGGTGCGCTCTTCGCGTGAGTATTATCTCGATTTCGCGGCGAACCACGACGCGATTTATATCCACGCGGGCGGAAGCCAGACGGCTTACGCGCAGATAAAGTCGAGAAAGGTCGATCATCTCGACGGAGTCAACGGTCCGTCACCGAAGGGAACTTTCTACCGCGACGAGACAAGGTGGAAGAAGATGGGCATGGAGCACAGCCTCATGACCACAGGAGAGGGTATCGCGAGCGGTATCGAGGCGATAAAGTGCCGCACGACGCTGAAGGACGGTTTTGAGTCTCCGCTGAATTTCGTGGAGTACGGCACGACGCGGGTTCCGTCCACAGGCGACGCGACTTTCCTGAAGGTGAAGTTCTCCGGTCAGCATCAGCCGTATTTTGAGTACAACGAGGACGAGCACGTCTATTACCGCTGGCAGTTCCTCGGCGACAAGCATATGGACAACACGGCGAACAAGCAGCTGTCCTTCACGAACGTCATCGTGATGTATCTCCCGACCGTCAGCACAAAGGACGACTACAACCACATGGACGTGACGACGACCGGAAAGGGCGAGGGCTATTACCTCACCGAGGGAAAGTACGAGAAGATCACATGGCAGAAGGACGGCAAGGACATCCCGGTGAAGCTCTATAACGAGGCGGGCGAGGAGCTCACAATCAACCGCGGAAAGACCTTCTTCGAGATCTGCACGACCGCTATGAAGGACACAACCGAGATAAAATGAGATTCAATCCACAGGCAGTGGATTAATGTTACTCGTCGCGGGTTCTCAGGCGCTCGCGGACGACGAGACGCTTCATTGCCTTCGCGTTGAACGGGATCAGCGGGTAGAGGTAGTTCCTCTTCCCGTTGATCGTTTTCTGCGTCGCGGCGAGGACGAAGGTCAGGACGGCGCCGCAGATATATCCGGGAAGACCGAACAGCGCGGTCAGAAGGAGCATCATCATGCGCAGGAACTTGAACGCGTAGCCGAGCTCATAGCTCGACTGCGAGAAGTTCGTGACGCCGACGAAAGCCATATAGACGATGACCTCCGGGACGAACCAGCCGATCTGCACCGCGAAGTCGCCGAGAATCAGCCGAACGTGTTGTTCAGCGAGCTCGGAGTGTTCATCGACGCGAGCTTCAGCCCGTCGAGCGCGAGCTCCACGATGAACAGCTGCACGACGACCGGCAGATGCACCTCGCCCTCTATAAGGATGAAGCCGAGCCAGTCCGGAACCCATTCGGGATGCGTTATCAGCAGATACCACGTTGGCGTCACGAACAGCGTCAGCAGAAAGACGAGATATCTGAGGAGCCGCAGATACGAGCCGGTCAGCGGCGGGAAATAGTAGTCGTCCGTCTCCTGCATGAAGTCGAATATGCAGGTCGGAAGTATCATCGCCTCCGGCGAGGTGTCGCAGAGGATAATCACGCTTCCCTCGAGTATCTGCGCGGCGGCGGTGTCGGGACGCTCTGTGTAGCGGAATTTCGGGAAAGGATTGTACCAGCGGCGCTTTATCAGGCACTCGGCGAGACTCTCCTGTCCGAGGGTCAGGGCGTCGACGTCGATCGAGCTTATCTTTTCGCGGAGCATCGCGACGTATTCCTCGTCGGCGACGCCGTCAATGTAGGAAAGGACGATATCCGACTCCGAGAGTCGACCGACCGTCAGCTTTTCAAATGTCAGCCGCGGGTCGCGTATCCGGCGGCGGATGAGGGTCGAGTTGCGCTTTATCGTCTCGACGAAGCTGTCGTGCGCGCCGCGGAGGACGCGGTCGTTCTCGGACTGCTCGATTCCGCGCGTCGGGTAGCTCCGCACGTCGAGGATTATTCCGGCGGCGCCGAAATCCTCGAAGAGCATTCCCGCCGTGCCGGACATTATCTGATACGCGAATTTTCCGGCGTCCGTCTCTGCCGAGACCTCGGTATACGGAATATATTTCGCCGCGAATTCCTTCACGCGCTCAGCGGTCAGGCGCGGGGCTGACGGCGTTTTGTCTGCCGCCAGCTTTTCGAGTCCCGCGAGAAATATGAACAGCCGTTCGAGGTTCTCGCTGTCGACGAAGCTGTCGATATAGTAGAACCTCGCGCGGCGGGAAGCCACCTTCTGTTCACGGCTTATGAAATCGTAGTTCTTTCCGATGCCGAACAGTTTGTCGAACTTCCGGACGTTTTCGTCGTAATTCTCAGAAAATGTGAGAGACAATTTTCGCACCGCCGATCTAAGGAAACACTGATTTGAGGTTGTTTTCGCAGAAAAAGTCCATAAATCTGTGGACTTTTTCTGCGAAACCCCGATTTATTCAGTGTATCCTTAAGAGTTTCCGCTTTCGCGGTCTTTGTATATTATCGGTGGCGCATGGGGATTTTATTCACAGTCCGAGGTAATTAAGTATACCGTTGTAAATTCCGATCGCGAACACGCTCGGGTCCTCGCTCATAAGTCTGGCGTCCTCCGGGTTTGTTATGAAGCCCATCTCGATGAGCGTCGACGGCATTTTCGTCCGCCGCAATACATAGAGCGACGGGCGCGCGAAGGTGCCGCGGTCTCTGAGACCCGTTATGCGCGAGATGCCGGCGACGATGCTCTCGCCGAGAGCGAAGCCCCGAGAGTTCGATGAGAACGCGTATGCTTCGGTGCCGCTCGCGGATTGGTCGGTCGACGCGTTTGTGTGAAGGCTTATGAAGTAGTCGGCGCCCCAGTCGTTCGCGGCTCTGACCCGCTCGGCGAGGCTCGACGCGTTGCTCGTTCCGAGTTGTTCGGTCGGGGTGTTTCTCGACAGGCGGACCTCGAAGTTCCCGTTGTCGCGGAGGAGCGACGCGAGACGGAGACCTGTGTCGTAGGTTATGTCCTGTTCACGGAGACCGTTGCCTTCGGCTCCGGCGTTCGGGTTCTGCGGGTTGTGACCCTGATCTATGAAAATCTTTATTGCCATGTTTACCTCCGGCAGATCGTTTTTTAGTATTGTATTCGCTGGGGCGTTTGTTTATTACAGGAAGGGCTAATGCTTTGAATGAGATGAAAAGAATACTCAGCGCGGTTCGCCGCGCTGTCGACGATTACGGGATGATTGAAGACGGGGACAGGATCGCGGTCGGTGTGTCCGCGGGAAAGGATTCGCTGACGCTGGTCGCGGCGCTGGCGGCGCTCAGGCGGTTTTATCCGAAGAGGTTTGAGCTTGGCGCGGTGACTGTCGATATGGGCTTTGAGCCGCCGTGTGATTTTTCGGCGGTCAGGGAGTTCTGCAAGGGGCTTGATGTGCCGTATCATGTTGTTCCGACTGAGATCGCGAAGATTGTGTTCGACGTCAGGAAAGAGAAGAATCCGTGCGGGCTGTGCGCGAAGATGCGGCGCGGGGCTTTGCATGATGAGTGTGTGCGGCTCGGGTACGGGAAGCTGGCGCTCGGGCATCATTTTGATGATGTGGTCGATACGTTCATGCTGAATTTGTTTTATGAGGGGCGGCTCGGGTCGTTTTCTCCGGTGACTTTTTATGAGGATAAGGGGCTTGTTATGATTCGTCCTTTGATTTACGCTCCGGAGAAGGATATAAAGTATTATGTGAGGCATAATCCGCTGCCGGTGGTGAAGTCGCCGTGTCCGGCGGATAAGCATACTGAGCGGGAGTCGATGAAGCGGCTGCTGTCGGAGCTTGAGCGGAATAATAAGGGGCTGAGGCATCGTATCTTTGGCGCGTTGCAGCGTTCGGGTATCGACGGGTATCATGAGGAGGGCGCGGTTATGGGTGAAAACGACGGAAAAGAGCGTTCCCGGCAGGAATAAATTAGTCGCGCGGTTATATTTTTTTTCGCCGTTTCTATTTATTTTTTTTTCGATTTGTGTTATAATATTATAATAAGGAATTTCTATGCCATCTTAAATAAGTTGGCTTCTGTATAAAGTTTGAAAAAAGGAGGGGGGCGGGGGGGGAAAAAAAATTTTAAAAATTTTTTTACACCCCCCCAAACAAAAAAATAACACTATTTGGGGGGTTGTTTGTTAAACAGGAAA
>URCP01000045.1 GCA_900546315.1 uncultured Eubacteriales bacterium
GGCGCCCTGTTCCCTGCAACCCCGGTTCCGTTCATCCGCACCCCAAGTTCCGCGGTCAGGTTTACGTTCTGACTGAAAAAGAGGGCGGTCGTCAGAAGCCGTTCTTCTCCGGCTATCGTCCGCAGTTCTACTTCAGAACCACCGACGTTACCGGCGTCATCAAGCTTCCCGAGGGCGTTGAAATGTGCAAGCCTGGCGATAACGTTGAGATGACCGTTGAGCTCATCACTCCTATCGCTATTGAGAAGGGTCTCCGCCTCGCTATCCGTGAGGGCGGTCGTACCGTTGGTTCCGGCGTCGTTTCCGAAATCATCGAATAATTAAACGAACAGTGTTTTCACGGGGAAGGTTTCCTTCCCTGTGATTCCCACTTCGGCTATGGGTTCTGCCCACAGCTTATCTTCGGGGTTTGGTGAAATTCCATACCGGCGGTGAGGGCGTTTTTGCTCATAGTCCGCGACCCTGTTTTTTGCAGGCTGAACAGGTGCGAATCCTGTACCGACGGTAAAGTCCGGATGAGAGAAGATAGCTATTACCGATGAACTTTCCGATATTTTCGGTTTTGTTCTGAGATATTAGTCGCCCCGAATGGTTTCATTCGGGGCTTTCTTATCTTCTCCTGAATTTTATTAAGGAGAATTATTATGACTGACAATCAGGTTAAAGTTAATGCTGGCAGGAAGAATGTCAATTATATCGTAAAAGTCGCGATTCTCGCGGCTCTTTCAGCGGTTATCATGCTGCTCGAGTTCCCGCTTCCCTTCGCTCCGGGGTTCTATAAGCTCGATCTCTCGGAGGCGGTCATACTTATGGGCGGCTTCGCTATGGGACCGGTCGCGGCGGCTGTTATCGAGCTGATCAAGAATCTGATCAATATACTGCTCAACGGAACAACCACGTCTTTTGTCGGTGAGTTCGCGAATTTTCTCACCGGGTGCGCGCTCGTCGTGCCCGCGGCTGTCATCTATAAATACCATAAAACTCTTAAAGGCGCGATAGTTTCGCTCATTGTCGGAACGCTTTCGCTCGTCGTTGTCGGCAGCGCGTTCAACTATTTCGTGCTGATTCCGGCGTTCTCGACGCTTTACCATATGCCGCTCGACGACATTGTCTCGATGGGCAGCAAGGTGAACCCGCTCGTCTCCGACCTGAAAACACTCGTCATGTTCGCGGTCGCTCCGTTCAATATCGTCAAGGGTGTGCTCTGCTCGCTTATAAATCTGCTGCTCTACAAGAGGGTATCCAAAGTCCTGCACATCTGATGTTGCACGTCGGAAAACTGGATATTACATAAATGATAACACGCCGGGAATAAATTTACAAAAGGTAAATTTTGACTTTCAGGCGTGTTTTCTCTTGAAATCCGGGGAATAATGTGGTATAATAGTTGCAGGATTCAATCAATTCTGAGAGGTTATTATGAATATTCTTGTCAAATACCTGATCGTATTTTTCGTCTCGATGGTGCCGCTCATCGAGCTGCGCGGCGCCGTGCCGATCGGTACCGGGCTCGGACTGCCGTGGCATCTGACGCTGATCGTCGCTATCATCGGCAACTGCGTTCCGATACCGATTATTCTGCTCTTCGTCAAGAAGGTTCTGACGTGGATGCGCGGGTGCAAGGTCGAACTGTTCCGGAAAATATCGAACTGGCTGCACGAGAAGGCAGACAAGAACCGCGTAAAGATCGATAAATACGCCGCGTGGGGGCTTTTCGTGTTCGTCGCGATCCCGCTTCCGGGAACCGGTGCGTGGACCGGAGCGCTCGTCGCTTCCATGTTCGATATGCCGAAGAAGAAGGCGATGCTGTCGATATTCGCTGGTGTCGTTTCGGCGGGGCTCATCATGACATTCGGGTCGCAGCTCGTGAAATTAATTGTAAATCTATTTTGAAGTCTATTGACAAAGCGCGATTTTTGTGCTATAATGTCTATGTTATAAATATCTTATCAAGAGTGGCGGAGGGACTGGCCCTGTGAAGCCCGGCAACCTGTCTGATTTTGTCAGATAAGGTGCCAAATCCTGAGAGATGAGAGCAATAGGCTTTTCCTCGGGATGACCGGGGATTCTCCGGTACCTGCCGGGGATTTTTTTTGCCGTCCCGAGCCTCGATATAAAGATAACAAAGAAAGGAAATTCAAATGTCCAAGTACTTATTCACTTCCGAATCCGTGACCGAAGGTCATCCGGACAAGATCTGCGACCAGGTCTCCGACGCGATCCTCGACGCTATGCTTGAGCAGGATCCGATGTCCCGCGTCGCCTGCGAGACGACCACCACGACCGGTATCGTTTCGGTCATGGGTGAGATAACCACCAAGGCGAACGTCGATATCCACAAAATCATCCGCGAGACCGTCCGCGAGATCGGATATGACCGCGCGAAGTACGGCTTCGACTGCGACACCTGCGCGATCGTCAACATGATCCACGGTCAGTCCCCCGACATCGCTCTCGGCGTTGACAAGTCGCTCGAGGCGAAAGCCGGAGAGATCACCGATGAATTCGACACCGGCGCGGGCGACCAGGGTCTGATGTTTGGTTTCGCGTGCGATGAGACGCCGGAGCTCATGCCGCTCCCGATCTCCCTCGCACACAAGCTCGCGAAGCGCCTCACCGAGGTCCGTAAGAACGGCACTCTTTCATACCTGAGACCCGACGGAAAGACACAGGTCACCGTTGAGTACGACACCGACGCCGACGGAATCAACCGCCCGAAGCGCATCGACACCATCGTCGTTTCAAGCCAGCATGACGCTGACGTTTCGCTCGAGAACATCCGCGAGGGCATTATAGAAAACGTGATCAAACCGATCATCCCCGCTGAACTTATGGACAAGGACACGAAGATATTCGTGAACCCGACCGGACGTTTTGTTGTCGGCGGACCGCACGGCGACTCCGGTCTCACCGGACGCAAGATCATCGTCGACACGTACGGCGGATATTCGCGTCACGGCGGCGGAGCGTTCTCCGGCAAGGACCCGACGAAGGTCGACCGTTCCGCGTCCTACGCCGCGCGCTACATCGCGAAGAACATCGTCGCGGCAGGGCTCGCGTCCAAGTGCGAGGTTCAGATCGCCTACGCTATCGGCGTCGCAAAGCCTGTCTCCGTCATGGTTGACACGTTCGGAACCGGAAAAATCGAAGACGACAAGATCGCGGAGAAAGTCTGTGAGCTCGTCGACCTCCGCCCGGCTGCCATCATCGACCGCTTCAAGCTCCGCCGCCCGATCTACAGGAAGCTCGCGGCATACGGACATATGGGTCGTGAGGACCTCAAGGCTCCGTGGGAGAATCTTGACATCGTTCCCGAGCTCGCGAAACTCGTGAAGTAACTGCTTTGGCTGCCGCAATTTTTCGCGGCAGCCTTTTTCTGTTGATTTTACGAATTAGTTACATCTTTTTTCAAAAAGCCCTTGACAAACGGAAGAAAACGTGGTATAATATATGGGTACTGAGTACGAGCCATTAGCTCAGCAGGCAGAGCATTTGACTTTTAATCAAAGGGTCTGGAGTTCGAATCTCCAATGGCTCACCAGTACTACGGCTGACGTGTTAAACCATGTCAGCTTTTCTTTTTTTCAAAAACACGACCGCCGGTATCATATCACGGTCAATTTTTCTTTCCGTATAACTTGTCGCGCTTATATCGCGATGTACTTTCCTTCGACATACAGAACGCCGTATGCCGACGGGCTTTGGGGTCTCGGCAGAGCGCCTTTTGAGATCAGTTCCTCGACCACGTACCCGACGAGCGTGTTTGCCTCGCAGCCGACCCATTGGTCTGTTTGTCCCGAGAGCCGCTTCGGAACGAAACCGGAAAAGCTGTCCCTGATCCTCGTCAGCATATCCGCAAACACCATGTCAAGGCTGTCGTCATTATCAAATTCCCTCACGAGCTGTCCGAACTCCTCCGCCGTGAAGCGCGGGAAATCAAACATCTTCTCCCTGCCTTTCCGCAGAAGTCCGACGCGGACAAGCTCCGCCGCGTCATCGTCGCCAAGCGTTTTTGCCGCAGTCAGTTCATCCGCCGCGCCGCGCGGGATATTTTTCCTCGCGAGCCTTTTTGTGCCGTTATAGACATCACTGTCAAAGTACTCCGCGATGCCGAGATAATAGATATTTCCACCATCGAGCCCTGAGCAGTTGCAGTATGAAAAGTGCCTGTCAGCGCCGTCCCCTGAGTCCTCAGACTCCTGTACTATATACCAGCCGTATCCGCCGTCCTTCCGCACAGGGACAGCGCCTCCGTGCATATCGCCGCGCGCCCTCCGGAGCTTTTCACGCAGAGCCGCCTGTACCGCGATGTATCCGATCTTTCCCGCGTCGCCGCCAGAACAAACATAACGGGTCCGCTCTATCAGTCCACGCGACATCTCAAGCGTCCGCGCGAACCTGTCCGCGGTCTCCGCGACGAGCGGCATTATCGACCGCGCAATGACATCACGGTCGCGCAGTCTCAGGACTATAAAATCCGTCGCGTAACGGTTCCCGATCTTCGAAATCGCGTCTCCGTATATCAGTCTCGGAAGCTCGTCCTCTATGTAGATTGTCGGAAGCCCGGTCTTCATGCTGATCTCTTCAATACTCAGCGGCTCCTCATAGCAGGCGGCGCAGATCGCCCTCGCCGTCTGCGTCGAAAGATACGCATTCATGTCGAAGTTGCCGTTGCAGGTCGTTGTCTCCCAGTTGATTCTTTTGTAGATCTTGTCCATGTCTTGCCCATCCATCCTTTCACGAATCCGCTCGCGGGCG
This sequence comes from uncultured Eubacteriales bacterium, assembly GCA_900546315.1. Lineage (GTDB taxonomy): Bacteria > Bacillota > Clostridia > Oscillospirales > CAG-272 > Flemingiibacterium. The sequence goes on from URCP01000045.1 coordinate 4,759, forward strand.
ACATTCAGCCGCCACTTGACCGTCGTCTCAGTAAGCGAATACCGCTCCGCGAGCTGCTTTACTGACATACCGCCGAGATAATAATCAACGGTAATATCACGATAACCGGAGGAAAGCGTATGTAAGGCACGGAAAACTTCTTCCGCCCCCTCGTCTTCCGTCTCGCAGACAGATTCCGCGGCGTCTTCACTATCAGACAGAAGCACCGGGTCGAGACCGGGAGCGAACATTTCTTTCTCCCGCCGCCGCTTGTCCGAGAATCGCGCGTATCTGTTGCGTGCTATCCTCCAGACCCACGCGTCAAGCGAGCCGACCTCATATTTCCGCAGACCCTCAAGCGCATGAAGCATAATCTCCCCCGCGAGGTCCTCCGCGTCAGAGCGTGAGCTTACCCTCGCGAGACAGAACCTCAGGACAGGCTCCACAAATCGTATAAGTTCATTGTCTTCCCGCATTCCGCCACCATACCTTTCAAACGTTTTCCTTTGATTGAAACACTGAATATCAAATCAGTGTTTCCTGAGATCTCGCATATATAGTGCCGGAAATCGCTTTCGGATAGGCAAAGAGCGGAAAATTCTTCCGAATTCCCGCTCTTTTATTTATCAGACGTCAATCGATTCAGCCCAGCCGGCGAGCTCCTTCTCGCTGACATTTGCAGGGAAGCGCATACCGTCGACCAGCTTTGCTCCCTTGCAGCTCGGCGCGAGCGCTTCGTTCGTCCTTCCCATGCCGCTTGAACCGGAGGTCGCGAACGGTATGACCGTCTTTCCTGTGAGATCATAGCTCTCAAGGAAGGTGTTGATGATAGTCGGCGCGACATACCACCATATCGGGAATCCGACAAAGACCTCGTCGTAGACCGACATATCCTTGACCTTCTCCGCGATCGCCGGTCTCGACGCCGGGTTCTTCATCTCGACAGAAGAGCGGGAATTCCCGTCCCGCCAGTCGAGATCCGCGGCGGTGTACGGAATCTCCGGCTTTATCTCGAACAGGTCAGCTCCCAGCGCGTCGGCGAGCTTCCTCGCGACCGCTTCGGTAACGCCCGCGGTCGAAAAATACGCGACAAGCTTTTTCATGATATCATCCATCCTTTCGTTATATGTATTTATATTCTACATCACAGATCGTCAGATGTCAACCGCTTTGATCATTCGCCGAAAAAAAGTTACAATTTCCCGCCTTTTCTGTCCGCCGCCGCTTGACAAAACTGGTGAGCGTATGATATAATGAATTATAAACTACTGAATGAGGTGTTCTTATGATAATCAGAAACACTATTATCACGATGATCATATCGTCGGTTCTTCTGCCATTCCCGGGCATATCCGCCGATATCAGTTACAGTCTGACGCCGGTCAGCTTCGAGGGGGATGAGTATTTTCTTGACCCTGAACAATGGGAAAGCGACGCCGGCTGGGACACCGCGCACATGATGAAAAACGGGTGTATCCTGATAGCTCACTCCCGTTCAAGAGGCATGGGGCTCGACTACCGCGACTACTACATCAAGACCGCGGACGGCAGAGACGCGCTCCCGGACGACGGTCACAACTGCTACCGCGCGGTACTCGAAACCGACGACGGAAGGTGTTTCGTCACCGATATGAACGGAAACACCGACGTCTATGACACTGACCTTGAGGTCATCGGCTCCGGTCTTCACTTTTATCACGCGTACGCGCTCGACGGAGGAAGATATTTCGCGGTCGACGATGAAATCATGAACGACTACAGCTACGGGCGCGGCGTTGACGCCGGACCGCTCGTTGAAAAGTACGCGCTCTACCGATACGGCGAAAAGCTGACCGACTGCGTCTATGATAATATCACCCCGGTACAGGGCGGTTTTCTGTGTTCATTCAGGGACGAAAACGGAGCACTGCGCGCAGAGCTTGTCCGTGCGGACGATATTGTTCCGGTGGAAAAAACGCTCTCCCTGACTTTCGATGAGACAAGCGGCAGATACATCTACACACTCCCGGATGGCGAAAACGCGCTTGACACAACATTCGACAAAGCGTCACCGCTCGTGAACAGTTCCGCTGTTGTCGTACAGGATGGAAGCTTTCTGATTCTCAGGCTTGAGTGACGTTCACCCGATATCTATCACGAGAATATCTGTCACAGGTATCCGCGCGCCGCTCTCCATTATGACGATCCGCCCGACCTCATCAATGTCGCTGACCTTTCCGTTCAGCGTCAGATACGCGCCGCCGGACTTCCTCGCGTCCGGGCGGAAATAGGCCAGCGTCACCGGAAGATCCTCCTCCGACTCCATGATCTCGCGCAGCTTCCGGTCGATCGCGTCCCTTTCGTATTCGTCGAGATCAGGTCTTCCGTCGGTCAGCCGCGCCGTCTCGCTCACCGCGTCCTCGTAACCGTTCAGAGCCGCGAACGGAGAAAACTGCGCCGCCCGCTCGGTCATCGACATATGCTTATGCTTTGCCGAGACATGGTGCGGGAGTCCCATAATGCTGTTGTATTTTCCGGACGTTTTTCTCTCTTCGCTCACGCTTTGTGACCTCCTATCTGGCTGTTTCTGTCCCTCGCGGTCGCGCCCTCCTCGAGGTTCATGCCGCGCAGTATCGCGTTCTTGCCGAATCTCTCACGGATGCCGAGCATCGCTTCCTGCATCCTGCGCTCCCTTTCCCGGAGCGCTTTTTCTTCTTCCGACCTTCTCTCCTCCGCCTCGACGTCGGTGAAGAGCGTCAGCTGTCCTCCGGACGACGGCTTCGGGATGTCCGCCTCATCGATCACGTTGTTCGCGACTACATACAGTCTGCGCACCGTCAGATTCCGGTCGACGATCCGGTCGAACAGCTCCGACACCGCCGCTAAAATCTCCTTCGTCGACGACGTGTAGCCGGAAAGATCATGGCTCCCGTGCGCCTGCTTCGGCACTTCCCTGCCGTAGCGGTCGGTCTCGGTTCTGCCGGAGTAGCCGGATTTCAGATCCTCGGCGTCGTAGCCTATCGTCAGCTCTATCCTGTTCGTGACCTTGCGCTTCCCGACGAGGTCAAGCACGAGAAGATCCGCCATCTCACGGGCGACCAGCTTCGCCTTCGTGAAATCATACGGGCAGGACAGCACCTGTCCGCTGCCCAGACTGTGTGAGCCCGGCTTGTAGCCCTTTATGTCCGCGATACCGCACGGTTCCCATCCCCAGGCGTGATCGATCAGCAGCTCAGCGTTGACGCCGAAAATCTTGTAGAGCAGATCCTCATTGTAAAAATCCCTCTCCCCGCCGACCGAGCACAGCGCGACGTCCCCCATCGTGTACATTCCGACCTTTTCAAGCCGCTTCGCGTATCCCCTTCCGACCCGCCAGAAGTCGGTTATCGGGCGGTGATCCCACAGAAGGCGGCGATAGCTCATCTCGTCGAGCTCGGATATCCTGACGCCGTTCCTGTCCGGCGGGATGTGCTTCGCGACGATATCCATCGCTATCTTCGCGAGATAGAGGTTCGTTCCGATCCCCGCCGTCGCGGTTATTCCCGTCTCTGTGAGTACGTCGAGTATCATACGCATCGCGAGCTCACGGGCTGTCACCCGGTAGGTCTTCAGATAATCGGTCACGTCGATGAACACCTCATCTATCGAGTAGACATGAATGTCCTCCGGCGCCACATATTTCAGATATACCTGATAGACCTTCGTCGACACCTCGATATAGTGCGCCATCCGCGGCTTCGCGATGATGTAACCGAGCCCGAGCTCAGGCGATTCCTTCAGCTTCGCGGCGCTCGTCGAGAGCCCCGAAAAACGCCCGTCCGGCGCGGACTTCTGTCTTACGGCGTTCGCCTGCCGCACCTTTTCGACGACCTCGAACAGCCGCGGGCGACCCGGAACGCCATGCGCCTTCAGCGCCGGTGAGACCGCGAGACATATCGTCTTCTCGGTCCGGCTCTTGTCCGCGACGACGAGCATCGTGTCGAGCGGGTCAAGTCCCCTCGCGACGCACTCGACCGACGCGTAAAAGCTCTTGAGATCTATCGCGATGTAGCTTCTCTCCCCGCCCAACACTCACACCTCCTCTGTTCTCTGCGCGGCGTCGTAATCCTTATCTATCAGTATAAACCCAAGCCCGTGCGCACGGCATTCCGCGAGATTCCTCTCGTTGTCCGCGATGAGCTCCGGTATATCGACCGTATCGTCGGGTCTTTTTTCAATCACGCTCCCGAAGCGGGTGATATCATCCGCATGCGTCAGGATGTAGCTTCTCGTCATTACAAGGCATATGTACTTTATCTCGTCCCGCTGGTCGGCTGTGAAATCATACATGAAATCAAACGGTATGTAACAGCCCTCGACGATGAGATTCTGATTATTCTCGAGCGCGGTTCTGATAATCTCCCGCGCGATACTCCACAGATACGGCGTCAGCTTTTCGTCGTCATACGGTGTCAGCGCGGTGTTCCCGCTCCGTATCAGTCCCATCTTCAGCAGATCAAGCGACAGACATGAATACACACATCCCTGATACACATATTTCTCTATGAGCCGGGACGCCATAAGCGTCTTTCCGGTATGCGACGCGCCGGCTATCAGGATTATCATTTTACTGTCTTCTCATAAGCGATGCGCGGCGAGCCGTCCTCCATATAGACGATTCCGCGCCTTGTGAAGCCGTTTTTCAGTATCTGCTTCTGCATGACCTTATTGTCCGCGTGCGTGTCGATCCGCAGGTGCTTTATGATTCCCTCACAGAACGGAACTATCCTGCCCATCAGCCCGTGCGTCTCGCCGTCGCTCGCGACGCGGTGGATGACGCCGTAAGGCTCGTCCGAGAGCCACTCACCATCGTCAATCCTGCCGTAGGTCGGGTCCTCGAAGACGCGGAACATGAAGCACCCGTGTATCTTCCCGTCCTCCTCGTCAACATAGAACCGCCCACCCGCGATATCGTCGGCGATGAGCTCCCTCGCCGGGTAGTTTCTCGCCCACTGGGTCGGGTTTCCGGTCGCTATCATGAAATCCTGCGCCGTTTTGTATATCTCCATTATCCGATCGAGTTCTTCCGGTCTTGCTTTGCGTATCATATTTTTCTCACTTTCAGACATTTATATCCACCGAGCGCAGGTCATCCCACGCTTTTTCGGCGGAATCCTTTATTATTTTTATCTCGTCCTCCGAGAGCGTCCGGAATGGCGTCACGGTGAGTTTCCCGCCCTTCTTCCGCCATTTTCCGGCAACCTCGCCGCGAAGGAGCACGGCGGGCATCACTATCCCCGCGAGATTGAATATCCCGCGCAGGTGCTCCGGCGGGAGAAAGACGTTCTCCTTTTTCTCGTAACCGAGCATCAGCCCGTCAAAACCGGCGAGAAAAACACAGTCCGGAATGCCGCTCATGTATTTCTTCCCGCCCTCGATATAGAAATACGTCCTCCCGCCGCACTCCGCGCTCTCAACCGGTAGCTTGTCAAGCAGCTTTTTCACCCGGGTCTGCGGGATACCGAAGTAGTACGCGGCGTCCCTCACGGTCGCGGGCGCGTAATTTCTGAAATATCTGTCCGCCATCCTGAGCATCGCGTCATCATCCGGCATCGGCGTGAAATCCGGGCTCAGACGGTATAGCTTCTTCTCACTCACAACACCGTTTATAAATCCGCGCTCGGACAGGTCGCGTATCCCGCCGCCCCACGCGTCAAACATGACCGCCTCCTCAACAGCGCTCATCCCTCGCTCCCGGCAGACCTCTTTCAGCTCATCGCGCGATTTCTCTCCATCAGCGAGCGCTTCAAGTATCGCCTCGGAGAGCTCCCGGTGCCGCTCCGGCGACAGGCTCACAACACGTCTGCACCCGCCGTCGTCATACCAGTTATAGTTCCCGTCCGGTCTTTGCCAAGTGAAACACGGCTCGAAATCCAGCGAGCGGTACCCGTCCGGACAGTGCTTAAACACACCGAGGTCATCCTCCGCGAAGATATGTACGGTTCCGCGGATGGTCCAGTTCTTGACGAGCCCTTCCGCGGCGCTCTCCGCGTCACAGCCGGAGCATCTGAGACGCATCGAATGAAGCGCATTCGACATGAACTGCGCTTGAAAGCCCATCAGGTCATGTATGACCCGGAGCTTTTCGCCCTTTTCTGTCAGATACTGATTCGCGAGCCGCCTTATCTTTATCTCTTCAAGTGTCATATGCCCTCCCGGAACTGCCGTTCAATACTTCTTATATTAATGATACCACAGTTCAGTTCATTTGTCAACCGTTATCCCGAAAATTCGTTCTTTTTGCCTGAAACATTTTTATGAACAAAAAGACAGCCATATCATATGACTGTCTCTTGTGCGTTTATTTTCTGCCGAGTATCGCGTCGAGATCCTGCTCCGGCGCGGTCGTCGGGGTCAGACCGTAGGTGTCGACGAGTATCTTTACGACGCTCTCGGACAGGAACGCGGGCATCGTCGGTCCGAGGTACATATTCTTCACGCCGAGCGAGAGAAGCGTCAGCAGTATGCAGACCGCCTTCTGCTCATACCACGACAGAACGAGCGTCAACGGCAGCTCGTTGATCGTACACCCGAACGCGTCTGCGAGCGCCAGAGCCACCTTTATCGCGCTGTAGGCGTCGTTGCACTGTCCCATATCGAGTATGCGCGGCAATCCTCCGACCTCACCGAGGTCGAGATCATTGAACCTGTATTTGCCGCACGCGAGGGTCAGGATGAGCGAGTCCATCGGCGTCTGCTTCGCGAGCTCCGTATAATAGTTCCGCCCCGGATGCGCGCCGTCACAGCCGCCTATCAGGAAGATATGCTTTATTTCCCCGCGCTTTATCGCGTCGATAACCTCCGGCGCCTTCGACAGCACCGTCTCGTGCGCGAAGCCGGTCATCATCATATGACCGCCGTTTATGCCGCTCATCGAGTGGTCGTGCTCGTAGCCGCCGAGCTCCAGCGCCTGCTCTATGATCGGCGAGAAGTCCTTGTGCCCTTTCTCGTCCGCCTCGATATGGCGCAGACCCTCGTACCCGACGACAGACGTCGTCCAGACGCGGTCACGGTAGCTCGGGCGCGGCGGCATCAGGCAGTTCGTCGTGAACAGAACCGGCGCCGGGATATCGACGAACTCCTTCTGCTGACTCTGCCACGCGGTGCCGAAATTCCCGGCGAGGTGCGGGTACTTGCGGAGCTCCGGATAGCCGTGCGCCGGGAGCATCTCTCCGTGAGTGTAGACATTTACGCCCTTGTCCTTCGTCTGCTCGAGCAGCTGATGGATATCCTCGAGGTCGTGACCGGAGACCACGATAAACGGTCCCTTTCTTATGTCGGTCGTGACCTTCGCCGGGGTCGGATCGCCGAATCTCCCGGTGTTCGCGCTGTCGAGCAGCTCCATGCAGCGGAAGTTCACCTTTCCGAACTCCATGATGAGCGCCAGCCACTCCTCGACCGTGTGCTCCTCGTTAAGGGAACGCAGACCCTTATAGAACCAGTCGGTCACCTCGTTGTCCTCATACCCGAGGTTCATCGCGTGGTGAGCGTATGCCGCCATTCCTTTCATTCCGAAAAGAAGCGTCGAGCGGAGTGACACAATGTCCGTCTCTCCCCTGAAAAGCTCAATAACCGGATAATCGCGCCCTCCGAGGGCGTTCCGCTCATCAATCACACGCCCGGTGAAGCGGTGTATCGCGGCGTTGTCGAAGTTGACGTTCGTCAGGGTCGTGAACAGACCGTCGACGATAAGCCTTGACGCGAGCGGCGTGTGCTCTCCCTTTTCATCCGCGGCGATCGCGAGGCGGATAAGCTCCTTCACAAGGTCATCCTGTAAAGCCGCGGTCTCCGGCTGCTTGCCGCAGACGCCGGTCTTCACGCAGCCTTTGTTGCCCGCGGTCTGTTGGCACTGGAAACAAAACATTTCAGACATAAAAAAACTACCTTTCTTTTCCGGAAACGCGACAGGCGCTTCCGTTAATTCAAAAGGTAGTTTTCCCGATTTCAATATTTAATACTCACAGCTCCGAGAATATCTTCGCCCCGCGGCTGACTATCCATCTGTAGAGGATAATATCGGCGGCGGCGAAGACAACCGACACTATAGCGAGATACAACATCCCGCCGGTAATATCGCCGATGACGAAGTAGACGCCGCACGTCACCGCCGCTATCGCCATTCCGCCGAGCAGCGTTATCGTGACGCTCCCGCTCTGCTTTATCGGCACAATCTCGCTCGTCCATGAGAGGTTCGGCATCTTCAACCCGAGGAACAGACCGAACAGCGCCTGAAACAGCATGAATATGAACGTCACGAGCAGAATCATGACCGATTCCGCCGCGCCCGTCCGAAGCCCGACAATACCGCAGATATCCGCGATGAGAAGCGGCGGAGCCGTCACGACGAGCTGTACCTTCAGCTTCGCTATAAGCGCGTCCTTCGCTCTGACCGGCAGAGAGCCGAGTATCCAGAGGTTCTTTCCCTCAAGCGACACGGATGGCGCCGTGATATCGACCATAGTCAGCATCAGACAGACCGCGCACGCGAAGACGACCGCGATCATCCCATCCGAGATCTCCATCTCAGACAGCGCTTCAAGTAAAGTCCGCGCCTTGACGGCAAAGAATATGCCGCCAACCGGCAGGAACAGCAGCCCGAGCCCGCAGTTCAGCATATAGTTCGGACTCGACGTGAACCGCGCCATCTCCTTCCGGAACAGCGCTCCGCCATATGTACCGGTCTTCGACTCGGCACGGATCTTCGACTTTGTTCCGGAATCGGCGGTCGACGTCGCGATTTTAATGAAGCTTTTCGAGATAACATACATCGTGAGTAAGAACAGCAGCGCGACGATGACGGTGCATCCGAGCATAGCGATGATATTGCCCGTGCCAACCATTCCGAGCGCGTAGACCGGATAAGCGAAGCCCCTGATCTTCTCGCCCCATACCGCCGCGTTCGCGAGGAACGCCGACAGCATCTCCTGCGCCCTGAAATAGAACAGGTAATACGCTCCAAAGAACAGCAGCGAGACTATCACCGTGATGAAGCTCTTGTTTTTTAGCTTCTGACTTATACGCGCTACGACATATCCGAGCAGGCAGGAGAGAATCAGCACGATGACCGAATGCAGCAGCACAAAAAGTATCCCGCCGACGACACGCGAAGCGCTGACGCCCTGCGTGACAAGATAAACGATCGCCGCCGGAACCGACATCACCCCGGAATACATGAGACCCATCAGGTAGACCCCCGCGAGCCTCGACGCCATGATATCCTTGACCGGTATTGGCATCGCGAGCAGCAGGTCGTTGTCCTTCGGCAGATACAGCCCGGAAAACGTGTTGAACACGCTTCCGAACGCGCCGAGCAGCACCGAGAGCAGCCCGATCAGCGCGAAATACAGCCAGTCAAGCCCGATTCCGCAGAGCGGTCCGCAAATCGAAACCGCCAGCGCCGTGAAGAGTCCACCGAGAACTCCCACCATCAGAACTACATACATGATGATGAACGCCACAGTGGCGCCGGTTGAACGCTTCTTATTCTTCTTCGCGTCGTAGAAGTAGGCACGGAATATCTCGGTCATCTGGCGCTTTAACAGGATCTTCAGCATCTTCACTCATCCCCTTCAAGCTCAAGGAAGACGTCCTCGAGCGTATCGTCGCCCTTCACCTCTTCCATCGTTCCGGAGCGGATGAGCTTTCCTTCCTTGATTATCGCGACCTTGTCGCAGAGCTTCTCCGCGACCTCCAGCACATGCGTCGAGAAAAAGATCGCTCCTCCGTTGTCGCACACCTCGCGCATCATGCCTTTGAGGATATGCGCCGCCTTCGGGTCGAGTCCGACGAACGGCTCATCCATGATGATAAGCCTCGGTGAATGCAGCCACGCCGAGATTACAGCGAGCTTCTGCTTCATACCGTGCGAGTACGCCGCGACAGGTTTTCCGAGGTCGCCGGTCATTCCGAACTCCTCCGCGTACTTTCCGACCCGCTCCCGTCTCTCAGCCGCGCCGACGCCGAAGATATCAGCGACGAAATCGAGGAACTTCTGCCCGGTCATAAACTCGTAGAGGTCAGGGTTATCCGGTATGTAGGCGAGGATCTTCTTGCACTCGAGCGGCTCAGTCTTCACGTTGTGCCCGCCGATCGTTATCTCGCCCTCGTCAAAGCTCTGTATCCCGACGACCGATTTCAGCGTCGTCGTCTTTCCCGCGCCGTTATGACCTATGAAGCCATAGATCTCGCCCGGGGCGATGTGAAGCGACAGGTCGTCAACCGCCTTCCTGTCGCCATATTTTTTCGTGAGATGACTTATATCAAGCATTGTTAATTCCTTTCGTACCGTCTTACTTCGTTCTGATCTCCGAACCGATAAGCATACCGACCGCCATTCCGACGCTCATGCCGGACGTCATTCCGATTCCGGTCGACATACCGACGCACATACCTATGCACATTCCGATGCACAGCCCGGCAGTCATATGGTCCTTCCCGGACTCCCCGCCGTTTTGCCTCAATCTTTTCATATTATCCCCCGGATAACATATGTTTCGCAACTTTAGTTTTATTTCCTGCAATATAATTATACACCATTCCGACCTGTTTGTCAAGACCCAGCCGCGAAAAAACGACGACCCGGTATGTTTTTTCCGGATCGTCGTCATATATTTCCTATATATATCGTTTATATCGTTATTTCACGCGTTCTTCGCCGTGGAAGAACACCGAGATCGTACCGGGACCGGTGTGCGACGCGATTATCGTTCCGATGTCGCAGATCTTAATCTCACCCTTGATGTTCGGGAACTGCTCATGAAGCATCGATACAGTGAGCTCCGCGTCGGCAAGGCAGTTCGAGTGGTTCACGAAGCACTTGCCGGAATAGTTCTCGTGGTCGTCACAAAGGCGCTTCATCGTCGCGATCGTCTCCTTTATCGCGTTCTTCTTGCCGCGCACCTTCGTGTAGGCGATTATCTTTCCATCAGAGTTTATGCGCATCATCGGGCAGATATTCAGGATAGCGCCTACGGTCGCCGCCGCTCCGGATATCCTTCCGCCCCTGCGGTAATACTGAAGGTCGGTCGAAAGGAACTGATGGTGTATGCGGTTACGGTTCGCGAGAAGCCATTCCGTGACCTCCTCCATGCTCTTTCCCTCGTCCCTGAGGTCAGCCGCGTCGTCGACGAGCATTCCGTAGCCGGTCGAGCTGCCGAGCGAATCCACGACGGTTATCTTCCTGTCCGGGTACTTCGTTCTCAGCTCTTCCGCCGCCTTCTCGGCATTAGTGACCGACGAGGTCATGCCGGAGCCGAGCGTCACGTGCAGCACGTCGCCCTTCTTCAGGAGCTCGTCGAAATACTCGAGATATTTCGCGTAGTTGACGGCGGAGGTCTTCGGAAGTCCGCCCTCCTTCAGCTTGCGATAAAACTCCGGAAGCGCCTCCGGGTCGCGTCCCATGTCGTCAATGCACTCCTCACCGTTTATCACATAAGTGTAGAAGAGCACCGGTATATCCCTGCCGCTTATATACGAGTACGGCATATCAACCGTCGACTCACAGCTCAGTATGAAATTTCCTGCCATCCTGTCTTTCCTTTCTGATCACTTTACTGCAATATAAGATACATATCGTAGATATCCATCCCGCCGTCGATCTCGCAGATCTCAAGCCCGCCGAGGATATCCGCCGCGAGGGTTCTGAACTCGTTCTTATCATCCTCGCTGATGCTCTTTCCGTAGATGACGATAAGAAACTCGTTCTCGTCCGAATCCATTCTTTCGAGCAGTGAGGACGCCGCGCCGGCGATTGTCGGCTCGTCCGCGAGTATTTTCTTTCCGAGGAATCCGATATAGTCCCCTGCCCTGACGTCAACACCGTCGACCGCCGCGTCGCGCACCGCCCTTGAGACGGTTCCTGTCTTGACGCCGTTCATCGCGTCGCACATCTCGTCAAATATCATGTCGGCGTCGTCCGAGTCGTATGAGAGCATCGACATCACGGCGTAGCCCTCGCCGATGTTCTTTGTCGGCACGACATAAACGTGCGACTCAGTCCAGAGCTCCGCCGCCTGCTTCGCGGCAAGTATTATGTTCGAGTTGTCCGGGAGAACGAAGATATTGTCCGCCGACGCCTCCTCGAAAGCCTTCATGAAATCCTCGGTCGACGGGTTGTTCGACTGCCCGCCGTCCACGATACAGTCGGCTCCGAGCTCGGTGAAGGTCTCCTTTATGCCGTCTCCGGACGCGACCACGACCGCCGCGAACTTCTTTCTTTCCTTCTCCGGCTTCGGCTTTCCGACGATCGTCTCGTGGTGCTGGAGGGTCATGTTCTCGATCTTGACCGTCAGGAACTCGCCGTAGCGGTGCATCAGCTCAAGCACCTTCTCAGGCGTCATCGAGTGGATATGGAGCTTCACAACCGTTCCGTCCATCAGCAGGACCATAGAGTCGCCGAGAGCCTCGAGATCAGAGCGTATCAGCGACAGATCGAACGCCTGAACGTCGGTCTTGAGCGAGCTCAGTCTCAGCAGGCACTCCGTGCAGTAGCCGTACACCATCTCGTCGTCGCTTCCGAACAGATCGAGATCGACCGCCTTCGTCGCCGAGGACGCGCGCACCTCCGGAATCTGCGTCCCGGTGGTGACATCCTCTCCGCGGAGGCCGCGGACGACACCGTCGAGTATCGCGAGCAGCCCCGCTCCGCCGCTGTCGACAACCCCCGCCTGCTTCAGCACCGGAAGGAGCTCCGGAGTGCGTCTCAGCGACGCGTTCATCTCCTCAAGGCAGTCGTCAGCAATGTCGATAAGCCCGCTCTCCTCGCTGAGGTTTCTGAAAATACTCTCCATGGCGTCCCTCGCGACGGTGAGGATCGTGCCCTCGACCGGCTTCGCGACCGCCGTATACGCGCGCTCGACGCCGCATCTTATAGCCGCCGCGACCTGCCCCGGAGTGGCGCTCTCAAGCCCGGAAAAGCCCGCCGCTATCCCCGCGAAGAGCTGTGACAGGATGACGCCGGAATTCCCGCGGGCGCTCATCAGCATCCCGGAAGCGAGCGTTTCAGCCGCCCTCGAGAGCTCATCCGACGGCGATCTCGTGAGCGCGGCATAACCGCCGCTCAGTGTCAGATACATATTTTCGCCCGTGTCCCCGTCGGGTATCGGAAAGACATTGAGCGCGTTTATTTCATCGACCTTAGCAGCGAGCCCCGCGGTTCCGCAGCCGATAAGTTTCGTGAACAGGACGCCGTCAAGCAGCGAAGTCTCCATTTGTATAACCATCTCACTTGACGCGAAAAAGTTTCCGCGCCATATCCTTTCATTTCAAGAAATATGCGGACAGCGCACGCCGCCCATAATAATCCATCATATATATATTGTACACTTTCCGCGGCGATTTTACAAGGGGCAAAAGACATTTTCCGACGCGCGGCGGCAAATTTCAGCACTTGTGCCATATTGAGCCAATTTTGCGGCAAATGTGATGACTATATTAACGAAGCATTTTGGCACGTTTCTGTCACGAAAGGTAGCTTATCAAAGCCGGAAGCTTCTCTTCCGCCGCTTTTCTGCCGAGATCATAGGCTTGGCGCAGCTTTTCCGGGTCCTTCTCTACACGCCTCACCGGGATATCATCCTCCGGACGGATTACGAAAAGTCTGCCCGCCGCCTCTTTTTCCGCGATCAGGTCAAGCTCCCTGTTATACATTATGTGCCGTTCCGCTATCGTTTTTACAAGCTCAGGGTATTTTTTGTATTTTGCGCGGATGAGCGGCATCATGTCGTTCGGTTTCTTGCGGTAGCCCATCGGACGGGTCAGCACCGCGACGTTCCGGTCGTATCCGATGCTCTCGAAATACTCCACCGGTATTGAATCCGCGAGCCCTCCGTCGAGATATTTCTCCCCGTCGATCTCCACCATCCGCGACACGAGCGGCAGGGACGCCGACGCGCGTATCCAGTCGAAGAGATGGTCGTTCCGCCCCGTGTACTCGTGATAGACCGCCTTTCCGGTCGAAACGTCGGTGCAGACGACACAGAACTTCATTCCGCTCTTCTCGTATGTGTCAAAATCAAACGGATCCAGCTCGAGCGGCACCTCTCCGTAACAGAAATCCGTACTGTAGATATTGCCCGTTCGCAGCAGCACGCGGACGCCGCAGTAACGCTTGTCCCGGCAGTATTTCGTGTTGTATCTGAGCACCCGTCCGATCTGCCCGGATTTATAATTACACCCGAACGCCGCGCCCGCTGACACGCCTATCGCGCCGTCGAACGCGACTTTATTCTCCATGAGAACGTCCATGACTCCCGCCGTGAACAGCCCGCGCATGGCTCCGCCCTCGAGTATCAGTCCCTTTTTAATCTTTCCATAACCAATCCTTTCCTCTTCACGATATATGATATCACGCCGCGGGGGCGCGTATCAAGCCGCGATGGTAAATTTTTCGTGAACTGAATTCCCAAAAGTTTATAATTAACATCTACAAATGTCATTTTGCGTATTGACTTTACATTCATAGTATGATATAATGGAAGCAGAACCGGAATCTCACGAAAGGCAGGGCGTAAAATGAAGAAATACGTAATACGCACCCTTCTGCTGATCCTCCTCGCGATCTCCGGCGTGTATCTGATCTACACGCTGTCCGCCGCGGCGTACGCGATGAAAAAGGAGCCGCAGACCCTGTACGCACCCGAATCGGACAACAGCGTCGAAGACCACATCCTGCGCATCCACGCGTGGGTGAACGAGCCGGACGACGCCGGAAGCGAGGTCCGGAAGCCCGCGGAACTTAATGAAAAGGAGCCCGTGTATGTCGGCAGGCTCAAGTGTCTGACCCCTCTCTCAGAGCTCTTTAGAGAGTACCCGAACGAGATATACGACGGCGTCCTCATTTACACGGAATCACATGACAACGCCGATTTTGCTTTTGACGACCCGGTCATCACGCTTGAGTACGACGGGAGAATAGAGTGCAGGTACTCGCTCGACGTCGGCGATGGGCTTCTTTACTACGGGAAGACTAAGAATTATATGCCGGAGAGCCTGTCTTTACGCTCGTCAACTGTTTACGGGAACCGCTCTGTCACGGTAGTGCCGTACGTGCGCGGTCTTAACGGTATCGAGGAGATGGTCTCGCGGGTCCACAGCGAAATGGCGGAGTACAACAGCATCGAAAGGGTAAGTCTCCTCGAGGTCTGCCCCGACCTTCCCGCCACGCTTGATCAAGTAATAGGCGACAGAATAACGCTTCACATACTCGTCAATTGCTACGACAACCTCGACGAGAAAAAGGTAAACGCATCGGCGGACATAAAGATCACGTACTTTCTCCCGCAGAACGTCAATTTCATATCGATCATCCGAAGCGGGCACGGCGAAGCGCTGTCCGTCCGCGACCTATCGACATACATAAAGCTTGAGGTCGTCGATTATCAGCAGATCGCGGCGGAAAACTGAGAACCGAATAGAGGGATGACCGCAGACGGTCATCCCCAAACTTCATCTTTTTTTCCTGACTTCGGGCAGTCCGTCGTACATTTCTGTCACGAGCCGGCGGAGGAACTCGCTGTCATCGACCCGGTCGACGAGCAGCATTTCCTTAGGGATACACTGAATAAATCGGGTTTTCGCGGAAAAAAGGCTTGGATTTATGGGCTTTTTTCCGCGAAAACAACCTTAAATCAGTGTTTCCTTAGCTCCAGGATACGGCGCCTCACGCGCGGCGTCCGGTATCAGCTCCAGCGCGGCGGGTATCGGCTTCACAAGCAGTCTGTCGTCATAAATCCCGCCGAACAGCCTGCCGCCGATGTAGAGAAGGTATTCACCCATCATCGCCCTGTGCTCGATACCCAGTTCCGACAGCTGGTCGAGGATAAAATCGAGATAGCCTTTGCTTGATGGCATTCTTTCACTCCTTCCACTCGATGTTCATGTGAACATTGCAGCTGAACGGCGCGGTCCTTTCCGGAAGTATCGCGGTGAAAAATACCCGCGGCTTATCGTCCTCGATGTAAAGGAACGGTCGCTCCATGCGGTAAAGCAGCTTCTTCCCCTCTCCTTCGAAGTCCATGACTCTCGAGCGGAAGAACATCGGCTCGGCAGGCTTCCAATCAACGCCGTTATCCGACACAAACCGTATCATCGAGCGGAAAATATCGTGAATATAAAAGTTCCCCATATCCTTCAGCAGGCAGTAAATCTTCCCTCCCTGACTGTACACATACGGGTCCTCCGCCGCGAACATCTCTCCGGGGACGTCGAAGATCGGCACGTCCATCCGCTCCCACGGTCCCGCCGGATGATCGGCAAACGCCGCGGCTATACGCACCTTTCCGTCATGCGGGGGAAGATCGGACCAGCACTTGTAGATCATGATGAGCCTTCCGTCCGGGCGCCTGCAAACGCTCGGGTTCGTCGTGCCGGACTCGTCGAACATTCCGGGGCGGCTGCCGAAGAGCGGCTCATCTGATCTCATCCACTCTCCCATCGGGTCGACCGCGGACGCGAGACCGACTCTCTGATTCGACGTATGTACAGAATAATTTCCATCCCCGCAGTTCCCGCTGTAGTAGAGCCAGAATCTGCCGTCGTCGTAAAAAACGTACGGGTTATGCACCGAATCGCGGTCCCAGCCGTTCTCCTTTCCGGAGCCCTCGAAAATGATCCCGCGGAACTCATATTTCCCGTCCGGCTCGTCCGCGACGGCGTAACCGACCTTGGAATGCGTCGCCCAGCCGTACTCGAAGCCCCACTTTTCCTCCCACATCGAGACAAACATATGACACCTGCCGTCAGGCGTCCTGACCATGCTGCCGCACCAGACGAACCATCCGGGCACGCTGACGATCTGCTCTTTTTTTACCGGACTGAAAGAAAAACCTCTCATTTCATCTCACCTCGATATCGGCAAATACAGGGGAATGGTCAGTCGCGTCGAGCGCGTCCTGATCGGTCACAACGATATATCTTTCAGCGGCGGTTCTGTTCTCCGCGCCGATGTGATCTATCGACTTCTCCCACGTGTCGTTTGTCATGCTTCCGTGGAAGAGTCGGTCTTCGCCTCTGACCGGGTCGCCGTGCCATGACGATATTTCAGAGCGCTCGGAGGAAACCTCGCGCACCGGGA
>URCP01000046.1 GCA_900546315.1 uncultured Eubacteriales bacterium
TATCGCCTCGATCAGCGTCTCGCGGTCAAATCCGAGAGCGTGTGCCATGAGTCCGATCAGCGCGACGTTGACCGCCTTCTCGCTTCCGGCTTCTCTCGCTATCGCGAGGGCGTCCGCGGCGATCACCTTCGCGCCTGCCGCTTTCATCTTATCCACGAGATCCTCGGGGTATTCAGCCGCTCCGGTGATTACCGGCATCGGGTTTATCTGCTGGGTGTTCGTGATGACGACTCCGCCCTTTTTCAGGTATGGCAGCCACCTTGCCGCCTCGAGCAGCTCGAAGGACATTATTATGTCAGCCTCACCGCGGCAGATCACCGGGGACGCGACCTTGTCGCCGTACTTCACGTATGTGACGACAGAGCCGCCGCGCTGACTCATTCCGTGCACCTCGGAGACCTTGACGTCGTAGCCTTTAAGGAGCACGGCGTTTCCGAGAATGCGGCTGGCGAGCAGCGAACCCTGTCCGCCGACGCCGACTATCATTATATTCATTGTGTTTTTCCTTTCAGAAAATATGTGTGCGGGGTTATCTCCCGGCGAGACGCTTGTCAAGAAATTCGAGCGCTATCGAGTTTTCGGTCTTTCCACCGAGGTTCAGCTCCTCGCCGGGGATGACGATCGGCTCGGTCGGATCAGCCTCGATGCTCTTCTTCATTATCTCGCAGTACTCGTAGAACTTGTTCTCATCGACCTTTTTCTTCTCTCCGTCGTAGTCGAAGAAGTTCCGGTAGCAGATCTTATCGACCGTGTCCTCGTCCAGATAAAGCCCGCGGACGATGAAATCCTTGCCGTAGCAGTGCTGTGAGAAGATCTCACGGCTCTCGCAGAGCTTGCGTCTGACGAGCTC
Source organism: uncultured Eubacteriales bacterium (assembly GCA_900546315.1). Classification (GTDB taxonomy): domain Bacteria; phylum Bacillota; class Clostridia; order Oscillospirales; family CAG-272; genus Flemingiibacterium. The sequence continues at coordinate 851 of URCP01000046.1, forward strand.
GACCAGCTCGAAGTTATTGCTCTTTACCGTGTTCGAGTCAGTGCCGAAGAGAATCCGGTCGCTGTACTTCGTGAAGAAGTCGTGCCAGACGTCGATATTGCAGTCGAAATTATAGTACATCTCAACGCCGGGCGTCAGGTCGAAACGGACATTTGGGTAGGTTTCCATGACCCTCTCTGCCTCGTCCGGGAAGTTCGAGAGGAAGAAGAAGTGCGGGAAAGAGACACGGAGACGCGGGTGAGCGTCAAGCACCCGGAATATCTCGTCATAGAGCTGTTTTTTAGTCGGGAAGCTCTTATCGCCGTACTGACGTCCCTCGTCCCAGAAGTCCTCAGGGTCGGCGACGTGTATTGTCGTCGGAATCCCGCGCTCCTCAAGCAGGCTGAACATCTTCGAGTACTTCGGCGAGTCAAGCCCCTCGGGCATGAAGCGTCTGAGCGCCGGGGCGTACATCATCTTGAAGCCGTCGCAGCCGAGGTCTGACAGCTTTTCGACCTGAACCTCGGGCGGGACGTTCATGTAGCGGTCGTTTATGTGCAGACCGCCGAACGCGCGGATATCGAGATCTTTACGGGTCATCTTCTGCCAGAGCGCCGCCAGATCCTCAGCGACTCCGCGGTATGACAGCGAGAGAATATTCACCGCCGTGACGCCGACCGACGCGATATCGTCGAGCATCCGCGCGATATCCTCATCGCGGGTGAATCTTATGTGAACATGGGAATCGGCTATCTTTCTCATAACTGAACTCCTTTTTCGGGAATAAGTTTGTCTTTAAAAGCGTGACTTATCTGTTGCCTATGGCGCCGAGCCTGCACATCTGCGTGCAAAGACCGCAGCCGTTGCAGAGCGTCTGGTCGATAGACGCCTTTCCGTCCTTGACCGAGATGCAGGGGCAGCCGATCTTCATGCAGGCTTTGCAGCCGACACACTTGTCGTGGTCGATGACGAGCGGCGGATTGTGCTTGACATACTTGAGCATCGCGCAGGGACGGCGGCAGATGACGACCGACGGTGTATCCGACGCGAGCTCCTCTTTGAGCACCCTCTCGGTCTCGGCGAGATCGTTCGGGTCGACGATGCGGATGTGCTCTTCAGGCACTCCGACCGCCTTCGCGATGTTCTCGATGAGGATTCCGTAGACCTTCTCGCCCTTAAGCGTGAATCCCGTACAGGGGTTCTGCTGGTGTCCGGTCATGCCGGTGATGCTGTTGTCGACGACGACAACTGTCGAGAAGCCCTTGTTGTAGACGATGTCGACAAGTCCGGTGATTCCAGAGTGCATGAAGGTCGAGTCTCCGATGACCGCGACAGATTTGTGTTCCTCGTGGCGTATCTTGTTGAAGCCGTGGAGAGCCGAGACCGACGCGCCCATGCAGAGCGTGGTGTCCATTCCGCCGAGCGGTTTCGCCGCGCCGAGCGTATAGCAGCCGATGTCGCCGCTGACGTAGAGTTTGAGCTTATTGAAGAGGTAGAAGACGCCTCTGTGCGGGCATCCTGGGCAGAGCACGGGCGGGCGCACCGGGATATTCTCGTCGAGCGTGTAGCATTCCGGTTCTTTTCCGAGAAGAAGCTTTGAAAGAAGCTCCTGAGAGAACTCGCCGCAGAGCGGGAGGACGTCCTTGCCGTGAACATTCAGTCCGAGCGCCTTGCAGTGGCTCTCGATGACCGGGTCGAGCTCTTCGATGACATAGACCGTCTCATATTTCTCCGTGAAGTCCTTCAGGAGCTTTTCGGGAAGCGGATTGACGAGTCCGAGCTTAAGATACGACGCGGTGTCACCGAAAGCCTCGAGCGCGTAATTGAACGACGGTCCGGAGGTGATGATGCCGACCTTCGCGCCGGGATTCCCGATGACCTTGTTGAAAGGACAGTTCTCGGCGAACTCGCGGAGCGTATTCAGACGCTTTTCGACCTCTATGTGGCGCGGACGGGCGTTGCCGGGCATCATGACGTGCTTCGCGGCGTCCTTTTCATAGGGCTTCACCTCAACCTCGACGCGGTCGGAGGTCTCAACTATCGACTGCGAGTGAGAGACGCGGGTGTTGAGCCTTAAGATGAACGGAGTGTCGAACTTCTCAGAGAACTCATACGCCAGCTTCGTGAACTCAAGACATTCGCCGGAATCCGACGGCTCGACCATCGGGAGCTTAGCCGCGATCGCGTAGTGGCGCGAATCCTGCTCGTTCTGCGACGAGTGCATTCCGGGGTCGTCCGCGACGCCGATGACCATTCCGCCGTTCACTCCGGTGTAGGAGGTGATGAAGAGCGGGTCAGCCGCGACGTTGAGTCCGACGTGCTTCATTCCGACAAATGAGCGTCCGCCGCCGATAGCCGCGCCGAGCGCGACCTCGAGCGCGACCTTTTCGTTGGGCGCCCACTCGGCGTAGATCTCGTCGTACTTTGCCGCCGCCTCGGTGACCTCGGTGCTCGGGGTTCCGGGGTAACTCGAAACGAGACGCACACCGGCTTCATAGAGTCCGCGCGCGACCGCTTCGTTTCCTAACATTATCTTTTTCATATGTAAACTCTCCGTGATATTATTTATGCCGGTTATCTATGACGCGCTTTGCCTTGCCGACGAACCTTTCGAGAGAGCGCGGTTCTACAAGGTTTATCTTGGCGTCGAGACCGAGAACGGTCTGGAGCTTGTGTCTGACCTTCTGCTGGAGGTTCTCAAGGTCGGAGAAGCTCTCGAGCAGCTTTCCGTCGGAGACCTCGATGTTTATCTCGAAGGTATCCATGTAGTTCTTCTGTCCGAGGACAATCTGATACTGCGGTCCGACCTCGGGGATGCTGACGAGAACCGACTCAATCTGCGTCGGGAAGACGTTGACACCCTTGATCTTGAGCATATCGTCGCTTCTGCCGAGCGGTTTGTCCATTCTCGCGTGTGTGCGTCCGCATTCGCACTGCTCATAGTGAATCCGGGTGATGTCCTTCGTGCGGTATCTGAGAAGCGGTATGCCCTCCTTCGTGAGTGTCGTGACGACAAGCTCGCCCTCCTCGCCGCGCGGCTTCACCTCGCCGGTCTGCGGGTCGATTATCTCGGGCAGGAAATGATCCTCGGCAAAGTGCATACCACATCTGTAACGGCACTCTCCGGAGACGCCCGGACCCATAAGCTCGCTCATGCCGTAGTTATCGGTCGCGAACAGATTCCAAGCCTCCTCGACCTTGGAGCGCATCTCGATCGAGCAGCCCTCCGAGCCGAAGAGACCGAGCCTGACCTTAAGGTCGCGGCAGTCGATTCCGAGATCCCTCGCAGTCTCCGCGATATAGAGCGCGTAGGACGGCGTCGCGACGAGCGCGCTTGTACCGAAGTCACGCATGAGCTTCAGCTGCTTCTCGGTATTTCCGGTCGAGGTCGGGACGACGGTCGCGCCGATCTTCTCGAGTCCGTAATGAAGCCCGAGAGCGCCGGTGAACAAGCCGTAACCGAACGCTATCTGCACGATATCGTCGCTGGTGGCTCCCGCCGCGGTGACAAGTCTCGCGACGCACTCGCTCCAGTTCTCGAGGTCGTTCTTCGTGTATCCGACGACGGTCGGGTTTCCGGTCGTGCCGGAGGACGCGTGAATGCGCACAATCTCCTTCTGCGGCACGGCGAAAAGTCCGAAGGGATAGGTATCGCGTATATCCGCCTTTGTCGTGTAAGGTATGTACTGTATATCGCTGAGAGCCTTTATCTTATCCGGATTAACCCCGGCGTCGTCGAGCCTCTTCCTGTAAAACGGAACCCTCTCGTAAACATAGCGGACAATCCTCTTCAGTCTCTCGAGCTGAAGCGCCTCGAGGTCCGCGAGCGGCATGGTTTCTATATCTTTCTGCCAGAACATCAAAAAAACCTTTCCTGGTGAAGCACAGCGCTTCATCATATTATCTCATTATATTATACTATCCATTATAATACAAATCCGGAAGGTTGTCAACCGCTTTCACCGATTTTTCCGAGAAATCTTGATTTTTCGTCATATTTTCGGTATCCGGCGGTCAACACGCAAAAATCATCTTATGAAATCAAACTCGACGTCATAGATATGAACGGTATCGCCGTCCTCGCACCCCTTCTCGGTGAGCGCGTCGATGACGCCGTACTGCCTGAGCATTCTCTGGAAATAGCTCGTCGACTCGTAATCCGAGAAATTGATCGACTCGATCAGCTCCTCGAGCCACTCGCCCTCGACCACATACTCACCGTTCACGTTCTTCACCGTGAAATCGCGGCTCTTCGTCCTTATCTCCGGCTCCGGCGCTTCCTCGGTCTCGTAGATTTTCATCGGAGGCAGCTCCTCAAGCCTCTCGGCGACGCGGTGAATCAACTCATCGACGCCCTTTCTCGTCGCCGCGGAGATATAGAACAGCTCGCACCCGAGCTCGTCCTTCACAAAGCTCTCAAACACCGAAAGATCAGCGTCGTCCGGCAGTATATCGACCTTATTCGCCGCGACAATCTGCGGACGCGAGGCAAGCTCCGGGCTGTACCTCTCAAGCTCCGAATTTATCTTCTTTATATCGTCAATCGGGTCGCGCCCCTCAGAGCCCGACACATCGACCACATGAATGAGCAGCCTGCACCTGTCGACATGTCTCAGGAAATCATGCCCGAGCCCCGCGCCCTCAGCCGCGCCCTCAATAAGCCCCGGGATATCCGCGCAGGTAAACCCGCGCCCCTCGCCGGTTGACACAACGCCGAGCTGCGGCTCAAGAGTCGTGAAGTGATAATTAGCGATACGCGGTCTCGCCGAGGAAATCACCGACAAAAGCGACGACTTACCGACATTCGGGAATCCGATCAGCCCGACGTCCGCCAGCATCTTAAGCTCCAGCACAACGTCCATCTCCTCGCCCTTCTGACCGGGCTTCGCGAACCGCGGAATCTGTCTCGTCGGAGTCGCGAAATGCTGATTTCCCCAGCCCCCGCGCCCGCCCTTCAAGCAGACATAAGGCTCATAAGTCACCCGGGTCCTGCTCTCAGGCTTCTCACGGACAAGCAGCTCATCGTCAGACCCCGCGTGTATCTCCGCGACCTCCTCCTCGCTCATCCCCGGCTCAGTATGAACGGTAGCCGACATATCCTTAAGCACCCGCCCGGTAGCCGCGTCCTTTATTATAGTTCCGGGCGGCACCATAATGACCAGATCCTCCGCGTTCTTCCCGTGGAACTTCTCAGTCATCCCGTCCCCGCCGTTCGCCGCCACGAACTTCCGCCTGTACCTGAACGCCAGCAGCGTATTAGTCCCCTCGTCAACCTTAAAAACAATATCTCCGCCGCGCCCGCCATCGCCGCCGGACGGTCCGCCCTCCGCGACATACTTCTCACGATGGAACGCAACACAGCCATTGCCGCCGTTGCCGGCTTTAATGTGGATCTCTACTTTATCTATAAACATGAAATTCTCCTTAACTGTTAGTTTCGTGGGGAAGAGAAAACCTTTCGAGAAAGGTTTTCCCTTCCCCACACCCCATTCTTTTCTAAAGCTTTATACACTGGTCATACGCAGAAGCTCAGCTTCATCTATAACCGGAACGCCGAGAGACTCCGCCTTCGCGAGCTTAGAGCCAGCTTCAGCGCCAGCGACCACATAGCTCGTCTTCTTTGAGACCGAACCGGAAACCTTGCCGCCGTGCGACGTTATAAGCGCCGACGCCTGTTCCCTCGTCATATCCGGCAAAGTACCGGTAAGAACGAACGTCATCCCGGCAAACCTGTCGTCCCCGGCAGCCGCCTTCTCCGCCGTCATCACAACCCCGACGTCCTTCAGCCGGTCAATCATCCGCCGCGTCTGCGGGTGCGAAAAGAAACTGACAATATTCTCCGCCGTAATCTCCCCGACGTCATCTATCTCACAAAGCGTCTCCGGCGTCGCCTTAAACAGCTCCTCGATATCCCCGAACCGCGCCGCGATAACAGCCGCCGCCTTATCGCCGACCTGACGTATCCCGAGCGCCGACAAAAATCTCGCGAGCCCCGCCGACTTCGACTTCTCAATCGACGAAATCAGCTTCGCCGCGCTCTTCTCGCCCATCCGCTCAAGCCCGGCAAGCTGTTCCGCCGTCAGACTGTAAATGTCCGCGATGCTCTTCACAAGCCCCGTATCGTGCAGCTTCTCGAGCAGAGCCGGACCAAGCCCGTCGATATCCATCGCGCCCTTCGACGCGAAATGTATCAGATTCCGCATTATCTGCGCCGGGCAGTCAGAATTCGTGCAGTAATAAGCGCTCCCCTCGCTCTCCTCGTCAAGCTCGACCGGCTCGCCGCAGGAAGGGCACCTCTCCGGCATCTCAAACGGCACCTGTGTACCGTCGCGCTTCTCCGGAACCGCCCTCACGACCTCCGGGATTATATCCCCGGCTTTTCTGAGAACGACCGTATCGCCGATCATTATATCCCGCTCGCGGATGAAATCAAGATTATGGAGCGTTGCCCTCGAGACTGTCGTTCCGGCGAGCTTCACCGGCTCAAGCACAGCGTTCGGCGTCAGGATTCCCGTCCGTCCCACCTGTATGACGATATCTGTGAGCTTCGTCTCCTTCTCCTCCGGCGGAAACTTATAGGCGACCGCCCACTTCGGCGTCGCGGAATTCTCACCGATAGTCCGGCGCAGCGCGAGGTCGTTCACCTTTATGACCACCCCGTCGATATCGAACGGAAGCGTCCCTCGCATCTTCCCGATCTCCTCGATCTGAGAGATGACCTCGTCCGCCGTCTTCACGACCTTGAGATAAGGAATTATCCTGAACCCGAGCTTTTCAAGCGCCAGCAGGCTCTCGTCGTGTTCCTTGAAATCAAGCGTTCCGGTCTGGTAATTGAAGACGAATATATCAAGCCCCCTCGACGCGCAGACCTTCGGGTCGAGCTGTCTCAGCGTCCCGGCGGCGGCGTTTCTCGGGTTCGCGAAAAGAGCCTCGCCGCGCTTTTCCCGCTCCGCGTTCAGTCTCTCAAACGAACTGTGTGGCATATAGACCTCTCCGCGCACCTCGACGACGGAAGTGTCCATTCCGGCGAGCTTTTCCGTATTGAGCGTCAGTGGAATCGAGCGGACAGTCCGGAGATTTCCGGTGACATTCTCGCCGACCCGTCCGTCGCCGCGCGTCGCTCCGCGCACGAGCACGCCGTTCTCATATCTCAGCGCGACCGACAATCCGTCGATCTTGCACTCAACAGAGTATCCGCACTCCGCGTCGAACGCCTTGGTGCGCTCGACGAACGCCCTGACCTCATCGAAATCGAACACATCTGAGAGACTTCCGAGCGGCACCGTGTGCGTGACCGGCTCAAATCCGGTCGCCGCCTCTCCTCCGACGCGCTTTGTGGGCGAATTCGGGTCGGCGAGCGACGGGTATTTTTCCTCGAGCTCTTTCAGTTCCTTGAACATCATATCATAGTCGTAGTCGGAGATCACCGGCGCGTCGAGGTCATAGTAGAGTCTCGAGTTCTTCGTGATCTCCGCCGCGAGGTGTTTCATCCGCGCTGCGGCTTCCTTTTCGGTCATTTCAGGTCTTCCTTTCTTCCGTCCATACTTTTCTGTACTATATTATACCATACTTTCGCGACAAATAAAAGGGGTTTTCGCAAATTTTCCGTTTCGGGATAAATGTTATTTTCTTGTCAGAAATGTGCTTAATTAACAATCATGATATGTGAACTACACATCAGGATGTGAATTTGCGCACGCATCCTACAAAGTTTGAGAAAATAACGAAAAAACGGTTGACAATCCGGGCATTCTTTGGTACAATAGTATTGAATTGTACTGATAAACTCCCGGAGGAAATAACATTTGAAAAAGATATATGTTCTCGACCGCATTGAAGAGGGCACGGCGATACTCATTTCGGACGACGAAGAAATACTGAAAATATCCCCGGCGGGAGACCTCGCCGGGCACAGGAGCGGCGACGTCTTCACGCGTGATGACGATAATTCGCTTTCATTTGACGAAGAACTGACAACCGAGCGCCGCGCGGCGGTGCGCGAGAGGATGAAACGGCTCATAAGAAAACACAGCCCCGACAGCCAGGAATAAACAACATTATTTCGGAGGACTACAATATGCAGACAAAAGCAGTGCGCATCCACGGAACAAACGACCTGAGACTCGACACCTTCGACCTGCCTGAGATAGCAGACGACGAAATCCTCGCGGCGGTGGTGTCGGACAGCGTCTGTATGTCGACACACAAAGCGGCGATGCAGGGCTCGTCGCATAAGCGCGTCCCGGACGACGTCGCGGAAAACCCGACGATAGTCGGTCACGAGTTCTGCGGCGTCATAGAAAAGGTCGGAGAAAAATGGAAAAACAAATTCGCTCCGGGAGAGAAATTCGCCATCCAGCCCGCACACAACCATGGCGGCAGTCTCGACGCGCCCGGTTACAGCTACCGCTTCTGCGGCGGAGACGCGACGCACGTCATCATCCCGCGCGAGACGCTTGAGGAGGACTGCCTGTTAAAATATTCCGGCGATGCGTTCTTCTACGGTTCGCTCGCAGAGCCGATGAGCTGCATCATCGGCGGAGCACACGCGTCATACCACACGAAGAGCGGCAGCTATGTCCACAAGATGGGCATACGCGAGGGCGGAAAGCTCGCGCTTCTCGCCGGGGCGGGTCCGATGGGGCTTGGGATGGTCGACTATATTGTCCACTGCGACCGGAAACCGTCTCTTGTCATCGTCACAGACATTGACAGCGCGAGACTGTCGAGAGCCGCGTCGATACTCCCGCCGTCCGAAGCGGAACGGCACGGTGTCAAACTAATGTACGTCAACACGACTAATTTCGAGGACCCGATAGCGTTCATGAAGCGTTTCGCCCCGGACGGATTCGACGACGTGTTCGTCTACGCCCCGGTGAAGCCGGTCATCGAGATGGGCGACAGGCTGCTCGGGCGGGACGGCTGTCTCAATTTCTTCGCCGGTCCGACAAAGACGGATTTCCGCGCGGAGCTCAATTTCTACAACGTCCACTACGCGTCGACCCACATTGTCGGCACGAGCGGGGGAAACACCGACGATATGCGCGAGGCGCTGCGGATGATGGAGGACGGCAGGCTGAATCCAGCCGCGATGATAACCCACATCTGCGGTCTCGACGCTGTCGCCGACGTGACGCTGAACCTCGATAAGATCCCCGGCGGAAAGAAGCTCTGCTACACGAACATCTCCCTCCCGCTCACCGCGATATCCGACCTTGAAAAGCTCGGAAAGACCGACCCGCTGATGCGCGCGCTCGCGGAAATATGCGGCAGGCACGGCGGTCTCTGGAGCGCAGAGGCGGAAAAGTTCCTGCTTGAAAACGCGAAACCAATATAAACCAAGGAGAAAAATATGCTCGAAGCACTCTGTGAATACTCTCACCGCTACGGCGCGGACCCCGAGTTCGTCCTCGCCGGCGGAGGAAATACCTCTTATAAAGACGAAAACAACCTCTGGATAAAGGGTTCCGGTTCTTCCCTCTCGACGATAAGACCGGAGCAGTTCGTGAAGATGGACCGCGAAAAGCTCGCCCTCATGTGGACGAAGATCTACCCTGCCGATGAGGATGAGCGCGAAGCCGCCGTTCTCGCCGACATGATGGCGTCCCGCGCGCCGGGCGAGGAATCGAAGCGCCCGAGCGTCGAGACGCTTCTCCACGACCTCTTCCCGCAGAAATACGTCCTGCACGTCCACCCGGCGAAGGTCAACGGCGTCACCTGCTCTCAGGGCGGCGAGGCGTTCGTCGCGGAGCTCTTCCCGGAGGCAATCTGGGTGCCGTCGACGAGACCCGGCTACACGCTCGCGTTGCTCTGCCGCGAAAAGCTCGACGCGTACAGGAAGCAGTTCTCACGCGGCGCCAAGGTGCTCTTCCTCGCGAACCACGGGATATTCTTTGCCGCGGACACGGTCGCGGAGCTCGACGCTATAGTTGAGAGCGTGATGAATAAGCTCGATGCGGTCATAATCCGCCGTCCGGACTTCTCGGAGGTGCCGTTCGACACAGACGCCGCCGTATCCGCCGCGCCGGTTCTAAGAGCGCTTAACGGACTGCCGTCAACTGTGCATTTTGTCTGCAACAAGGAAGTGATGGACTTCGCGGCGAGTGAGGACGCGTTCAGACCACTCACCGGCAGCTTCACGCCCGACCACATTGTATACTGTAAGGCGCATCCGCTCTTCATTACGTCTTCCGAAAAAGAGACAATCATCTCCGCGTGGAACGAATACACGGAAAAATACAATGTGAAACCGAAAATCGTCTTCATAAAAGGCCTCGGGATGTTCGCGATAGGCTCGACAAGGCGCGAGTCGGAGACCGTTTCGTCGGTCTGGCTCGACGCCGTTAAGATCGCGGTCTACACGGAGAGCTTCGGCGGTCCAGAACCGATGACGCCCGAACTCGTGGATTTCATAACGAACTGGGAGGTCGAGAGCTACCGCTCGAAGGTATCGCTCGCGGGTACCGTGAAGCGAAGACTCGAGAACAAAATCGCGATAATAACCGGAAGCGCGCAGGGCTTCGGCAAAGGCATCGCCGAGGAGCTCGCGGACGAAGGCGCGTACATAGTCGTCGCCGACATGAACGAGGACGGAGCAAAGGAATGCGCCGCCGCGATATGCGACAAATACGGAAAAGGCGCGGCGATAGCCGTGAAAACAAACGTGACCGACGAGGAGAGCGTCAAAGAGATGGTCTCCCGCGCCGTCCTTGAGTACGGCGGGCTCGACGTCTTTGTAAACAACGCGGGAATCGTCCGCGCGGGCGGCGTCGACGAGATGACGAAGGAAAACTTCGAACTCGTAACCGCGGTCAACTACACGGCGTACTTCCTCTGTGTAAAGTACGCGAGCGCCGTCATGAAAACTCAGCGCTCCGTTTCTCCTGAATATCTCACCGATATCATAGAGATCAATTCAAAATCCGGGCTTGACGGCTCGAAAAAAAATTTCGCGTACTCTGGCAGCAAGTTCGGCGGAATCGGGCTCACCGAGAGCTTCGCGCTCGAGCTCTGTGAGTACGGCGTAAAGGTCAACGCCGTCTGCCCCGGCAACTTCCTGAACGGTCCGCTCTGGTCCGACCCGGAAAAGGGTCTGTTCGTGCAGTACCTGAGAGCCGGGAAGGTTCCCGGAGCCACAAGCGTTGAAGATGTGCGCAGATACTATGAGTCGAAGGTTCCGCTCGGACGCGGCTGTGAAATAAAGGACGTCACCCGCGCGATACTTTATATAATCGAGCAGGAATACGAGACCGGTCAGGCGGTTCCGGTCACCGGCGGACAGTCGATGCTGAAATAAGCAAACGGCAGGATTATCCGGACATACCCCAGTTTGACAGAAAGGCAGAGACAGATGGACAGAGATTCACTTATTGCCCGGCTGAACGCCGAAACCCGTGAGGAGCGGCTTGACGCCCTCTCCGAAATAAAGCGCCTCACAGACATGGGAGAGCTCAGAACCCCAGAGAAAACAGGATATGTCAACAACCACATACACACGATATACTCTTTCTCGCCCTATTCGCCCGCGATGGCGATATGGCGCGCGTGGCAGAGCGGGCTCTCGACCGCCGGGATAATGGATCACGACTCGGTCTCCGGCGCGCTCGAGTTCATCGAGGCCGGACAGATTATCGGGATGCCGACGACGATCGGCTGCGAGTGCCGTGTCGATATGTCGAAGACAAAGGTCGCGGGCAGGAGGATCAATAATCCGGATCAGGATTCGGTCGCATACGTCGCGATACACGGGCTGCCGCATCAGAATATCTACGTCATCGACACGTTCTTCGAGCGCTGCCGCAGGCGGCGGAACGAGAGAAATCTCGCGATGTGCCGGAAGCTCGACGAGGTCATGCGGCCGTATGGAATTTCGATCGATTTCAAGCGTGACGTCCTGCCGCTCTCCTGCGCGTGGGAGGGCGGGGCGGTCACTGAGCGGCACATATGCTTCGCCCTCGCGAAGAAGCTCGTCGCGCGCTACCCGCTGCCGGAGCTGCTCATCGGTTTCTTTGACAAGGAGATGAATCTGAACCTCTCGGAAAAGCAGAAAAAGACCCTCCGCGAGGGGAAGCCGGAGTTCTACGAGTACGATATTCTCGGGATACTGAAATCGGGGCTTGTGCAGAAGTTCTACATTCCGGCGACAAGCGAGTGTCCGGACGTTTCGGACTACATTGACATCTGCCGTTCCTGCGGCGCTATCTCGGCGTACGCGTACCTCGGCGACGTCGGGGACTCGGTGACGGGCGACAAGAAGGCTCAGAAGTTTGAGGATGATTATCTCGACCTGCTCTTCTCCGAACTGAAGCGGCTCGGATTCAATGCCGTGACCTATATGCCGACCCGCAATACGAAAGCGCAGCTTGAGCGGCTGATGCGGCTCTGCGACGAGAACGGCTTTTTCGAGATAAGCGGAGAGGACATAAACTCTCCGCGCCAGTCCTTCATCTGCCCGGCAATGGACGACCCGATGTTCTCGCACCTGTCCGACGCGACCTACGCGCTGATAGGTCACGAGCTCGAGGCGACCGAGGATCTCGACGACGGGCTGTTCTCGGAACGGTCAGTGACAGCCGAACCGAATATAAAGAAGCGCGTCAAAGAGAGAGCCGAAAGGACAAAGAAATAAAGATACACTGATTCAAGGTTGTTCTCGCGAAGAAAACACAAATTCAGGCATTTTTCCGCGAAACCCCGATCTGTTATGTGTATCATGAAAAGCCCGCGCGGCGGTATATCCTGAAGATATGCCGTTCCGCGCGGTTTTTCCGTATGAATATTTCACTCCCCGTAAGCCCTGAACGCTCTCAGCCTGAATTCCCCGTCCGATTCCGTGACCTCAAGCCTCAGCGCGCCGGTCTTGATCGTCGGGAAACGGCAGATGCGCTTGTGACCTATCGTATCGCCGATGAACACGCAGATCTCGCGGTCGCTGTTCCCGGGAAGGCTCGCATAGACGCGAAAGCTCTCAGCGTGCTCCCCCTCCCTGAGGTCTTCCTCGATGATGACCGCTCCAACGTGCTCACAGCCGACCTCCCACGGGTTTCTGACAGTCATTCCCTCCGCTGTGCGGATACGCCAGCTGTTCTCTTTCAGCTTCTCCGGCTCACCGAACGGCAGCGGCGTCCCGTAACGGCGGCGTATCTCCGCGCCGAGCTCCGCCAGCCGGTCCGCGTCCTCCTTCGGAAGTCTCCCGTCAGAATCCGGTCCGATGTTCAGAAGCAGGTTCGCGCCCCGTCCGACCGAGTACTCATATATACCGACAAGCTCGCTCAGCGGTCTCACCGTGTCCTCGTTCGACATACAGTCGAACCAAGCGTAGGTGCGCATACGCATATCGCACTCCGCCGGAAGCCAGCGCGTAGTTCCGAGTGTATCTCCATCCTTCGCGAAGACCGAGAACTCGACCCGTTCGACCGTGTTTCTGTTCGGCGAGTCCGCGTAGCCGTCCTCGTTGCCTATCCATCTCGTGTCCGGATCCCACTTGCCGATCAGGCGTATGCCGGGCTGGAGACGGCGTATCGTACCGATTATACGCTTCATGTCGTACTGATGGTTCTCCGAGCCGCAGCCGTCGAACCAGAGATAGTCAATCGTCCCGTAGTTCGTCAGAAGCTCGCTCACCTGATTCTCGAAGTAGTCGTCGTACTCCTCCGGGTGATCGAACCTGACCGTCCCGCCCCACTGCGCGGGCGAGTAGTACAGACCGACCTTCATATTGTATCTCCGGCAGGCGTCGGTGAACTCCTTCACGACGTCGCCCTTTCCGTCCTTCCACGGACTCTGCGCCACAGAATAATCCGAATATTTACTCGGCCAGTTCGCGAAACCGTCGTGGTGCTTCGTCACGAAGATGCAGTACTTCGCGCCGGCGTTCTTCGCCGCCCTGACCCAGCTGCCGCAGTCGAGACGCGCCGGGTTGAACGCCGACGCCGGCATCGGCAGTCCGTCCCAGTCGTCGTGTCCGGGATAAAAGCTCCGTATGCCGAAATGGAAGAACATCCCGAACTCCCAGTCCATGAACTCAAGCTGCTTCTCTGTAGGAATAAAACCTGCCATATCATATCCTCACACAAAGCGGCTGCCGCACACACGTGAGACAGCCGCGTTTTCATTTATTAAAGAGTGATCGTGATGTCGTTCTTAGCTCTCTTCGAGAGTCTGAAATCAACCGGAATGGTCTTGTCGCCAGCGTGAACGGTGAGCTTGTAGTCGCCGTAGAAGCCGCGGAAGTCGACGGCGCCGTTCTTCGCGCTGACCGTTTCGCTCGTGTGCCAGTCCTCGTGGATGAGCTTCTTTAGCATCTTATAAGAGGGCTTCTCGGTCATGTCGAAGTGCATGAGACCGCCGTAATAGATGTTCTCGCCGCACTTCATGTCGCCCTGCGGAGCGAAAGCAGCGTATCCGTCGACGAGGTTCCAGTAGATGACCGCTTCCATCGCCGGGTGCGAGAAGAAGATCGAGTAGACGTTCTTCAGGAGCTCTGCCTGAATCTCCTCGTTCTCCGCGTCGTCGCCGTACGCCGGGATGGTCATCTCGGTGATCTGCTCAGCGAGTCCGAAGCGCGCGTAGAGATCCATCAGCCTGTAGAGCGAATCCGGGTTGTAGCGCTCCTTCGCCGCGTTCGGCTCGTTCGCCAGCGGGAAGAAGCTGTGGAACTGCATACCGATCGAGTCGAGGTGCGTGATGCCGTTTCTCAGAAGCCTCTCGATCTGCATGAAGTAAGCGTTGCGGTTATTGTAGCTGTTCGGCCACCAGATATTGTAATCGTTGATGATCAGACGGTTATTCGGGAAATAACGATCCGCCATGCGGTAGCTCCACTCAAGGAAATCGTCCTCATAGAAGAACTTAGAGCGGCAGTTCTGGAGAGTCTCGTTCGTGACCTCAAACGACGGCAGATCCTTCGCGTAGTGCTCTGCGATCTCGCGGAAACGCTTCTCGAGCTTCGCCTTGTGCTCCTCGATTGTCGCGTTGTTCAGCCAGTTCGGGAGCCACGCGTCGTAGTTCAGGCAGTGGCACTTCGGCTCGATGCCCTTCTCCTTGCAGTACTCGACACAGAGATCGGGCGCGGGGCGGCGGTAGATCTTCGGCGAATCCTTCGCGAATCTCGGCTTGCCCTCCTCCGGCTCAAGGTCGCTCCAGTAGAACGGCACGGTCGCGAGATTGAACAGCTCGGCGAACTTCTCGCGGTATATCCTGTTCTTCTCCTCGCACTCGAACTCGTCGAGCATGAATATGTTCGCGCCGAACTTGAACTCGTGGTTCTTCTGCTCGACCTCGACGGTTATGTTCTCGGGGAGGTTCTCGCCCTTTATGTTTATGTGCGCGCTGCCCTTGCGGTTGAGCTCGATGCCGGACTTTACCTTGAGGTCCATAATGTCCTTCTGCTCGTTGAAGTACCGGAGCGCGGTATCTCTTCTTGCCATTTTTCTGTCTCCTTTTCAGGTTTTACATATTCCATCATCCGTACTGATGGTCTGAAACCATTATATCACACATTTCAAAAATAAAAAACCATATTTTCAACGCAAAAGGTTTGATTTTCGAAGGCAGATGTGGTATAATATAGAAAAGCCCTTCCGGGCTATTTCACCAAAACATCTCCGCCCATCACAGGCGGTATGTCACGCAAATGAACATGAAGGTGAGGAACCATTATGATATTCATGCAGGACGACCTCGAGCTGACCCTGCTCGATGTTCTTTATTTCAACGAAACGAACGCCGCGAACATGAACAGGATGCGCGGCTACAGCGCGCTGTCCTACCGCTATGAGAGCGACGCCGAGATAAGCGTAACCTCTCGGCGAAGAGACGAACCGATCAGGATGGCGGGCGGAGACCTCGCGTTCTTCCCTCCCGACCTGTCATATTTCAGGAAAGCCGCGCACGACCGGATGATAGTCTTCCACCTCGGAATTCCGAACTATATGTCCTACGACCTCGAAGTCATGCATAGTGTCGGAGACGATATCGGCGGGCTCTTCGAGGAGGCGTTCAGGGCCTGGACCGAGAAACGCCCCGGTTACCGCTATTCGACGGCGTCGATACTCTACCGTATCTTCGCTGAGGTGCGCGCTGGACTCGATAACGGAAAACCAGAGTACTCACGGATGATTTCGGACGCGATAGATTACATATCGCACAACTACGCCGACCAGTCGCTGAGTGTCAGCCGCCTTGCCGACATATCGCACGTCAGCGAGACGACCTTCCGCGAGCGTTTCCGCGCCGAAACCGGGACGAGCCCGAAAAAGTTCATGAACGACCTCCGCCTCGAGCACGCGCGGAGTCTCCTCAACGCCGCCTGCTATCCCGTCACGACAGTCGCCGAGAAAACCGGCTTCTCCGACCCGAAGAACTTCGCGACCGCGTTCAAGAAAGCGTTCGGCTACCCGCCGTCGAAGCAGTCGTATGACAGCAGCGGTTTCGACCGGCACCGTGGAAGATCGTGAAGTGAAAAGGCACCCGGGATTCCGGATGCCTTCCTGTCAGCTTATAGTTTCTATGTATTTGTCGATACCCGCCTGGACCTTGTCCTTGAAGCCCGCTATCGTCGATGTTATTGTATCCGGCTTCAGCACATTGTTGAACGCCGCCGCCATTCCTCCGAAGCCGTAGATGCAGCCCGGGTCATACACGACATTGTTCATGATGATATCGAGGTTCTGCGACGAGCTGTCGTCGCGGGTGTACTTCGTTCCGAGAACCATGTCATACAGCACGCTGTTCAGGTTGTAATACGACTCCGCCGAGAGAGTGTCAAGCACCTGCGCCGAGACAGCCGGATCCTTCACGTCCGCCGGGATCATCACTGCGTTCGCGACCGTGAAGCCGATCGAGGTATAGTACTCTTTCTGCGTCGAATCCATCATCGGCGTCGGTATTATACCGAAATCGGCGTCCATAGCGCGGAGCTCCATTATAGTCTGGAGCGGGCGCATCATGAACAGCACGCGGTTTGAGCGGAACATCTCGATGGCGTCCGCGACCGTGATATTCGCCTTAGAGCGGTTGAAGAAGTTCGTCTTGTCGTTCATGAACGTGTAGATGTTGGTAAAAATCTGAATCGCGCGCTCAGAGTCATTCGACATATACGGAACCCCGTCCTTGTCAAGCGTGCAGAATCTCTCGCCCGCGGACTGGTAGAACTCGTAACCGGCGTCGTTCTGACCCGCGAAGCCGAAACGATCCTCCTTGTCCATCTTCCCGTCCTCATTGAGGTCGGCGGAGACAAGCCCGCACATCGAGAGCATCTTATCGAACGTCCACTGCTTGTCAATGACCAACTGATATATGTCTCCGAGGCTGTAATCATCCGCCATAGGCTTGTTGAAGTAAATGACGATATAGCTCAGCTTGTCCATGAAGGTGACGTCTCCGGAGACCGCCAGTGTCTTTCCGAGCACGCTGAAGCCCTCGAGCGACTTGCTGTCCCACCAGGGCTTGTCGAAGTCAAGCAGACCATCAAGCTGCGTGACATACCCGTTTCCCGCCGCCTGCTCAAAGCCCTGCTGCTTGCAGAACGCCGCGTCATACTCGCCGGAACCGGACATTACCGATTTCTCGAGCACCTTATAGCACGCCCACGCGTCGTCTCCGCTGTCGTAAGCCTTGATCTTGAGATTGTACATATCCTCGATCTTGCGGTTTCTCGTGTAAACGGCGTCAGAGAGCACGTCTCCGGTCTGCTCCGCCACATCGACGTCACACGGAATGTCGCTCGACCATCCGCACGCCTTCACCGCGTCGAAGAACAGGATATTGAAATCCTCACCGCCAAGGTCAATGTCATACTTCGGGTAATCTTTCTCCGGCGCGGTTGTAACGTCCGTGCCGTCAGATGAAGCGTCAGACGAGGATGTCGTCTCCTTCCCGGACGACTCGCCTGAACCGCAGGACGTGCCGAGGATAAGTGAAAGCAAAAGGGAAAGCGCAATAAATCTCTTCATTTGTAGTACTTCCTTTCATAATACAAGAGCCCTTTCATTCGCTGTTTTTTCTTGCCGGAATATTCAGGTTTCAGGGGCTCTTTTTTGATTCAACAGATCAATAGGTGTCGAAATGATCGGCGATGCTTCTGATCGCCGAAAGCTTCGGCTGTACCGTGGTCGCGTATCTGTCATACGACTGCACGGTCAGCCACATGACCTCGCCGAGGAACGGACCGAGCTGTCTCAGCAGCTTGTTGTGAGATCCGACCGCCAGGAAGAGGTACGGGATGTCGAGCTCGTATTTCAGTTTTTCGGCGGTGCGGAGGTTCTCGAGCTCTTCCTCCTCACTGTTCGCCGCGGTGACGATCTTCGCGACGTCAGCGCCGCGCTCCTGCTGTGCCGTCACGATCCTCAGCACCTCGTCGGTCTTCATGAACTTGAACGTGTGCGAAGACATAAGCACCTCGGCGCCCATGTCGTGGAGACGCTTTATCGTGTCCTTCTGCTTTTCGACAGCCGCCGCGTCATAGGTTATCTGAAGCGGGTCGGGAGCGAAGAAATCCCCCATCACGTCCGCGAGCGTCGCGCCGCACTTTATCAGGAACTCAAGCCCTTTGACGCACTCATCGTCGCTGTCGCCCTGATTCTGATTGTTGCGGTAGTTCGTGACGTAGATCGGCTTCCCGCCCATCTCGCGGAAGATGCCCTTCAGCTGCTCCTCGGTGCGGAACTCCTTTTTCAGAACCTCCATCTGGAAGCCGTAGGCGTCCGCGCCCTCAAACTGCGCCTCACGGATCGTATGTATCGCGTCGGTCGGGTTGTCAGCCTGTATCATACAGGTGATGAGCGGCTTGTTCTGGTTAAGAAAGGTTGGTTTTCTTTTCATGCCTCAGCCCTTGTTTCTCATGATGTTCCGACCGCCGTCCGCGAGGATGTACACTCCGTTGACGAACGAACCCTTGTCGCTCGCGAGGTACATGATAAGATCGACGATCTCCTTGGGTTCAGCCGCCCTGCCCTCGAGGGTCTTCATGCCCGCCATGCCGGGTCTCGTGAGAACCGGTCCGGGAGCCACGCAGAACGAGCGGATATTGTACGGCGCGCCCGCCAGAGCGATTGACTTCGTGACGCCGTTCATCAGCGCCGACTTCGACGCCGAGTAAGCGATATTGCACCCGCAGCCCTCCTCGCCGGTGATCGAGCCGAGGTGAACGATGACGCCGGACTTCTGCTTCGCCATCTGTGCCATGACCGCGTGATCGAAGTAGATCGCGCCCTTGAGGTTCACGTCGATGCCGAAATCGTAGACCTCAATCGGGATATCGAAGAAAGCGCCGCTCGCGCCGCAGATGCGGGTCTCCGCGCCGCCCGCGAAATTGATCAGGATATCGATCGAGCCGAACGCCTCGACGGTCTTATCGCGCGCTTCTTCGACCTTCTTGTAGTCGCGGATATCGATAGCGATACCGATGACGTTCGCCGGATAAGCGGCGATCTCGGCAACACACTTGTCGAGCGCTTCCTTGTTTATGTCGACGAGGGCGACGTTATAGCCCTCCTTCGCGTAGAGCTGTCCCGCGAGCAGTCCCATTCCGGACGCTCCGCCGGTTATAAGTACGGTCTTTGCCATTTTAATAGTCCTTTTCTGTTTCGGCGTATCCCGCCGGATTTACATTAACATTATACCATATGTCATCGTAAAATAAAAGACATGATATTACGGAAAAACGCAACTATTCTCTGACAATGATATTATTTTGCCTTTACATCAGCGTTTTCTGTTGACAACCGGGGCAAAAAATGTTATAATGAAAATATGAACGAAACGAGGTGAAGCAAATGGAGCTCGAACGATACTCGCTCACTTATTTCAGATCGGATATATGCGTGACTCCGTACGGCACGATAAACGACTTCAGATATCTCCCGCGTCCCTATGCCGGCGTCGGATATATCAAAAAAGGTCATGCAGCGCTGATCGAATACCTGAACGCGACCGGCACCGAAACGCGCGTCACACAGCTCGATGACGGAATGATATTCTACGTCCCGCGCGGCTCGACATACGACTCGTCGTGGACATACGCCGGAGCGTCGCACCATTATTCGATACACTTTGAGATACCGTCCGGCACATTCAACTCGCAGAGAACGTATGTCGAGGCGATACCGTGCGAGAAGCTCATCGCGGCGTCGGGAAATCCTTCTCTCGACCCTGAGCGCGAGTTCACTGTCATACATGAGCTTTTCCTGAGCGATGACCACAATGTTCAGCGGCGTTTTGAGATAATGTCGCGCTTTTTCCGGATACTCGCGGCCCTGCACCCGTGTCTCGAGAAAAAGATCGCGTCCCCGCTCGACCGGGAGATTGAGCCTGCGCTCGACTATATACGCGTCCACTGCGCGGAGCCTTTGCAGGTTCCGCTGCTCGCGTCGCTCTGCGGTCTTTCCGAATCGCACTTTTACGCGAGGTTCCGCCGCGCGACCGGACTCACGCCAATCGAGTACAAGAACCGCGTCGCGATTTCCTCCGCGGGCAGGATACTGATCGACGAGCCGGAAGTCCCGGTAGAGGAGGTCAGCGCGAGGATGGGCTTCGCGTCGAGCTCATATTTCAGGCGCGTATTCGCGCGAATAGCCGGCTGTCCGCCGAGAGACTACAGAAAAAACAGTATGTCGCCCGGGCAGAAATAATGAATCCGCGCAAAAAAACGCCCCGCCGGTCAATAAGATGCCGGCGGGGCGGATTTCATTCGTTTTTTTGCGAAACCGAGTGTCAGTGTCTGCTCTTCTTCGAGATGAAGAGAACAGCGGCGGAAGCCATCACTGCCATGACAGCGACAGAAAGGCTGTC
>URCP01000047.1 GCA_900546315.1 uncultured Eubacteriales bacterium
GCTCGGCGAATATTAACGGTTTTGACGTCGCGAGGATTATCTTCTTTCCGGAATTCCGCAATTTTCCAAGCATTTCGGGTATTCCGTCATAAACGCGGTTGTCAAATTTTGCTCCGCCATCATTGTAGAGTTCCCTGTAATATCCGACCGCGAGCTTTGCCTGCTCCTCCGAAAAATCGAAATATTTTTCATATGAATCGATCAGCGGCGGCCCGATGAAGCATTTCAGCTCCTCAAGCCCGGCGTGTATGCCAAACTTTTCAAGCGAATACTGTACCGACCGCGTAATTCCTCGAAACGGGTCGGTGAGAGTTCCGTCAAGATCAAACAGTATACATTTTTCTTGCATATTTATACATTCATTCCTTTATTTTATATTGCATGCTACATGTATATATTCATTTTGCGGTGAAAATGCCATTGTGCTATATTGCCAAATGCGTATGAATTTGTTTGTTATATATGCTATATTTAATTTTACTATTGACAAGCTGCTTCAAATATGTTATAATCATTACAGATAAACTTTACTTTTGAAGAGGTGATTCGCGTGAAATTTACTCTTCCCTACGTCCTGTCCAGCATTCGCCGGCGGCCGCACAGCTTCATCGCGATGACCGCGGTCTCCGCGTCGATCCTGACGATCCTCATCATGATGCTGCTTTACATGAACGCAAGCTGGCGCGCGGAAGTCATGCCGAACAACGAACATAACTATCATTTTCATTTGTGTAATTTGACGGAACAGCAGAAGAATTTTATCCGCAACGAGCCGTGGGTTCAAGTGACATATGACCATTATACATATTCACCAGTTGACGATTCACTCATTTATAACGATTTCCGCGTTCGGGTGACCTGGGATGAGGTGCTTTATTCGAGCAGAATCGCGAAGGATCTGCTTGACAGGTTCGACCTATGGAGCACGCCGTATTACGAGCCGCTGATTCAGGCGGGATACAACAAGCAGCTTGAACATATTATGAAGGATAATATGTGCGTTTCGCCGAATGATCGGATCAAAACTGGCGAAACCGCGTCAGAAGCCGCTCTTCGCGCCGCGAAGCAGATTTTCGTCATGTCCCATTATTGCAAAAATCAGTCATTTTGCCGAAAAACTATCAATTCCTACATTATACGTCCGGAATTCTTCAATTTCATGTCACTGATCGCGCTGTTCCTGTCCGCCGCAATCATGATTCTACAGACTGAAAATTACCATCACCGTTCGCGCGAATTCGGAACATTGCGTACTCTCGGCATGAAAAAGCGACATATCGTCTGCATCTGTTCTATCGAGAGTCTGCTGACCAGCATAGCCGCTATACCGTTCGGTACGCTCGCCGCGGTCCTTTTCGTCAAAGTGTATATTGCCATTTTCGGCGATTTAATGGAGCAAAATGATATTTACATGACATTATTGGACAACATCCCGACTTCGGTGATAATATTTGTATCGATTCTGCTCACTCTGTTCTCACTTCTGGCATGTATATTCGTTGCCATTACCAACCGGAATCGCGATATCGTCGATCTTATCCGTGGACAGATCGACCTGACAGTCTCATTCGTCGCGAAAACATCCGGAAGGTTCAAAAACGCAAAAAACGCGCTCGTTTATTCGTCAATTTATACAAAGCGTACGAAGAAAAATTTCATCTTGTCGCTGATAATAGTAGTGATAATGCTGCCACTGCCATTAGGCTTCACTTTGCTGACATCCGAGCTGATTCTCCGGAACATAAATGGGACAGTTCCGCTGGAAGCGATCTACTATGGATTCCAAACTTTGATGCTGATGGTGACTTCTACAAGTGTCATATTCACTTCGACGAAGTCCTCAACCGATCGTCGCCGCCATGAAATCGGTGTTTTCCAGTCGCTCGGATTGAGAAGAAGCCCGATCCATAAGATCATCGCTCGACCGCTTGTTTTGAAGATAATATTTGCCGGCATACCAGCGACGATCATATTGTATAGTTTGTCCAACTTAATGGTGCGCAATTTCGGCAGATTCATTGTATTGACCCTACTCTACGCGCTTGTATCAATGCTGATCATAACTCCACCGATCTTCGCAGCAATGGGCACATCGCTCAGACGCACGTTCAGAATGTCTGCGGTTGAGAATCTTCGTGATTTTGACTAATATAGTCAGAAAGGCAAATTACTATGAAAAAGAAATACGCCACCGCACAGCCATCATCCATCCCGCCGGATCAGGTCCTGACAACACAGGCGCTGACGAAGGCATATTTTCAAGGTGATTATCACATCAAGGCGGTCGATTCGGTCTATCTGAACGTCAAAAAAGGCGAATTTGTCGCTATAGTCGGCGCCTCTGGTTCCGGGAAGTCAACGCTTCTTCATCTTCTCGCCGGCTTGGACCGCCCGACCTCTGGCATAGTCTGGGTCTCCGGCAAGGATATATACAATATGACGGACGATGAATTTTCGGATTTCAGAAACAAGAGGATAGGCATAATTTTCCAGACATTCAATCTCCTGCCTGTACTCACCGCGAAAGAGAATATCCTTCTGCCGCAAAAAATCGCCGGTGGGACTCATTATCCGCACTATTTCGACGATTTGGTGAAATTGCTGAAACTCGAGGACCGTCTGCACCATCTCCCAAGCGAGCTTTCGGGCGGTCAGCAGCAGCGTGTCGCCGCCGCGCGTGCGCTTATTAACAAGCCGGACATTCTTTTCGCCGACGAGCCGACCGGAAATCTCGACAAAACATCCGCGAATGAACTCATAGAACTGCTTCTTTCGACAAGAGCCGAGCTCAATCAGACGTTAGTGATGGTGACGCACGACCTGAAACTCGCCGAGCGAGCCGACAGGATCCTTGAAATGGCGGATGGACAGCTCACTGACCTCTCGGTCAGCGTGCCGCCCATCCAGTGATAAATTACGTATTTCTTTCGATGATCTTGCAATCGCAAGGATAGACTTCGTTTCCACGCACAATTTCGCCAATTTTGTCGGCAACAATCATTCCGGAACGCGGATTCTTGACCGACAGAACTTCCCCGTCGATCTCCGCGTTGACGTCCGAATACTCGAATGCAAGATTACAATTGACGAGCTTGCAATTTTCCAGCTTCAGGTTTTTGCAGTAACAGAGCGGCTGAGCACCGATTATCACGCAATTCCGCAGCGTCAGCCCGTCAGAATACCAAGCGAGATACTCGCTTTCGATCGTCGAATCCTCGACAAGCGTGTTTTTTGTGTGCCAGAGCGCGTCTTTCGTTCTGATTGTCGAATTCTTAATGTGAACATTCTGCGTGTACTGGAACGAATATTTGCCAGTATTTTGCAAATTGTTTACATTTAATTCCTTGCTTTCAAGAAACATATACTCTGATTCGATCTCAAGACCGTCGATCTCGAATTTTCTGCATTTCCAGCCGAATTCCGAAGACTTCGCCTTGCAGTTTTTTATCGTGATATTGTCGCATTCGCGGAAACATTTGGCGCCGCCGAGCACCGAATCAGTGACAACTCCATCGCTCGAGTACCAGATCGCCGCGCGGCAGGTCTCGTTCATGCGGCAGTTCGTCATTTTGAACAACTGCGAATGCCATATCGGGTAGCGAAGCTCGAAATCGCAGTCTGAAACAATGATATTCCGAGTCTCCTTCAGCGCCGATTCACCGTCAGCTGGTCCGGCGAATCTGCATTTTTCGACAGACGAATCCTGCATCGCGTAAAGCGCGCGCTCCTCATCGTATGTTTTTCCAATTATCATCATGATTGGTATCCGTTTCCTTTCTCTTCTGAACTTTCTCTATAAATTATATAATAAAATCCGTCAGAATTCAACCGATAATTTGTAAATTTATTATAATTTAATAAATGTGACTTAAAGAGCTATCTGTCACTGGTCCAGATAGCTCTTTTCATCTATTTTCGTTGACTCAGATTATTCCCACTCGACAGTAGCCGGCGGCTTCCCCGTCACATCGTAGAAAATCATGTCGATCTGATCGGCGACCGGATTCTTTCCGATGCGTTCGACAATGTTTTTCAGCGCGTCCTTCGGAAAATCGACTCCGGGAACGGCGGACTGCGCGGTCATAAAGTCAGTTGTCACTACCGCGCGGATCGCGATCGAGTACTTGTCCCCGCCGACCGCCGCCGGAACGAGCACCGCGAAGCACTGCGCGATCTTCGACGGCTTGCCGTTCATCGGAACCATCAGCTCGCTCGTCACGATATCATCAACTTCTCTCAGAAGTTCGGCTGTTTCATGGCAGATACGGCACCGTTTGCTGATCATTTCGCCGCCGATCTCATCGCGGTTGATGAGGTACGCGGTGCGGTTGATGAAATTCAGGTGGTTCGGAATCTGCTTTGCGTCGTCGCGCAGCTGGTTCCAGTTTACATCTAATCCACTCTTTGCCATTATAGCCAGTGAACGGTAAGATCTGTGGTCGCCCTGAACTCCGACCGATTGCACGGGCGCGACCTTCATTTCATATTTATTGCCGGATTCAGTGCTATACTTGTCGAGTTCAGCCTGATATTCGGCGTTCGGACGCACGCCGCCGTCAATGCAGAGAATTCTGACCCCGAGACCGGGACCCGGGAACGGCTGACGCGACGCTATCGCCTCGTCGAGTCCGAGCATTCTCGCGACCTGTCTGACCTCGTCCTTGTGCCAGTCCCAGTTCGTCTCGATGACATGACCTTTGTCGCGGAGCGCACGGATGACGCCGACGTCGTTGTGGTGCGTCTTGATCTTCTTCGCGTAGCCCGAAACATCCGGATTTCCGGACTCGATGAGGTCGGGACGCAGGGTTCCCTGCCCGAGGAACGCGTGATCGAAATCAAGATTCAGCGCTTTCGCCGCCTTTTCGGTGACAACGAAGAACATATGCCCGATAATCGCGCGCTTTTTCTCCGGTTCACAGGTCTCGCAGAGCGGCGCGTACTTTTCGCCGTCGATTTCGAGCGCCGTATTGAAGAATTCGTCTTCGGCGTTGATACGCTGCATTTGGGTCAGCCCCAGTTCTGCCAGATTTTGACAGATTATATCTGACTCATTCTTTCTCATCATGCCGTGATCGATGTGAATTCCATAGACCTGATCTGGTCTGAGCGCCTTCGCGAGCAGCGCGGCGGTGACCGCGGAGTCGACGCCGCCGGAAACGAGAACGATGACCTTTCCGTTCTCGCCGACGCGGTCGCGGATCATCTTGATTGAGGTCTGAATTCTGTCCTCAAGCGCGTAAACTTCGGTGAAGCCGCAGATTCCGCGCACGAAATTCTTCAGCATCTCGACGCCGTTCTCGGTCGGGTCAACCTCCGGATGGAACTGAACGCCCGCGATTTTCTTTTCCTCATTCCAGACGCCCGCGCAGACGTTTCCGGTCTCAGCGACGAGTCTGAAACCTTCCGGCATCTTCGAGACCGCGTCGCCGTGGCTCATCAGAACCTTCTGCTTTGGCTCGAGCCCCTTGAACAGCGGACAGGTCGGGTCGACGGTGATCTCGGTCTGACCGTACTCGGTTTTGAAATCCGCCTCGACCTTGCCGCCGAAGTGGTCGACAATCATCTGCATCCCGTAGCAGATTCCGAGCATCGGAATGCAGAGATCGAACAGCTTCGGGTCATATTCCGGCGCGCCGTTCTCCCAGACCGACGCGGGACCGCCCGAAAAGATTATCGCGCCATACCCCGCGAGCTTCGCCGGGTCAACGCCCATCGGGAAGATGTCCGTGTAGACGCCGAGCTCGCGCACCTTTCGGTCGATGACCTTCGTGTACTGACCTCCGCAGTCGAGTATCGCTAATTTTTCCATAAATTCCTCCGGATTTTTGAACTATGTGTTAATAAACAGGACAAACGTGAAGATCAAAAACCGGTCTTCACGTTTGTAAAACATAGGGATGTCCTTTTCCGACAGCTCCCGCCGCCGGTTATTCCTTTTTCGCGAGAAGGTCGCGGATCTCAGTGAGAAGTTCCTCGGTCGTCGGGGGCACCGGCTCGTTCGCCTTTGCCTCTGCCTCAGCCTTTGCCTTGGCTTCAGCCGCCTCGCGTTCTTTCTTAGTCGCGATCTCTTTGCCCTTGTTGAGCAGCTTCACGCAGAGGAAAATCGAGAACGCCACGATCAGAAAATCGAGAATGTTCTGAATGAACATACCGTAATTTATAGTGACGGCGGGCGTCTCGCCTTCCGCCTTCTTGAGCACGATCATCAGGTCGCTGAAGTTGACCTGCCCGATGAGCAAACCGATCGGCGGCATGATTATATCATTGACAAGTGACGAAACGATCTTACCGAAGACATTACCGATCACAACACCGACCGCCATGTCGACGACATTGCCTTTGAAGGCAAATTTTTTGAATTCGTCCCAGAGCTTCACTGATATCTTCCCCTTAATATTTGCTGTTTTCTTTCTGTTTTATTCATCCGACAAACTGCGAAACAAGCTCCGACCGCACGAGCGGCCGAAGCGGTTTCGTTTCTTATCGGATTCAGAGCATCATCATGCCGACAAGGAGGAGCTGAACCTTGTCCTCTTCGGTGGTGTCGGGTTCGGGCTCAACGATCTCTTCCTTGACGACGACGTAGATGTCGGCGTAACGGACGACGAGCGCCTTGGTCATCTCGGTCTCACCGACAGCGATCTTGTCGGACTGCTTGCCGACGTAGCCGTAGTAGATGCCCTCATCGAGCTCCTTCATATCCGCGGAGAGAGTGGTGACGCCGTTCTCGTCAGCGGTGAAGACGATAGCTTCGCCAAGAACCTCATTGCCCTCTTCATCGGTGGTGACCGGAACGAAGGTGAAGGTGCCCTCTGCGAGCGGAGCCTTGGTGAAATCGGAAACGGAGTAATCCTCAGCGTAAACAGGGGTGTAAGTGACAAGATTGATCATGCCGTTCTCGTCGACATCGGTCTCTGCGAACGGAATACCGTAATCGCCGTAGTAAAGAACGATAACGCAGCTGTCTTCGATCTTGTAATCGCCGACGCCGACCATCGGAACGTCGATGGACATACCGATAGTGCCGTCCTCAAGGGCGGTGTAGTACTTGACAGCGTACATCCAGCCGTCATAGCCGCCGAAAGTGCCCGCGGTGAGTCCGTTGACGGTGGTTATGTAGCCTTCGTCAATGCCGGTGATCTCGAGGGTGTCGTCAGCCTCGTCGATTGCCTTCAGAACGTCAGCGACAGTAACGGTGCCGTCCTTCGCGAAAGTGCCGGAAGTGAGCGCTATATTGCCCTCGGCGCCCTCGATGTCGACGAAAACAAGCGCGACATCTTCGTCCTCTTCGTTTATGAGGTCAGCTTCGTCCTCAGCGGTAGTCTCAACAGGAGTGGTTTCGGTTGTGTCGGCGATCGGCGCGACGTCGTCGTTCGCGGAAACAGCGACTGCGCTGCCCGCGATCATAGCGAGTCCGAGGATCACCGAAAGAATACGGGATGTGATCTTCATGATTTTTTGATCCTTTCAAATTGTTTTTTATACGTCCGGCAAGGAACATATATTTTCTTAAATTATATCACATTTCCGGACATATTTCAATTGTTATATTCAACAAACTTCAGGAAATAATTTGTATCTTCTGCCGGAATTACGCCGATTCAGAGCTTTTCGCCTTTCTCGATTTTCGAAATCATGTCGAGACGCCTCTGGTGTCTGCCGCCCTCGTATTCTGTAGAGACGAAGATATCGGCGAGCTCGCAGCCGAGCCCCGGTCCGACGACCCGTCCGCCGAGGCAGAGCACGTTCGCGTCGTTGTGCAGCCGTGTGAATCTCACGCTGAACGAGTCGGACGCGCAAGCCGCGCGGATCCCGTCAAACTTGTTCGCCGCGATCGACATTCCGATGCCGGTTCCGCAGCAGAGAATTCCGAGCGTCGCGCCGCCGGAGAGCAGATTTTCGCAGAGCTTCGCGGCGTAAACCGGGTAATCGACGCTCTTCTCGGAATCGCAGCCGAGATCGATATACTTTATCCCCTTCTCGTCGAAGTGCTTCTTTATCTCTTCCTTGAGCGAAAATCCGCCGTGATCACAGGCGAGAGCAATTATCTTTTCCAATTTTGTAAATTCTCCTTTAATTTTGCTTAAATTTTTCTTCACGTTCTCTCTCCGCCTGAGAGGCGCGGAGGTAGACCGGATGGAGCGTTTTGTCGGTGAACGCCGATTTGTCGTCCGCGTTTTCATACGTCATGAGAGCGACGCGCGCGACCGAGTAAGCGTTCTGCGGCACAAGAAGCGCCGGAGTGTCGGATACTCTGTCATCTACGCCAAAGAATTTTTTCGCGAGATCGTAGCCGTCGCCGGTAAAAAATATCTTTTTCCCCGTAAAATCCGGCGTCTCGAGAAAAATTTTCAGCTCTTCAAGTGTGACAAGCGAATCCTCGCTGATTCTCCCCTCATTCCCGAAAACGGCAGTGTAGACCTGCCCGCGCCGCGCGTCCATGACCGGAACGACGACGCTGTCCGGGACGTTTTCGGTTATGACCCGCAGATTCTCCGCGAGCGCTTCAAGTGTCGAGACGCCGACGCACGGCTTCCCGGTCGCGAAGGCGAGCCCCTTGACCATCGCCGCGCCGATGCGCACGCCCGTAAACGAGCCGGGACCGGCGGAAACGGCGAAAAGGTCGATGTCCGCGGTCTTTTTCCCGATATTTCCGAGCATTTTTTCGATCATCGGAAGCATCGTCTCGCTGTGCGTGAGGGTTCCGCAGACGGTCGATACGGCGCGCATCCGCTCCCCGTCCGCGTCTTTTTCGAGCACCGCGCAGGAGGCGGTCTTCGCGGTCGTGTCGAGTGCTAAAACAAGCATTTCATCTTTCCTCGTAATACACCGAAATATTCCTCGAATTTTCCCCGATCTTGGTGATTATGACCGAGAAATACCGCTTCGGGAGTCTGTCCGCGATGTTCTCCGACCATTCGGTCAGGATCATTCCGCGCCCGAGATACCCGTCGAAGTCAATCGAGTCGAGGTCGTCGTCGCTGACGATGCGGTACATATCGAAGTGAAATACCGGCATTGTAAATTCATTCTGAACATTTGGTAAATATTCATTGACTATAGCGTAAGTCGGGCTGGTGACCCGCGCCCCCGGAGCGAGCACCGACGCCGCGCCGCGCGTGAAAGCGGTCTTCCCCGCGCCGAGGTCGCCGAACATCGCGATGAAATCGACGCCCATGCGCTTAGCGGTCGCCGCGGTCTTGGCTCCGGCGAGCTCGGTCTCCTCCGGCGAATCGCTCTTTATTTCAAGTATTTTCGTCTGCATCAGAACAGCCCCGTGATCTTTCCGCTGTCGTCGACGTCAATGCCGACCGCGGCGGGCTTCTTAGGCAGACCCGGCATCGTGAGCACCGAACCGGTGAGAACGACGATGAATCCAGCGCCCGCGGACAGCCTGACCTCTCTGACGGTCAGCGTGAAGCCGGTCGGCCTTCCGAGCTTCTTCGGGTCGTCTGACAGCGAGTACTGCGTCTTCGCCATGCAGACCGGGAAGCGCGAATATTCGGGGTCGAGTGCCGATATGTCGCGGATGGCTTTCTCCGCGTTCGGCTCGAACACGACGTTTTCCGCGCCGTAGATCTCCTTCGCGATGGTGGTTATCTTGTCCTTGATCGACATATCGTCCGGATAGAGCACTTTGAACTTGTCCTCGGCGTTCTCGTCGCAGGCGTCAATTACCGCCTTCGCGAGCTCGATTCCGCCTTCCCCGCCCTTCGCGAAGACCTCGGAAAGGGCGATTTTCGCGCCGCGCTTCTCGCAGAGCTCCTTCACGTAAGCGAGCTCCGCGTCGGTGTCGGTTCCGAAGCGGTTCAGCGCGACGACGACCGGCAGACCGAATTTCGCGAGGTTGTCGATGTGCGCCTCGAGGTTGACCGCGCCCTTTTTCAGCGCGTCGAGGTTTTCTTCAGCGAGTTCCGTCTTCGGCACGCCGCCGTTGTATTTGAGCGCGCGGACGGTCGCGACGAGCACGACGGCGCTCGGCTTCAGCCCCGCCTTGCGGCACTTGATGTCGAAGAATTTCTCGGCTCCGAGGTCGGCTCCGAACCCTGCCTCGGTGACCGTGTAATCGGCGAGTTTGAGAGCGAGCTTCGTCGCGCGGACCGAATTGCACCCGTGCGCGATATTCGCGAAAGGACCGCCGTGAACGATAGCGGGCGTGTGTTCGAGCGTCTGAACGAGGTTCGGCTTGAGCGCGTCCTTGAGGAGCGCCGCCATCGACCCCTGAACGTTCAGGTCGCGCGCGAAGACAGGCTTCCCGTCATATGTGTACGCGACAAGTATCGAGCCGAGCCGCTTCTTGAGGTCGGCAAGCGAGTCCGCGAGGCAGAGGATAGCCATAGTCTCGGTCGCGACGGTGATCTGGAAGTGCTCTTCCCTGACGACGCCCGAAAGCGGACCGCCCATGCCGATGACGCAGTTGCGGAGCGCTCTGTCGTTCGTGTCGGTGCATCTGAGGGTGAGGATGCGTCTCGGGTCGATTCCGAGCTCGTTGCCCTGCTGGAGGTGGTTGTCGATGACCGCGGAGAGCAGGTTGTTCGCGGCGGTTATCGCGTGGAAATCGCCGGTGAAATGGAGATTTATGTCCTCCATCGGAACGACCTGAGCGTATCCGCCGCCTGCCGCGCCGCCTTTGACGCCGAAGACAGGTCCGAGCGACGGCTCTCTGAGCGCGATTATCGCCTTCTTGCCGAGCTTCGAGAGCGCCATGCCAAGCCCGACAGACGTCGTGGTTTTACCCTCGCCCGCGGGGGTCGGGTTTATCGCGGTGACGAGGACGAGCTTGCCGTCCGGCTTTTCGCCGCATTTTCTGATAAACTCCTCGGTGACTTTCGCCTTGTACTTGCCGTAGAGCTCGAGGTCGTCCTCGCCGATGCCGATTTTTCCGGCGATTTCGGTTATCGGGAGCATTTTCGCTTCCTGCGCGATTTCTATATCCGGTTTCATTTTTTCCCTTTCTGACTTCGCGTCATGCTGAATTCGTATACTATTATATATATTATACCATAGCTTTTCGCGCGGGTCAATAGCCCGCGCCATTTTTTGTGTAATTTTCGCCTGCGCAATTTTAAGGAAATGGTATTGCAATTTTCATATAAATGTGATATACTATTTAAGGATACACTGATTAAATCGGGTTTTCGCAGAAAAAAGTCCCCGGATTTATGGGCTTTTTTCTGTGAAAACAACCTCAGCCAGTGTTTCCTTGATATGGCAGGAAGCAGCGGTATCCTGTGAAAACATATATAATTTAAGGAAGGAAACTCCAGAAAATGAAGAAAAAGAATATAATCGCGGCGGCGCTCGTCTCCGCCCTCGCGCTGACGTCCTTCTCCGTGTTCGTCCTCGGCGACGACGCGGCGTATGACGCGTCGTCCGACCCGCTCGTCTCGCTCTCTTACGTCGAGAAGATAACGGCGGAGCAGAACGCGAAGATAGCCGACCTGACGACCCGTCTGACCGCCCTCGAAACCGAGAACGCGTCGCTGAAGACGACGGTCGCGTCCCAGAACACGACAATAGACGAGCTCAGAAAAACAGTCAGCGACGTCACCGGCGGCTACGAGGTCGTGAACCTGAAAAAGGGCGACAAGCTCTTCGCCGACACGGTCTGCGAGCTGATCCTGCGCTCCGGAACGGCGTCGGTCATAGCTCCCGGCGCGAACGGAATCGCAGATCTGACCGCAGCCGCCGACCTTGCGGATTCCGATATCGTCCCGCTCCAGCACAGCCTGATGATCCCGCGCGGCGGCGACGGACGCGGCATTCTCGTCACCAGCGACGAAATCTACATAATGGTCAGGGGAGAATATCACCTTGGAGAATAAGCACAAGAGTAAGACCGCGAAGCGCGACAGAATGCGCCGCATCCTCTGCCTGATACTCGCGATAATGATGGTCGGCGGCACGGCGGTGACGCTTGTCTACAACCTGCTCCTGACGCGTGTTTACGCAGCGGATGCCGATGATACGTCGGTTTTATCCGCGTCGGCGAGCGACACGAAGCGCGTCCGCGTCGGGCTCATGTACGGCGAGAACGTGACGGTCGGCTTCGAGACGGACGCCGCGAACGGCTTCGGGATTGAGACGGTGGACCGCTCTGTCCCCGACCTCCCGTCGCGTGAAATATGGGAGTTATCACTTACAAAGGTAGCCGCCGTGGTCGACGAAAACCTTGCGAAAACCGACATGACCTACCGCGTCGCGTCCGGAAACGACACGGTAAAAATAGGCGGATATCACGTCGGGATAGGCTCGGGTATGGCCAGAGAAACCTGTGAGACAATGCTCGCCGCGCTCGACGAGACTCTCGCGTCGCTCGGATACGACGTCTTCCCGTTCTACGGCGACAGCGGATTTTCTCTGCGCTCCGGGAATTTCGCGACGTCGGCTGACGCGCAGGCGGCGGCTTCGAAGATTTCTTCGGTCATCGCCGACCTCGACATTTATACAGTTTCTCCGACAAAGACCGGCGTGTCGCTCGTCAACCCGTACACCGACGAGATATTGTTCGAGTACGACGCGTCCGACGTGACGGCGCTCGGTCTGACCGCGCGTCCCTCCGCCGACGGCACGAAGAATTACCTCGTCACCCCCGCGAAGAAGCAGTACGACGGCATCTTCATGTTCCGCCGCGAGAATATCGCGACCGACCCGAACGCCGGCTACACCGACGGCGTCTCGCTGACGAACGTGATGGCGCTCGGCGACTACATTGAGGGCGTCCTTCCGTATGAAATATCGTCCTCATGGCCGCTCGAGTCGCAGAAGGCGTTCGCGATCGTCGTCCGCTCCTACACGATGTCGTCGCTGAACAGGCACAGGGCGTACGGCTTCGACCTCTGCAACTCGACGCACTGTCAGGTGTATCAGGGTCGCGCGCGAGTGACCGACGTCGTCGAGCAGGCGGTCCGCGAGACCTCCGGTCAGGTAATGATATATGACGGAAAAATAGTTCAGGCGTTCTACAGCGCCGTCTCGGGCGGCGTCACGGTCTCCGCGAAGGACGCGTGGGGCTCCGAGGTGCCGTACCTGCACGCGATCGAGACCCCGTGGGAGATCTACACGAACCACTCCTACGGCACGTGGCAGACCGAGGTCAGCCCGTCGGAGCTCGCCGATTACCTGCGCTCCAAAGGTTATTCGATCAGCGGAAACGTCGCGTCGATAACGATAGATCGTCTCGCCGACAATTCTACATACATAGCAGAGCTGACAATAACCGGCACGTCCGGCGGCTCGGTCACGATAAAGCGCACCGATTCAGTCCGCTCCGCCCTCGCGAAGTACGTGAAGAGCGCGAATTTCGTCGTCGGCAAGGGCAAGGTCGACGCCGACATAACTACCTTCAATACCGAATCGATGACCTCGACACCCGTAATAACGGCGTCCGGCACGACTTCGCACGACAATTCCACGGGCGTCGCAGTCATGACCGCGTCCGGAAAGGCGTCCATCCCCGACATGAACAGCGCGACCGCCGTCACGTCCGACGGCACGAAGCAGCTCGGCAAGGTGACGTCGACGACGGTTCGCCAGACAGTTTACGCCGAGAACAGCGGCAACTTCATCTTCGTCGGCAAGGGCTACGGCCACGGCGTCGGGCTCTCGCAGATCGGGCTTCGTGACCTCGCAAAGCAGGGCGTCGCCGCGAAGGATATGCTGAAGATGTACTTCTCCGGAATCGTGATCGACGATCTCGCGACGGTAATAAAATAATTTCAAGTATCCAATTAATATAATTTGTATAATTTGCACAAAGCTCTGTAGGGGCGACCATTGGTCGCCCGCTCCACTGTTTACGTGACTACAAAGGAGGATAACCATGCCTGTATTACCAGAAAATTCCCGCCTCGCGTTCATAGGCGACAGTCTGACCCACGCAAACAACTATCCCTCGCGTGTCATCGACTATTACCGGAAGAATTTCCACAATCTGCACGTGACCTTCCGCAACTGCGGCATCTCCGGCGCGTCAGTCCCGACGATACTTCGCTTTTTCGACGAGGACATCCTGCCGTTCCGCCCGACGCACGCGACGATAATGCTCGGCGTGAACGACTCCTGGCGCGACCTTCTCGGCTCGCCGAGGACAGAGGAGCGCGACAACCGTCTCGCTTTCGCCTTCCGCGAGTACAAGAAGAACCTCGAAAAGTTGTGCAATCTGCTGAAAGACCACGGCGTCAAAGTGATTCTCTGCACACCCTGCCCGTTCGCGGAGCACGCCGTCAAAGGCGCGTACAAGGGCGGTCACGCGCTGATGCTTTATTACGCCGAGTACGTCAGAAAGCTCGCGAAGAAGCTGAACCTCGACCTGATCGACGTCCACGCGCGGATCTCCGAGCTGTACCTCGACGAAAAGCTCTTCGGCACAGACCCGGTTCACCCGATAGACGCCGGCTACGCGCGCATCGCCGAGTGCTTCCTCAGATATTTCGGCGCGGAACTTCCGGACATCGTCCTCGGGAAAGAGCCGGAACCGATCTCGCCGGACCTCGACAAATGGCGCAAAGCCGCAGACCGTCAGCGAAACATCCTCGCGACCGAGTCGATGCTCTGCGACCCGGCGGCAAAGACGACCGAGGAAAAGCTCGATTTCATGCGTAAATACGCCGAAGAAAAGCGCTACATCGGCACGCACGCCGAGAGCTATTTCGACCTTCTCTCGCACACCTACCTGACCGACAAGCCGCGCCAGAGCGAAATTCTCCGTGAAATTGACGAAAGCATGGCGGAGCTTACGGAGTAACGTATTACTACTTCATTCTGTTAGCAAGCAATATAGTTTACAGCCATGTTAAAATTGCCGCCGTCCCCTTGAATTCACGGTGAAAATGTGGTATAATAGGGGTACACGGAAATTTCCGGGGAAATTTCCGGCAAAATGACAAAACCCGAAAGGATATATAAATATGGAAGAAAAATTCGACCCGAAGACCCTCCTCTACAAAAACGAGAACGCTTTCGCGCGCGAAGACCGCGAAGAGCTGAAGAAATCCGCAGCCGACTACTGCGTCGGTTATAAAAAGTTCCTCGACAACGGCAAAACCGAGCGCGAAGTCGTCCGCGAGACCATCCCGATGCTCGAAGCAAAAGGATACATCGCCTACGAAATAGGCGACAAAATCGTCCGCGGCGGCAAATACTACCTGAACAACCGCGGCAAGTCGATCATAATCTTCAAAGTCGGCACCGAGCCGATCGAAAACGGCGTCCGGATCGCCGCCGCGCACATCGACTCCCCGCGCGTCGACTTCAAGCCCTGCCCCGTCTTCGAGGAAGCCGAAATGTGCTTCTTCAAGACCCACTACTACGGCGGTATAAAGAAATACCAGTGGGTAGCCACCCCGCTCTCCCTCCACGGCGTAATCTGCACGAAAAACGGCGACGTCAACGTAACCTATGGTGAAAATGACGAAGAACCCTGCTTCTACATCAACGACCTCCCGCCGCACCTCGCGCAGCTCCAATACGAAAAATCCGCCGCGAAAATAATCGAAGGCGAACAGCTCAACGTCCTCGCCGGAACCGAACCCTACGCGTCCGACGAAAAACTCTCCGACGCCGTAAAACTGAACGTCCTCGCCGCCCTGAACGAAAAATACGGCTGCACCGAAGCTGACCTCATAAACTCCGAACTCTGCGCCGTCCCCGCCGCGAAAGCCCGCGACATAGGCTTCGACCGCTCGCTCATAGGCTCCTACGGCCACGACGACCGCGTCTGCGCCTACCCCGCTGTAACCGCCATCCTCGACAGCGAAGACTCCGAACACACCCTCATGACCATCTTAGCCGACAAAGAAGAAATCGGCAGCGAAGGCGTCAGCGGTATGCAATGCCAGATCTTCGAAGACGTCCTCGAAGAAATCGCCCTTGCCCTTAACGGCAACCCCCGCGCCGTCCGCGCCCACTCCAAATGCCTCTCCGCCGACGTCAACGTCGCCTACGACCCCAACTTTCCCGAAGTCTTCGAAAAACGCAACTCCGCCATGCTCGGTCACGGCGTAGTCCTCTCCAAATACACCGGCTCCCGCGGTAAATCCGGCACCTCCGACGCCTCCGCCGAATTCGTCTCCTTCGTGACAAACTCCTTCGACCACGACAACGTAGCATGGCAAATGGCTGAACTCGGCAAAGTCGACCTCGGCGGCGGCGGAACCGTCGCAAAATTCATAGCCAAAGCCAACATCGACACAGTAGACCTCGGCGTCCCGGTAATCTCCATGCACGCGCCATACGAAGTCGTTTCCAAAATCGACGTTTATATGACCCACAAGGCTATAAAAGCGTTCTACAGATAAAGTAAAGCGGGGGAACCCACTTTGAAAAGAGGGTTTACCCCCCCCCCATCCGAGAAACTTTATAAAAATAAAGGAGTAAAGCAATGAACGAAATTCTCAGAAAGATCGGGCTGTACGGCATCGTGCCGGTTGTCAAAATCGATGATGTCGAAAAGGCAGTACCGCTCGCAAAGGCACTCTGCGACGGAGGACTTCCGGTAGCCGAAATCACCTTCAGAACCAAATGCGCCGCCGAAGCAATCAAGCGGATCACCACCGAATTCCCGCAGATGCTCGTAGGCGCCGGCACCGTCCTCACCCCCGATCAGGCAGACGAAGCCGTAGCCGCAGGCGCCAGATTCATAGTCAGCCCCGGTCTCAACCCCAAAGTAGTAGCCCACTGCCAGAAAATCGGAGTCCCAATAACCCCCGGCTGCTCCAACCCCAGCGACATCGAAGCCGCCCTCGAGCTCGGTCTCGACGTAGTGAAATTCTTCCCCGCCGAAGCGGCAGGCGGTCTCCCCATGATCAAAGCCATGTCCGCCCCCTACGGCAATCTGAAATTCATGCCCACCGGCGGCCTGAACGAATCCAACATCCTCGACTACTTAAAATTCAACAAAATCCTCGCCTGCGGCGGCAGCTACATGGTCTCAAGCGACCTCATAAACTCCGGCAACTTCGCCAAAATCGAAGAACTCACCCGCGCCGCGGTAATGCAGATGCACGGTTTCGAACTGCGCCACGTAGGAATCAACTTCGACAGCAAAGACGAAGCCCTGAAAACCCTGAACCTCCTGACCAAAATGTTCGGCTACTCCCAGACCCTGAACGAAGGCGGCGCCTTCGCCGGCGCCGACATCGAACTCATGTACACCCACTTCAAAGGCACTCTAGGACACATAGCAATCGGCGTGAACTTCCTCGACCGCGCCATATTCTATTTCCAGAACATGGGAATCGAATTCGACCCCGATTTTCTCGCGAAATTCGAGCGCGGCGAAACCAAAGCCGTATACTTCAAGGACGAAATCGGCGGGTTCGCGTTCCATATTGTGCAGAAATAAGGAACGATGGGGGAAACGCTTTTGAAAAAGCGTTTCCCCCATACCCCCTTCATAAAACTTTCAAACATTATTTGAGGTGAATCATGACCGAACGTTTCTACGCAAAAAAGCTGCTCGAAGCAATTCCGGACGAGCAAATAAAATCCGTTGTCGATTTTCTCGAATCAAAGTTCTCAGCCGAAGAAGCCGACGACATCTTCTGCAACGCCCTGCTCGCCAACAGCAAAAAATCAAAGTCACAAAGAAAACTCATTTCCTTCGAAGAAGTAGCCCGAGAATGCGGTCTGAACCCTGAATCACTATAAAAACAACGCTGTTGTGCATTTTTCACAACAGCGTTGTTTCATTCCGAATAAATCTCCCGATACCTCTCCGCCGCGTCCAGCACCTTCCGCACATAATTCCGCGTCTCGGCAATCGGTATCTTCTCAGTTATAAGTCGTCCGTCACTATCGGTCATTCCCGGCTCCTGAAGCCAATTCCGGACCCGCCCGATCCCGGCGTTATACGCCGCGAGCGCCTCCTCGTCAAACCCGAACTGCCCGCGCAGATACGCCAGAAAATAGCATCCGCGCCGGATATTTGTCTCCGGGTCAAAAAGCTCATCCGTAACCTCCGCGTCCTCGAGCCAGCCGACATCCCCCTGCATCCGCGAAATCCAATCATTCGTATCGTCAGTGATCTGCATCAGCCCCTTAGCCCCCGCAGACGACAAAGCATCCGCGCGGAACGAACTCTCAGTCAATATCACCGCGAAAACAAGCTCTACAGGCAGCGAATTCTCAAACGCGTACTTCTCGACAAGCTCCGAATACTCCCTCGGGTACATCCGCCGCTCCTGCTCCGGACGAATCCGAAAATTCCAATAAAGCGCCGCCGACAAAATGACCGCCGCCGCGAGCAGCACGCAAACGCCGCCCGCCAGACGCCTACCGCGCGATCTTATCATAATTTATCTTCTTAAGAATATTCTCAGTCTGCCCCTCAAGCGAATCAATCCCGCCGTTATTATAGACAACGAAATCGCAATGCTCAGTGAAAAATTCGTCGCTATGCTGAGAATCGATCCTCTTCTCAGCCGCCGTCCGGTCAATCCCGTCCCGCGCAACTATCCGGCGGATCCGAACCTCCCGGTCCGCGATCACCCCGATAATAAAATCGCAATGCTTATCAAACCCCGACTCAAAAAGTTGCGGCGCGTCCACGACAGCCAGCGTATCCCCCG
The DNA here is from genome assembly GCA_900546315.1 of uncultured Eubacteriales bacterium. Lineage (GTDB taxonomy): Bacteria > Bacillota > Clostridia > Oscillospirales > CAG-272 > Flemingiibacterium. The sequence goes on from URCP01000047.1 coordinate 18,570, forward strand.
CCTTAGCACGCCCCTCAAGCCAAGCGTTAATCTCCGCGATAATATGTTTATGCGTAATCCTGTTCAGCGCCGTCAACTTATCCTTCCGCGCCTCCGGATCCGGCTCGGCAAACACAATCCTCGCGAGCCCATGCCGGTCAAGCCGCCCGTCCTCACGAAGTATCACCTCGCCGAACCGCTCCACAAGCTCCTCAAGACACCGACTCCCCGGCGCCGTAACAAGCCGCGAAACCTTATCCGTATCAAGCACCCGTATCCCATAACTCATCAGACAAAGCGACAACTCGCCCTTCCCCGCGCCGGAACCGCCGGTCAGACCTATAACTCGCATTTTATCGTTAATCATATGTAATTTTACGTGGGGAAACCCTCTTTGAAAAGAGGGTTTCCCCACACCCCTTCCTAGAAACTTCAAACAATTTATATTTTTTCGCCCGGACCAATATCCGTGCCACAGCCCGTCGGGAAAACTCCCCACGGGCTGCGTTTTTTCGCTATTCTCAGATCAGCACAAAGCGTCCGCTCTCGTCCGACTCATATCCAGCCTCCATCACGCGCTGAATATGCGCCGCGTCGTCAAACGACGGGCACGCCTTCCTGTGCGAACTCACCGAATCGAGGAACGAATACATCGACCCGATATGCCCGCGCAGCCACCCGATCGGCGCCTTGACGCCCGGGAAAATCCCGCCCGGAGCCGGATAACGCCCCACGCACTCAATCCGCTTGAACCCGCGCTCCCCGCCGAGATCGCCGGTCTCATCGTCCATATCATAAAACTCCAGCCAATTCGGATTCATGATATCAATCCGAACCGCGCCCTTCTCGCCGTAAATCTCGCAGGTAAAATCATCGTTAGCGCCGACCGCCAGCTTACTCGCCTCGACAGTCCCCTTCGCGCCGCACTCAAGCTCCGCCAGCATATAGAACGCCTCGTCCGCGTTAGTGCGCCACTCCTTGCCGTCCATCCCGAGCCGCACCGGATGCGCGATCTGCGACATCCCGGTCACGCCGCGGAACCTTCCGCACAGATAATAAACCAGATCAATCGCGTGCGACCCGAGGTCAAACAGCACCCCGCCGCCGCAAATCGTCCGATCCTGCTTCCACCCCGCCTTTTTCTCGAGGTCAGTGCAGGACGCGTGCAGGTACGCGCAGCGAAAACTCACTATTTTTCCGAGTCTCCCCTCGTTGATCAGCTCCTTCGCGCGCATGACAGGCGACAAAAAGCGGTTATTGAACACGATCTGCGCCGTGACCCCCGCCTCGTCCGCCATTTTCGCGCACTCGAAAGCCTCCGCGCTCGTCACGCAGAGCGGCTTCTCGCAGAGCACGTTCTTCCCCGCGGCGATCGCCTTTTTAATCGTCTCGTAATGCGCGGTGTTCGGCGATGTTATATCGATCACGTCGATCGACGGATCATTTATCATCTCGTCTTCACTGGAATAAGCTCTTGTGAAGCCGAACTCCTTCGCCGCCTTCTCGCGGGTCTCCGGCGTGCGCGTGTAGATTCCGGTAATTTTTGCCTCGAAAGGCAGATCCTTGTAAAAGAACGGCAGTGAGGCGACTGAAAAAGTGTGCGTCCGCCCCATCGAGCCGAATCCGATCAGTCCGATGTTCATGTTATTTCCTTTATAGTAAATTATTTATGAATTTTAAGCCGATAATATTTTAATAGCCTGGTCAGCACATGTAGCGGCGTCCGGCGTATAGGTCGCCCCGATCGTCTTCGCGAACTCGTCGCTGACCGGCGCGCCGCCGACGAGAACCTGAGCGTCGAGCCCGGCTTCCTTCACCTTTTCGACGACCCTTCCCATTTCGGGCATAGTTGTTGTGAGAAGCGCCGAACATCCGATGACTTTTGCGTTGTATTTTTGTGCTTCTGCGACAAACTTTTCGGCAGGCACATCGACGCCGAGGTCGATGACGTTGAGGCCCTTGGATTCCATCATCATGCGGACAAGGTTCTTGCCGATGTCATGGAGGTCGCCCTTCACGGTGCCCAGACAGGCCCGGCCCAGAGGCTCGGAGTTCTCGCTGGTGAGGTGGGGCTTGAGGATCTCCGTGCCGGCGTTCCTGCACTTGGCGGCCATCAGGACCT